>CADCPY010000032.1 GCA_902803495.1 uncultured Erysipelotrichaceae bacterium
AGCATCCACGGCATATTCCTTGCCCGGCGGTAAGAGGGAAATCTCCTTCCCCTTCTTGATCTCTTCGCTGGCTTTCTGATAGTACTCGCGAATCGATCTGCCCTGCAGTTTTTCTTCCAGTAAGGCTTTCTTTTCCTGCATGGACTGCATCGCATCCTTCATGATGCGCTCTTCCACGGCTTTCATCTTTTTCAAATCGTCCCCTTTGAGATCCAGCAGTTTCTCCAAGGATAACTGCTCGTCGATATTGGATGTGCCGTAGATGGCCGCCCCGTCGGAGCCCTGGACGCAGTCCAGTCCGAAGCCGAGATATTTCTTCAGAGGATGCTTCGATAATGTATTCAGGTTGTTTAAGCGCACGTTGGAAGTGATCTGGAATTCCAGAATGACATTGTTTTCCCGGATGCTCCGGATCAACTCCTTCCCCTTGGCACTGTTCAGATTGGCCGTATATAACCCGTGCCCGATCCGCACCTGCGGCATCTTCTGATCCTCGTCCAGTGCTTCCTTCACGCATAGGATACTGTTGGCCACATTGTCCGTTAAGCTGTCGTTCTCCCCGGCATGGATCCGGATCACAAAGGATGGAATCTCTTTCGCAATCTTCACGACTTCCGCAATGGCTTTCCGTAAGTCCAGAATCGAGTTGATCTCTTCCCCGACAAAGTCGCAGCCCGCCACATACGGATCTTCCGCCACGGCTTTTAATACCGCAATATTGTCCGCCAGATAGTTGACCTCTTCAATGCGGTCTTTCACTAACGTTAACGGAATACGCCGCATGGCTGCCAGAAAGCGGATGGTGACACCGGTCTCTTTTTCCACCTTCGGCAAAACTTCATGCACCGCTTCCAGCATGTCATAGGCTGCCCCGTGTTTTACAAGCGTCGTATCGGAGATCTCCACATAGCGGATGCCCTGATGCTGGTAGGTTCTCCCGATCCAGAGCAGCTTGTCCTGAAAGAGGGTGTTGTTCTGATACTTCGGATCCTTATGATCCGCAATCATCTGTTTGACAGCCGCTTCAATTTCCTTATCCTGTATGGCGGAAACCGGATGAAGCGGAATCTGCGTTTCGCTTGGCGTTCCCTTGGTAAAGACGTAGCGGTAGAGATAGACTTTCTCCAGATTGGTAAAGACCGCCTGCCCGTCTTTTAAAACAGATAGGGACGCCCGGATCTTCGGGATATTGTAGGCATTGTTTTCCGGGTTGTTTAAAATGAGGTCCGCAAAGTTGATCCACGTGTTGTCGTCGATCTTGCGCTCTTTGTACTTGCCGAATAAACCCGTGGTATCCACCGTCTTCTCGGCAATCTCCCGCCATTTCGCGAGCTTGGTTTCCTGCGCCCTGGTGAGTTTCAGATCCAGCTTTTTAATGTAGTAGAGCGGATAGCGGATCTGATGGCAGATGCCAAGCGCGATTAAAGTGTCCGCGGAGAGGATCGCATTCATATGGGTATGCAGGTCCGTGCGGAATTTATTCTCCTCTAAGATATAGGTTTTGATAATGGTCTTCTCAATGCCCAGCTTGTAGTCCTTGGTCTGGGACATGAGCGTTTTGGAGATGGAAGGAATGCTGGCTTTCATTTCCACTCTGCCGTCCGGATAGATATTGGCCACTTTGGTGTTGCCCAAGCGGAAAATATAGATGCGGTTATTATTGGCATCGATATAGCACGGAATGATGCCTTCAATGATCCATAAGCCGTTATCGTCGCGGCTCAGCTCCAGGCCGCACAGCTTGGCCAGATTGCGGATGAGATTGCCGGTGTGATGGTTCGGTGTGCGTAAAATATAGTAAAGCGTATCGTGATCCTGATAGAGATTCACCAGGATATCCTTTTCCTGATCCAGATAAAACCGTCCGAAATAATGCATCCCTGACTCCTTTCCTTCTATGCAAAAGCCGGAATTTCTCCGGCCTAAAACATCTTTTTATTTCATATGCCGCATGAAAACAGCTCCGCTTCTCATTTCCAGCCCTCTTTCGCCTTGATCAGCATTTCCGCATTCATGCGCTTCCAGTCTTCGTAGTTCAATAGACCGCCCTTTTTCGCTTCTTCCTCATTGATCCACGCTCTGCGCTTCTTATCCAGCTCGATCCACTCATCCAGTGTGAGCGGGGTGTAGTCCGAGTAAACACAGAAGACGTTGATCAGCTGCGCCGGTGTTGTTTCCGCACCGCCGCCGACCGATTCCCGCTCCAGCTTTTTCATCTCGTTGATCATGCGGTTCAGAAGATATTCGTCAAAGGTGTTATGCACATGTCCGTATAACATGTACGTTTTCAGTTCATCTTCATTGTTGCGTTTGAACTGATGGTTGTAAAACGGCATCGGATAATGGGAGAGGATCACCCGTCTGCCGTCATCCTTTTTCTCATCGTAGGAAAGCACATTTTCAAAGTTGTCCACAAATTCCTTATCGTCTAAAAACCGTCCGTCATGATTTCCTTCAATTAAGGTCAGTTTGCCGTTGAGCTTGGTCATGATTTCCCATGTCTCCACGCCGTTGCCGAAGGACAAGTCTCCCAGAATAAAGACTTCGTCATTCTTGCGGACTCTCGCATTCCACTTTTCAATCATGTATTCGTGCATTTCAAAAACCGTCGCAAAGTCGCGCACGTCCATTTCCTTAATGCCGCGATGATAAAAATGCAGATCCGAAATATAATACCGCATGTGATTTCCTTTCCGTTTGTACTATTATAACATGCTTCTGAATAGATTCACTGCCCTTCTCCGTTTTATAATTGAGGAAAGAGGAAGAGACTATGGAAGAAACAAAAATCCGGGAACTGATCAACCGGGGACGCGCCTTCACCAAGCCGTCCTACAGCGAAGAATACAATGACGAGACCTACTACACGGACCAGGAGCTCAAAAAACAGCAGCCGCCGCTCGTCAAAGAGCCAAACGGCAAGAAAACCATCGATCTGCCGATGGACTTCGCAACCTTAAACATTAATAACGACTTCTTAACTGTCATCAACAGCCGCGCCTCGCACCGCGTCTATACGGAAGAGAGGATGACGCTCACGGAACTCTCCTATTTATTATGGTGCTCTCAGGGCATCAAGGAGATCCGCGGCAAGGCCTATGCGACCCTGCGTACGGTGCCGTGCGGCGGAGCCCGTCATGAGTTTGAAATCTATCTTACCTTACAGAATGTGGAAGGCGTCCCGAACGGCTTCTATCACTACCTGCCGATGAGCCATAAGCTCGAGCTCATCAAGGAGCAGGATAATCTGAAAGACTTCATCTCCGAATCCCTGCAGGAACAGGTATGGGCAGCCAAAGCCAATGCGGTCTTCTATATCAGTGCCGTTTACTACCGCGCGGAGTGGCGCTACGGCATCTATGCCCACCGGGTACTGCTGATTGATGCGGGACATATCACCGAGAATCTCTATCTGGCCTCCACTTCCATCCATCTGGGCGGATGCGCCATCGGGGCTGTGGTGGATTCCATTGCCAATGAAGCGTTCGGATTGGACGGTATAGAGGAATGCATCATCTATGCCCACCCGATTGGCACGGTCTCTGTTTCCGACAAAGAAAAAGAACAGGACTTCTACGCCTTTGTGAAAGAACAGGGGCTTTAGAGAATCCTGTCGATCTCCATTTCATATTCACTGACGTGACGGTTCACAAAACGGACCGTCACTTTTTTTCCGATCAGATCCTTCCCGGGATAAAAGTTTAACGGATGCGAGGAACAGGTGATACGGTTCCCTCTTTCATCCTTCACTTCCGCCACCAGATAATAGGTATCCTTTTCCTTCTCGGATGTACGCAGGCCTTTACTGATTCCGAGGATCACACCTTCCATCACTCCGCTTTTGGAAATGAGGAAGGTTTTCTTCCGTCTCAGAAGGAAGAGAATGACCCCGAGGATTCCAATGAACCCTGCGGCGATCCATATCCAGCTCTTCAAGGTTAAATATCCTCCGTGAAGGCTTTGGCAAGGGCCTTGTACTTTTCAATCACCTGATCGCACCAGGCGTCAAACGCCTCATCCTCCACCTGCTTTTCCGGATGGGCCTTCATATATTCCATATATAAGGAATAACCTTCCTTTAAGGAGATCTGCGGACGGTAATCACAGCCTAATGCACGCAGCTTGGAAATATCGTACAGGGAAGAGAAGTGCTTATCCCCGTGGATCGTCTCCTTCCAGTAATACTTTTTGCTCTCATCGAGTAAATACGTGCTGATATAGACCGGCTTGTATTCCACACCTAAAACATCTGCCAATGTCTGATACATCTGATCCCACGTCATAAATTCCGGATTCATGACCTGATAGATCTCTCCGACCGCCGCCGGGTTTCCGATAATTGGATCAATCAGATGCGCAAAGTCCAGCGCATGCGTATTGGTCCAGATGCCCTGCCCGTCACCGTGCACGATGACTTCCTTGCCCCTTAACATCCTACTGACGACGCTCCAGCAGGTCTTTCCTTTAATACTGAGCGGAATCTTATCCTTGGAGTAGGTCTGCGACGGACGCACAACGGTCACCGGGAAGCCGTTTTTCGCTTCCTCAAAGAAGTAGTGCTCGCACTCTTCCTTAAACATTCCGTAATGGGAATACCTGTTTCCGTACGGCACTGTCTCATTCATATAACAGGCACGGCTATGATCCTGCACGACCACCGTGGAAATAAAGATAAACTGTCCTGTTTTCCCGTTAAATAAGCGGACGGAGCTTTCCGCATCTTCCTTGCGGTAGATCGTAAAGTCAATGACGCTGTCAAAGAACTTATCCTTGAGCCACTCCTTTACTTTCTCTTCTTCGTTGCGGATGTCGCTTAAGAAGACTTCCGCCCCTTCGTTGTAGTCTTCCGGCTTGTTCCGTCTCTGGATTAAAGACAGTTTCACTTCCGGATCCTGCAGTAACAGGGAAGTCAGAAAAGAGGAAATATAGCCGTTTGCGCCGATGATCAGTACATTTTTCATAACAATTCTCCCGCGGTTTTCTATCTACCTCTATTATCTTTCAAAAACGGCGGAAAAGACAGCAAAATCCGGCCGATTTTTCTTGTCTTTTGTCAAAAACTATGTCTATAATGGGCTTAGAAAAGAGGTGAAGTTTCATGCAAAGTGAAGGCAGTAAGCGGCACATACGAAATGGAAATCGACGGATCTTTGATGGGACTTTACCTGTCAGATATATCTGAGTTTTTATCATCTAACAGTGAAAGCTTCGTCAACGGTCTGAGACCGTTTTTTTGTGTCCCGCTTCATCCTTTATTTGAAACAGAAAGGAGTACAAAAACATGACAGTCAACAAGAAGAAAGCGAAGAAAAAAGTCAATCTGATTGAAGAAAAGCAGAAACTGGTCGAAGCGAACTTAAGAGTCGGCTCTCTCTTACCGATTGAGGAACTCTTCCGTAAGTACAACACCTCCACGGCGGGCATCAGTGTGGTCGACATTGACGACTTAGTGGACGAATACGGAGAAAACCGCATCGATACGGGCAACGAGAATACCATCTATAAGCAGATCCGGGAAGCCATCATCAACCCGTTCAACATTGTTTTGATTGTGGTCGCGGTGATCACGCTGTTTACAGATATCATTCTGCCGGCCAAAAAGGACTATGCGACCTTTATTCTGATCACCTCCACCATCCTGATCTCTTCCGCCATCTCCCTCTTCCAGAGCGTGAAGAGCGACAGCGCGGCGAAGAAACTCAGGAAGATGATCACCAACAAACTCGATGTCTACCGGGATGAGGTTTTACAGCAGGTCGAAGCGGAAAACATCCTGCCGGGAGATATCATCAAGTTCTCCAGCGGGGACATGATTCCGGCCGACGTCCGGTTCTTTGAGACCAAGGACCTCTTCGTCGACCAGGCCGCCCTCACCGGGGAAAGCAACCCGGTGGAGAAATTCACAACCTGCAAGGGCATTGAGCCGATCACGGAGATTCCGAATGTCGGCTTTATGGGCACCAACATCGTTTCCGGCAGCGCCAAGGCCGTGGTCTTAAGCATCGGGAACGAAACCTACTTCGGAAACATGGCGAAGTCCCTCTCCGCCATCAATGAGAAAAACAGCTTTGAGAAAGGCATCGATGACATCTCTTCCCTGCTCATCCGCTTTATTCTCATCATGTTGCCGATCATTTTAGCCATCAATCTTTTCACCGGCAAGGGAACCTGGGATTCCATCATCTTTGCGATTACGATTGCCGTCGGTATCACGCCGGAAATGCTGCCGGTCATCATGACAACCACCATGGCTGCCGGCGCCATTGAGATGAGTAAGAAAAAAACCATCGTCAAAAAGATGAGCGCCATTCAGACCTTCGGCCAGATGGACATCCTCTGCACCGACAAAACCGGGACACTCACCGAAGATGAAATCATCTTAGAGCGCTACATGGATGTCACCGGCAAGGAAGACAGCCGCGTTTTGCGTCACGCCTTCCTCAACAGCTACTATCAGACAGGGTTAAAGAACCTGATCGATATTGCGATCATCAACCGGGCGGAAAAGGAGCGCATGGGTGTTTTAAAGGAAAAGTACATCCGTGAGGACGAGATCCCGTTTGACTTCTCCCGTAGAAGAATGAGCGTTGTCTTAAAGGACGATAACGGCAAGCGCCAGTTAATTACCAAAGGTGCGGTCGATGAGATACTGTCGATCTGTGCCTTCATTGAAAAAGACGGACAGGTCTTGCCGATGAGCGAGGAAGCGAAAGCGGAAGCCTACCAGGTCTATGAGAAATACAACAAGGAAGGTTTGCGTATCCTCTCCGTGGCTCAGAAAAACAACGTCCGGGAAGCCGGCGCCTTCAACGTCAGCGACGAAAGCGACATGGTCCTGTTAGGTTTCATCGGATTTTTGGATCCGCCGAAGGAAAGCGCCGCCCAGGCCATTGTGGCCTTAAAGAAGCACGGCATCGATACGGTCGTCTTAACGGGCGACTCGGAAGGTGTGGCACTGCACGTCTGCGAGAAAGTCGGCATTACGGTCAACAACTACCTCAGCGGCAAGGACGTCGAAAGCATGAAGGATGCCGAACTGAAGGAGCGCATTCTCGATACCCACCTCTACGCCAAGCTTTCCCCGCTGCAGAAGCAGCGCATCGTGCGCCTCTATCAGGAGATGGGCAAGACGGTCGGCTATATGGGTGACGGCATCAACGACTCCCCTGCCTTAAAACAGGCAGACGTTTCCATCTCCGTTGATACGGCGGTCGACATTGCGAAGGAAACGGCCGACATCATCCTTTTGGAAAAGGATCTGAACGTCTTGGAACAGGGTGTCATCAACGGCAGAAAGACCTTCACCAACGTTCTCAAATACATCAACATGGCCACCAGCGGCAACTTCGGGAACATCATCTCCGTCATTATCGCAAGCCTGTTCCTGCCGTTCTTACCGTTAAAGCCGGTGCACATTCTGATTCAGAACATTCTGAACGACTTTGCCCAGACCGGCATGCCGTTTGACAATGTGGACAGCGACTTCATTGAAAAACCGAAATCCTGGAATACCAAAGGGATCCGCCGCTTCATGGTGATCTTCGGACTCTTCTCCACGATTCTGGATATCTGCTGCTTCTTCATCCTCTGGAACTTCATGGGGTTCAATACGGTGGAAAAAGCGGCTTCCTTCCAGACGGGCTGGTTTGCCTTCGGTATCATTTCGCAGACGATGATCATTCATATGATCCGTACCAATAAGACACCGCTCAAGGACAGCTCACCAAGCAAGCAGCTGATTCTCTCCACATCCCTGATCGTTCTGGCAACAGTTCTGATCTGCTTTACGGATATTGCGACGATCTTTGACTTAACAAGACTCCCGCTCAGCTATCTCTTATGGATTCTGACCCTGCTTGTGCTTTATGCCACGATCATTCAGATCTATAAATACTTCTACACCCGCAAGACGGGAAGCTGGCTCTAAGGAGTTCAGGAGCCGTGAAATTTCACGGCTCCTTTTTATTTCTCTGTCTGTTTTTTCAAAAAAGATTCCGATATAATAGAAATAGAGAAATTTATGTCCACACAATTCAAGGACAGTTTGCAGGAGAAAATTTTTTTATGTCAAACAAACAAGATTCCACCCTTCAGAAGAAACAGCAGCTGGATTCTCTGAAGGAAAAACTCAGAAAGAGCAATGCCTTTCTGAAAAACCTATTCCTCATCATGGTCATCATCACGGTTATCTACTGTGTTGACGAGATCACTTCCAACATCAACCTGATGCGTCCGTACATGATCTATGACCTGTTCAAGATCCCGAATCAGGATGCATCTTCCCAGCAGTATGCAGACGCCATTTCCAAGATGGCCATTGCGACGATCCCGACTTACATTATTACAATGTTACTGCCGCTCTATAAATCCCTTTCGGATAAATACGGCAGAAAACCGTTACTGGTTGTCAACGTCTTAGGTATGGGGATCGGCATGCTGATCTGCATGGTTGCTCCAAACTACATGGCTTATATCATCGGAACTGTCGTCTTCGGTTTCTTCACACCGAACGACATTCAGGTAATCTATATCATGGAAGTCGCTCCGAAAGAACGCCGGGCCACTTACTGCTCCGTCACCAAGGGTATCGCCTTATTAAGCGTCTCCCTGATCGGTGTCCTGCGTTCCATCTTCTACAATCCGGCCGATGTCACAACATGGAGACTCGTCTTCCTGGTACCGGTTGTCATCGCCATTGCGGTTGGTGTCTTAAGCATGGTCCTCTTAAAGGAAACACCGGTTTTCCTGCAGCAGAGAATCGACTATCTCGAACAGAGTGATGAAGAGCTGCAGAAGCTCGAAGAAGAAGTCCCGACGGAAAAGACAGTCAAGGGCGGTTTCAAGGAAGCCATCCACTTCATGTTCCATGACCATCAGGTCCGCAACCTGATCTTAATCGACGTTTTATTCATGTGCGCCGTTGCCTTAACGGGTTATGCTGCAGAGACAATGCTGGCCTACGGACAGAGCGATGCCAACATGAATATCTTCTACGTGGTGGAACCGGTCGTCTATGCGGTCTTCGCTTTCTTCAGCGGATTCTTAACAGACTGGCTCGGACGTAAGAAATCCGGTATCCTCTTCGGATGTCTGGCACTTGTCGGTCAGGTCGCCTTCGTCTTCCTGGCCAGAGCAGGCGCTTCCCCGGTACTCTTAGCCATATCCAACGGCTTAATGTACGGCGGCTTATGGTCATTCTCTGACTTACTGTATATCGTTGTCCCGGCCGAATCCGTTCCGACGGAAATGCGTGCCACGGTCGTCGGTTTACTGCAGTACACTGCTTTAAGCAACATGGTCTTAACGATTGTCATCGGTGTCCTCTATTCCAGCATCGGATCCAGGAACATCGGCTTACTGCAGCTGGCCTTCTTCGTACCGTTCATGTTACTGTCCATCTTCTATGTGAAGAAACACTTAAGAGAAACCAGCGACGTCGACTTGAACGAAGCCGGAAGAGAATCCCTCTAATATCAGAAACAAAGCCTCAAAAAAGGAGTAGAGATCAAATCTCTACTCCTTTTCTTCTGTCATGTTTCTTACTTCACGGAGTAACAGCAGGAAGCTCAGTATTCTTACCGCAAATCCGATCAGTGTGAGATAGAGCGGGAAGACCTTATTGAAGTGCAGCGGCAATACCCGTAACACAAGATCCATTCCTACCAGAACCAGGGCAACCTTGGTCATGCCGTTTCCCTTTTTGGCCAGCCTTGTGACTAAGATCCCGTAGATCAGGGCAAAGAAGGCAAAGCCGAAATAGAGGTAGACCTCGCTCATCCGTAAGCGGTAAAGCCAGGATAAGGGGTAGGTGACAATGCGCGGCAGACAGGCCGTACCGATCTCAAATAGGACTGCCGTAATCCCCCGCTTGAGATACAGGATATTCGATCCGGTTGCCACCAGGATGTAAAGCAGCGGTAACATTGCGGCGATCTGCAGAAGATACACATACAGCTCCAGCCCCGTAAAGCGGTAATTTCCAATGCGGTACTTCATGATGCGATCTCCTGAAGCGTCTTGCTTAAATAGTATTCCACGCGCTTGTCGCTCTGCGCAATCGTGTCGTCTTTCCTAAAGACTTCTTTGGCACTTGCGATATCATAGAGAACCACCGTGGCTTCCAAGGAATCCAGGGCGTCTCCCCTGCGCGAGATGTCGTACATTAAACATAAGGGATTGCTTTTCGGGAACCAGTTCGGCATGACCACATTGTCATACAGTAAGAGTTCTCCCGAAGCGATCACGCCGCGCACCATGCAGTCTTGATACAGTACTTCCTTGGAGAAATCCTTTAAGCTGATCTTTACCACACTGGTCGTCATATAGCCGAGTGTCGTCGTGTGATACTCATTGCAGTAAAGCGTATCACCCGAAACATACGCACCCCAGTCGTGACCGTAGGAGCCTTCCAGAAGCAGATGCGCTCCCTGGCCTTCCCCGTCGTAGATGCCGCTCGGGATATGCGTCGTATAGCGGATATAGTAGCCGGTATCTTCCAGCGGATAGTTCTCATTGATGACATGGGTGTCCGCCATATCGGAAACCGTTACCGTAAAGAAGAGAAAAATCGCGGAAAAGAGAATTACCGTTAAGACAAAACTGTTCATGGTAAATTTTCTGCTGTCCATATCCATCCCTCCTGGTATATTCTAATTGACTCATCAAACTGATGATCAACAGGATATACCTTTTCCTTTCTGTCGATTTATGTAACCGTGATCG
>CADCPY010000033.1 GCA_902803495.1 uncultured Erysipelotrichaceae bacterium
AGTGGTAATCTCAGCTGAATTGCGTTACTATTTAATTGCCTTTTAATAGTAGTGTAATTCATGATTACATTATACAGTAAAACCCGGTCTTCACCGGGTTTTATTGTTCTTTGAGCCTAACCTATTTCGTTACAGCCCCTTTTCTTTATCTTCCCTTTTTATCTTTGATAAACGGCTTGATGGATTTGTAGATCTCGCCGCCCCTGGTGCTTCCGTACTTCTTCACCAGGGCGTTGTTGATCCCGGTCTTGGTCTTGTAACTGTTAATGATCTTCTGAATGTCCGGATCAAGCGTTGCTTCCTCTTTCAGCGTCTGCACGTTGATTACTTTATTGGCCTTGAAATTCGGAACGATGGCCACCTTGATGCTGCCCTTATTCCAGAAATCGATCAGACATTTATATCCCATGTCTTTTGTCACAATATAGTATTCGTCTTTATCTCCATTGATTCCAATCAGATATCCCAGGTAGGAAGAAAGCTGGAAATCCAGGGCATTCTTGCTGCCGGCCATGACTTTCTGATAGTCGATATTGGCCTTGGATTCTGAGATGGCATGGAGTGTATCAAACGTCAGCGTCTTGGAATTATCCGTATAGAAGACATAGATGTTGTTTTCATTGGATAACTGGGCAACGCCTTCAAATCCGTCATTTTTTACATTTTCATAATCAACCAGGTAATTGATCATCGGATTATCACTCCTTTCTTTGAGGACTACCCTATTAGTTTACCATGTTTTTTCAATGCCATCAAAAAAGGCTCTCTTAAGAGCCTTCATTCTTATTTCTGCAGTTCCGCCAGACGTGCAAGCACCAGATCGTACTGTCTCTGATATTCGTCACGTTTCTTGGTTTCCTCTTCGATCTTGGCAGCCGGTGCCTTGGACATGAAGTTCGGGTTGTTCAGCATGCCGTTGGAACGCTTGATTTCCCCTTCTAAGCGCTTCTTGTCGTTATTCAGCTTGGCGATTTCCTCTTCCTTGTTGCTGATGGCTTCCTGAAGGACATTCAGGATACCGCCCTTGATCGGTTTCACCAGAAGTTCCCCGTCCAGATGATCCTGCCACTTGGCCTTGACCATACGGTAAAGGATTGGGGAAGTGACCGGGTCCGGTGTCATGACGTTTCCGGCTTCGTCCTTGATGAGGACATCGAGTTCCGCCTGCGGTTTCAGGTTGGCTTCCGTCTTTAACTCACGGACGCCGCTGATGATGCTGATCAGTGTTTCGCAGCTGTTGAATGCCGCAACATCGTCGCATGCGATCGCTGTCGGCCACTTGTCGATACATAACGCTTCCGCCGTATGCGGTAAGGCGGAATAGATTTCTTCCGTCACAAACGGCATGAACGGGTGCAGCATCTTGATAATGCCCGTTAAGATCGTCACCAGTGTGGACTGGGTGGCGCGCTTGATCTTCTCGTCTTCGGAGTAGAGTCCCGCTTTCGCCAGTTCGATGTACCAGGAGCAGAAGTCATCCCAGATGAAGTTGTAGAGTTCATTGCCGACTAAGGCGAACTCGTATTTTTCCATGTTGCGGTTGACATTGGCTAAAGTGGCATTGAATTTCTGAATGATCCACTTGTCAATGATACCGGCATTGCTTAAGTCGATATCTTCCAGAGAGAAGTCTTCCGGCAGATTCATTAAGGTGAACCGTGCCGCATTCCAGATCTTGTTGATAAAGTTGGCGGCTGCTTCCACCTTTTCCGGAATGTAACGGATATCCTGACCCGGAGTGGAGTTGTTGGTTAAGAAGAAACGCAAGGCGTCCACGCCGTACTCTTCGATGACATCCATCGGGTCCACGCCGTTGCCTAAGGACTTGCTCATCTTTCTGCCCTGGGCGTCACGGATCAGACCGTGAATGAGGCAGTCCTTAAACGGATGGGTATGAGTGAAATATCTGGCCTGGAACGCCATTCTGGCAACCCAGAAGAAGATAATGTCGTAACCCGTGACTAAGACGTCCGTCGGATAATAACGCTCGAAATCGGCTGTTTTTTCCGGCCAGCCCAATGTGGAGAACGGCCAGAGGGCACTGGAGAACCAGGTGTCCAGAACATCCTCGTCCTGATGCCAGTTTTCAATGTCTTCCGGCGCTTCCATGCCGACATAGACTTCGCCTGTTTCGTTATGATACCAGGCCGGGATGCGGTGTCCCCACCACAGCTGACGGGAAACGCACCAGTCTTCGATGTTTTCCAGCCACTGGGTAAATGTTTTATTGAAACGCGGCGGATAGAAGCTGATTCCGTCTTCCGTTCCCTGGTATTTTAAGACCTCTTCGGCCAGCGGTTTCATCTTGACGAACCACTGCTTGCTTAAATAAGGTTCCACAACGACATCGGTCCGTTCGGAGTAACCGACATTGTGCTCGATCTCTTCGATGTAGGCCAGATGTCCTTCGCTCTTAATGCGCTCGACCAGTTTCGCGCGGCATTCATAGCGGTCTAAGCCTTCGTATTCTCCGGCCTTTTCGTTCATGGTGCCGTCTTCGTTGATGCAGATGATCTTCGGGAAGCCGTATTTTTCCCCGATGATGAAGTCATTCGGGTCATGGGCCGGCGTACACTTCATGGCGCCGCTTCCGAAGTCGATATCGATGTAGTCATCCGTGATGATCGGGAGGACTTCCTTATTGGCCGGGTTGACAACATGCATGCCGACGATGTCCTTGTAACGCTCGTCATCCGGATGGACAACAACGCAGACATCCCCGAACATGGTTTCCGGACGGGTCGTGGCGACCTCGATCTGACGTCCCGTTTCCACCACATCGTAGTAGAAATGGAACATTTCGCCCTTGGTCGGCTTGTAGATGACCTCGATGTTGCTTAAGGCCGTCTTGGCTTCCGGGTCCCAGTTGATGATACGTTCGCCCTGATAGAGCAGACCGTCATTGTAAAGATCCACGAATACCTTGCGGACCGCCTTGTTCAGACCTTCATCCAGTGTAAAGCGTTCTCTGGAATAGTCCAGGCTTAAGCCCAGTTTCGCCCATTGGGCACGGATCGTTTTGGCGTAGTCTTCCTTCCACTGCCAGGCGTGTTCCAAAAACTTTTCACGTCCGATGTCGTAGCGGGAGATTCCCATCCCCTTCAGTTTGGCATCGACTTTTGCCTGTGTGGCGATTCCGGCATGGTCCATACCGGCCAGCCATAACATGTCGTAACCGTTCATTCTCTTATAGCGGGAAATGATATCCTGCAGCGTTGTATCCCACGCATGTCCCAGGTGCAGTTTTCCTGTGACGTTTGGTGGAGGGATCACGATGCAGTACGGTTTCTTGGAAAGATCGCCTGCAGTGAAATAGCCGGCTTCCACCCACTTCTGGTATTTGCCTTCTTCCACTTTCAGATGATCGTATTTGGCCATCAGTTCTTTCATTTCTGTTCCTCCCAGTCTTCTTTTAGCAGGCTGTAACACCTGACATCCATATAATCACGGCTGATCTTGTCATACGCCGCTTTTCTCTGTGTTCCTTCATAGACAAAGCCCGCTTTCTCTATGACGCGGATGCTCCGCTGATTCGCTTCCAGGGCTCTGATCTCAATGCGCCGAAACCCGATATGCTCAAATCCGGTTTGGATCACATCCGGAAGCGCTTCGGACATGTAACCCTGTCCCCAGTAGTTGTAGTTCAGGGAATAGCCGATCTCACTCACACCGTCCAACGACTTCACAAAGTCGCAGGTCCCGATCATTTTCCCGCTCTTTTTCTCCACCAGGACGTAGTGCGGCGGAATATGTTTTAAGACGGGATCGTTTAAGATCATTTCGATATATTCCCGTACCTTTTCCTTTTCGTGATAGAGCGGATAGGACAGCCAGTCATTCACCCGCGGATCCGCGCAAATCTCAAAGAGATCATCCGTATCCGTAAGTTCGATCGGACGGATGATCAGCCGCTTTGTTGTTAATACCGGTACATCCAGACGGATCGCCATAACTGTCTCCCTTCCCTGAAAAATAAAAAAGCGGTACCAAAGGACGGACATTGCCGT
Organism: uncultured Erysipelotrichaceae bacterium; assembly: GCA_902803495.1. Taxonomy (GTDB): domain Bacteria; phylum Bacillota_I; class Bacilli_A; order Erysipelotrichales; family Erysipelotrichaceae; genus RUG14871. The sequence continues at coordinate 4,008 of CADCPY010000033.1, forward strand.
GGTACCACCTTACTTGCTTCTTAAGTCCTGTAACGTAGGAATACGTCCGCGCCTACTGTGAGTTCAGCACGGCCTCTCGCAAAGGACCTTCGTTATCTTTCCGCTGCCTGCTTTCACCTCACGCAGGCTCTCTACAAGTCAGAAACATAAGTACTCTTTTGTTCATCGAGTTCCTATCTATTATGAAGTAGAATGCCGAAAAAGTCAATCAGGCATTTACTTCTTCGCTCAGAATCCGTACCGCCCAGTCGTAGTCGACTTCCTTGAAATTGGTCTCGTCCTCATTCAGATAGTCCCTGACCACCTGGTCGTAGAAATCCTTCTCAAACGGCAGAGAGTAGCTCTCTCCGTTCATTAGGATCACAAAGCAGACGATCGGCTCTCTGGTGTAGTAGATCTTCAGATCCGTATCGCTGCCGAATTCCTTCAATAACCCGATCTTATGGACCGCCTTCATAATCTCGATGGCATAGTCATTCAGATGGCTGTCAAAGATAAACGTCTTCTCCAAAGCCTCCTGCTGGTTTTTAACGATGCGCTTGCGGTAATTCTGATCGTGATTTTCAAACAGGGAGATCACCTTCTCCTTGTCTTCATCCTCCACAACCAGCGCCAGAGCATACTTGTTTTTCTCATCGACCAGAACGCAGTCATAGTTCAGCTTGATCTTATTCTGGCATTTCGGACAGACGACCGTGAAAAGGTCATTGGTCTTTAAGAGTTTCTTGTTGGTCTTATCCAGCGGCAAGAGATCGTAGAAGTTAACGCTTAACTCTTCCTCACATCTTCCGCATGTCAATTTAAATTCCTGAATCATGGTTTCATTGTACTACATTTTTCTCTTTCCTGCTCTTTGGAATATGTTATATTTGTTCTATGGAAACAAAAGAGATTGCAATCGTCAGAGAAGAAGTGAGAAAGCTGCTTGGCAGCGACAAAAGCGGACACGACGCAAGCCATGTGGAGCGGGTCGAAGCTCTGGCCTTAAAGTTTAATGAAGAGGAAAAGCAGGATGCCGCAGTGGTATCGCTGATTGCCCTGTTGCATGATGCGGATGACTACAAGCTCTTCGGCAAAGAATCTGCCGAAAACCTCAGCAACACCCACCGGATCATGAACCTGGCAGGTATCCCAGAGAAAACGCAGGAAACGGTGATTGAAGCCATTTCCACGATCGGCTACTCCAAGCGCTTAAAAGGCATTACGCCCGCCCTTCCCGAAGCAAAGATCGTTTCGGATGCGGACATGTGCGACGCATTAGGCGCACTCGGAATCATCCGCTCCTTCCAGTATGCCTCTTCCAAAGGGAATCCCCTCTTTGACAGAAACCTCCGGCCTGTCACAAAGCTGAGCGCGGAAGTCTACCAGGCCAAAACGCAGGACACGGTCGTCAACCACTGCTTTGAAAAGCTCTTAAAGCTTAGGGGCATGATGCTGACGGAAGCCGGAAAGAAGGAAGCTGAAGTGCGGCATGACTTCATCGTCTTTTTCTTAAGAGAACTCTTTGAAGAGGAAAACGCCCCGGAATGGGCCGACTACTTAAATCAGTATCTAAAAGGACTCTGAGTCCTTTTTTCATTCTTCTGTAAAAAAAGAGCTCTCAATTGAGAGCTTTTTGATTTCTTATCCGAGCAGGAATGCCTTGTAAGCCAGATAGGCTTCGTAGACGTCAGCCTTGGCAACGATTTCCATCGGTGCATGCATGTTGAGGACCGCCACACCGGCATCCAGAACGTCCATGTTGTAGTTGCCCAGAATGTAGGCGATCGTTCCGCCGCCGCCCTGGTCGACCTTGCCAAGCTCGGCTGTCTGGAAATAGACACCGGCTTCGTCCATGGTCTTACGGACCCAGGCGATGTATTCCGGATTGGCGTCATTGCTGCCGCCTTTGCCGCGGGAACCCGTGAACTTATTGAAGACGATACCGTGGTTCAGATAAGCGGAGTTCTTCGGTTCGTTGACTTCCGGGAAGAGCGGGTCAAACCCGGCAGAAACGTCGGAAGAGAGCATCTTGCTGTTTGTCATGGCCTTGCGGAGATTCAGATAGTTGGTATCTCCCGTCTTTTCCAGAAGTTCATAGATCGTGTTTTCAAAGAAGAGAGACTGAGCACCTGTCGCACCGACGGAGCCGATCTCTTCCTTATCCACTAAGATGCAGCAGGAAGTGTATTCCGGATCATTAGTGTCCAGGATGGCTTCCAGAGATGTATAGGCGCAGACTCTGTCGTCATGACCGTAGCCGGCCACCATGCTTCTGTCTAAGCCGTAGTCACGGGCCTTGCCGGCCGGGACAACTTCGATTTCGGCGGAGAGGAAATCTTCTTCCTCAATGTCGTATTTCTTCTTTAAGAGCTTTAAGACATTGGCCTTGACCGCTTCGTTTTCTTCTTTCTTGAGCGGGATGGAGCCGACCGTGATATCCAGGTTTTCCCCTTCGATCACTTTGGCAGCTGTCTTGCTCATCTGATCGGCAGACAGATGGATCAGTAAATCGGAAATGCCGACCACCGGATCCTTATCGCTTTCACCGATGTTCACGTTCACTGTCGTGCCGTCTTTTTTAATGATGACGCCATGCAGAGCGAGCGGGATGGTGACCCACTGATATTTCTTGATACCGCCGTAGTAATGGGTATCCATCAGCGCAAATTCGTTTTTCTCATAGAACGGATTCTGTTTGATATCCAGTCTCGGGGAGTCAATATGGGCTCCGAGAACACGTAAGCCTTCCACTAACGGCTTCTTTCCGATAACATATAATGCCACGTTCTTGTTGCGGTTGACAAAGTATACTCTGTCCCCTGCCTGTAATGACTGCACTTCACTGAAATCCTTAAAGCCTTTCGCTCTGGCTAATTCCACCGCTTTTTCCGTGGCCAGACGTTCCGTCTTGGCGTAGCTGATGAAATCCTTGTAGCCTTCGTTGAAAGTCGTTATGGCTTTCTCCTTTTCTTTACTCACTTCTGAATAAATGTTTTTTCCGTACATAGTTTTCCCTCTTTCTAGAAACAGCAGAACCCGAACCGCCAACCGCAGAAGATGTTGCAGAGCAGATTGTAAAGCAGAAACCTGCCGCAGACATTCGGTGAACCGAAGCTGTAGTAACGGCGGTTGTAGTTGTTTGCCGTATATTGACGATAATTGTTTCTTCCCTGGTTCAGGGATGCATACAGGTTCCTATAATTGTAATTATTCGGATCCATTTCATAGGCCGCCTTGGCATACTGACGTGCCGTGACGGTATTGCCGAGCCCGGCATGCGCCAGAGCTCCGTAGTAGAACCAGACAGAGGAGCGGTCCGCAATATTGTCGAGAATATTGAGTGCTTCCTGATACTGGCGGTTATTGATGTAGGCTGCCGCGGAATTGTAGGCCTGCTGGTCTTTGCTTCCGCCGGACTGGTAGAAGCCGTTCATCCCGCTGAACAGATCATCGAAGTTGAAGCCGTACATGCGGAAGAAGTCATCCGCATACTGCGTCTGCGTATAGCCCGACTGCTGCGAGGAGCCGTTGGCATAATTCTGACGCTTGTAATAGGCGGACTGGCCGTTCTTTTTGATATCCATCGCAAATTCATAGGCTTCCTGGATCTGCTTGAACTTGGATTCATCCCCGGTTTCCTGATTGTCCGGATGGTATTTCTTCGCTAAGGAACGGTAGGCTTTCTTGATTTCGTCTTCACTTGCTTCCTGGCTTAAGCCCAGGACTTCAAACGGATTCATTTCTTCGCCTCCCTTCGATAGCGGCTCTCATAATTCAGCCACACACCTGAATATAACACATTTTTCAGTATTATATCATTTGTAATGATTGGTAACCTTTCATATTCTCTCACGCAATGTGAAATCATATCCTCTAACGAAGCCACCACGGCCTCATGGTCATACCCGGAGGCAAACGGGTTGTAAAGATTCTTTTTGAGATCCTGCGGTAAGTCCATGCAGGCATCCATCAGGTAGATGAACTTTCCGAGGAAGTAGCCCATGTTGCCAAGCGGCTCTTCCCACATGTCTTTGCGGTACAGGAAGATCTCCTTCATGATCTCGCCGAATAATCCCGAGATCAGATCCACATTGGTGCACTTTTGTTCTTCCAGAGATGAAATCTCATCCAGCTTCTCTGCAATGAAGGCATCCTTCTTCGGATACTTGGCTTTCGCCTTCTCAAAGGCCTTGCGCAGCGCCTTCTCCGGCAGTTTCTTGCCTTCGTCTTTCAGGTCGTCCAGTGCCTTATAGTAAGCCAATAAAACAGTCATATCCGCGCAGTAGTCGATATATTCGTTTCCATAGCGGAAGTGCCTGGTAAGCGGATGAATCGTGCAGGTAAACTGCTCCGCCTTCTCTTCGTATTCGTAAAGATCGCTGAGTAAGAGCGCCACAAAGGTCAGATCGAAGTTCAGTGTCATCTGACCGATTGCGCCGTACTCACGCTTTAAAGCGGCACATAAGCCGCAGTAGTAGTTTTTGTAATTCTGAATCTGCTCTTTGGTGAGGCTTTTCTTATCGATCACAACATATCCGAACATCAGAAACCTCCCTGCTGCTCCGGCACTTTCGGGAGCGAGACGATGAATGTCGTTCCGACATTGACCTTGCTTTCCACACTGATGAGCCCGTGATGCATCTCCACCACCTTGCTGACCAGCGTCAGGCCGATACCGTTGCCTTCCGAGGAATGGGAAGCGTCGCCCTGATAGAACTTTTCAAACATGCGCTCCTGCTCCTTGGCACTGAGCCCCTTGCCGTTGTCCCTGACCACAAACTGCACGGAGTCGCCCTTGTCGCTGAGTTCAATGACGATGATGCCGTTCTCCTGAGTATACTTGATGGCATTGTCGATCAGGTTGATCCATACAAGATCCAATAACTCCTCGTTACCCGTAATGCGGCATTCCTCTAAGTTGATATTGAGTTCCTGGTTTTTATTGGACCACTTGTTCTGCAGCAGAATGATGGCATTGCGCACCTGCTCCGTCACATCGTATTCCGTCGCATCAAATAACGCCATCCTGTTTTCCACCTTGGAGAGCGACAGCACGTTTTTGGAAAGCGTGGAAAGACGGTCGGCCTCGGAGATGATGATATCCAGATATTCCTTCCTCTCCTCCTCCGTCAGATTCTTGTTCTTTAATATCTTCGCAAAGCCCTTGATGGATACGATCGGCGTCTTGAATTCATGGGCAAAGTTGTTAATGAAGTCGTTGTGCAGTACCCCGACCCTTCCCAACTGCTCCGCCATGGAGTTGAAGCTGCTTCCGATCTTCTTGAATTCCTCTTTGGCAATCGGTGCCTTTAAGTCGATCCGGGTATCAAAATTCCCCCGTGACAGCTTTTCCATCCCATCCACCAGAATACGGAACGGCTGTAATAAACGCGAAGAAAAAAGAGAGGTCAGAAGCGTCCCCAGTACCAAAGAGACAGCGGAAAGAATGTAGAATGAGCGCACCAGAGTGAACTCAGAGATCTCATCCATTGTTCCCGTCCGGAACAGCACCATGATGATCAGTCCGGCAATGCCGATGGAAACAAGCAACAGGAAAAAGATCCCGATTACCATCGTTGCCGTCAGTTTTGCCATGCTCGTCATCTTGCTCTTGGATTTCAAACGTTTCTTACTCCCTTGTATCCCAGTCCGCGGATCGTAACGATCTCAAATTCGCTGTAGTTCTCAAAGCGGTTGCGCAGACGGTTGATATGCACATTCACCGTATTGTCGGCAGAGTCCGTGTCCATTCCCCAGATCTCATCCATCAGCTGCAGACGGGTATAGATCTTGTTCGGATTGGATAAAAGCTTGTAGAGAAGATAGAACTCCTTCTGCGGAAGGGTCGTGACTTCTTCCCCTTTGATCACGCTTAAGGAATCGTAGTCCAGTGTGACATCCCCGATCAATAGCTTATGCTCCGTCACTCTCTTCGAGCGGCGCAGTAAGGCCTTGATTCTTAAGAGCATCTCCTCTTCATCCACCGGCTTGACCATGTAGTCATCCGTTCCGCTCAAAAAGCCCTCTTTTCGGTCATTGAGTTCCCCTTTGGCGGTGATCATGAGGATCGGTGTTTCCTCATCCACACTGCGGATGGCTCTGGCCACTTCGTAGCCGTTCATCTTCGGCATCATGACATCCAAAAGGATGCAGTCCGCCTTCAGCGACTGGAAAATCTCCAGAGCTTCCTCTCCGTCCTTGGCACTTCTTACTTCATACCCGTTTTCCTGAAGTATGACTTCCATGTAGCGCCGCGCGTTTTTATCGTCTTCTGCCAATAATATGTTAAACATGTATTTATTATACTACAGTGCCTTTCTCTTTTCGGCTTTCTCTGCAGTTTTTCCGCTTTTTGAAAGCGGATTCAGGCCCCTTTTTGCGCACTTTGAAGTAAAAATTTATTTTCAGTTTATATTCGTTTTATACAATTTCCGAGGAATTGGAAGAACTATGGCAGAACTCAGGGAAACGGAAGAAAGAAGATTTGTGCGGAAATATGTCAGGGAAAATGACAGAACCTACCGCGTGGTCCGTTTTCTATTGAAACCTGTGGCCAATTTCCTGTGTCATCCTTCCTATGAAGGACAGGAAAACATTCCCGAAAGCGGGAGCGTGATCCTGGCAGCCAATCACCGTCATGCGGCAGACCCGGCCTTCCTCAGCCTGGCAACGGAACGCACCGTTCATTACCTGGCCAAGAAGGAAATGCACGAGTCTCCGTTGGGATTCTTCTACCGCCTGGCACAGACCATCCCGGTCGACCGTCAGCACAAGGACGCAAAATCCTATGCAGCGGCGAAAGCGGCACTGGATCTGGAACGCGTGATCGGCATCTTCCCCGAAGGGACAAGAAACCCGCATCCGGAAGAACTGCTGCCGTTTAAGTACGGCGCCGTCTCTTTAGCGGCAAAGACCGGGGCAGCCATTGTGCCCATGGCCATCTGCGGGGAGATTAAACCGTTCTCCAAAAACATTCATATCGTGATTGGAGAGGCCTACCACATCGCCAAAGATGCGGATCTGAACATAGAAAACGAGAAGCTGAGAGAAGTGATTGCTCAGCTGTATGAAAGAGGAACTGTATGATTTACGAAAAACCGGAAAATGTCAAAGCCCCATGGTATAAATTCTACGGCGGCATGAGACAGCACTTAGATTATCCGACCTGCTCCCTCTTCAATTTCATGAGAGAGCGGAATCTGGATCGTTACAACTATACTGCTTACAACTATTTCGGAAAGCAGGTCAACTACCGCACATTCATCGACCAGATCGATGAAGCTGCCAGAGCATTCCGTGCTTACGGAATCAACGAAGGCGATGCCGTTACGATCTGCATGCCGAATACTCCGGAAGCAGTGATCTCCTTCTACGCCTTGAACAAGATCGGTGCGATTGCCAATATGATCCACCCGTTAAGCGCAGAGAACGAGATTCATTATTACTTTGAAATCAGCGAGAGCCGTCTGGTCGTTGCAATCAACGTCTCCGTCGAAAAAATCTTAAACGTCATCAAGGACACCAAGATCGAAAAAGTTATCCTGGTCTCCCCTGCCGACAGCATGCCGATGGGCTTAAAGGTCGGCTACACGTTAACACAGGGCCGCAAGGTTCATGTTCCGAAGAGCGACATGATCATCAAGTGGGCAGACTTCTTAAAGATCGGCGAAGGCAAGGAAAACTTCAACGCCAATCAGAGCGGAGACGCCACGGCCGCCATTCTCTACAGCGGCGGTACCACGGGCTATCCGAAAGGAATCGTCTTATCCAACCGTGCCTTCAATGCCTGCGCACTGGGCGGAATTGAAGCATGTCAGTGTTTGGAACCGAAAGATGTCGTCTTAAGCATCATGCCGGTCTTCCACGGATTCGGTCTGGGAATCTGTGTTCATACGGTTATGGTCTTTGGCGGAACGGCTGTCTTATTACCGCAGTTCTCCGTCAAGACATTCGATCAGCTCTTAAGCAAATACAGACCGAGCGTTATCGCCGGTGTTCCGACATTATATGAAGCACTGCTTCTGAACGAGAAGATCCAGAAGATGGACCTCTCCTTCATCAAGCTGGCCATCTCCGGCGGCGACAGCCTGTCTGTCTCCTTAAAGGAGAAACTGGATGAATTCTTCAAGGCTCACAATGCCAACATTCAAATCCGTGAAGGATATGGCTTAACGGAATGCGTTACGGGGACCTGCTTAACACCGAAAGACTGGTACCGTGAAGGTTCCATCGGCTTACCTTACCCGGACAACTACTTCAAGATCGTCCGTCCGAATACCCATACGGAAGTTCCGTACGGGGAAGAAGGCGAGATCTGCATAAGCGGTCCGCAGCTGATGAACGGCTACTTAAAGGATGAAAAAGAAACCAACCATGCCCTGCAGTACCATGACGACGGACTCTTATGGCTGCACACGGGTGACTTGGGATATATGGATGAAGACGGCTTTGTCTACTTCAAACAGAGATTGAAACGGATGATCGTCTCCAGCGGTTACAACGTCTATCCGCAGTATATCGAAAACGTCATCGATTCCCATCCGGATGTCTTAATGAGCACGGTCATCGGAATCGACCACCCGTACAAGAAACAGGTTGCCAAAGCCTTCATCGTCTTAAAGAGCGGTGTGGAACCGACGGAAGAATTAAAGCAGGATATCTACAATCACTGCGTCAAGAACCTGGCAAAGTATTCCCTGCCGTATGAAATGGAATTCAGAGAATCCTTACCGAAGACTTTAGTCGGTAAAGTTGCCTACAAGGTTCTGGAAGACGAAGAAAAAAGCAAGCATCACGATGCCGCTTAATTCATAGCAAGCAAAAAGAGAATCGGAAGCGGTTCTTTTTTTGTGACTTTCACAAAATAGTTCAGATAGACTTCACTTTTCCTTTCCAGAATGAAGGCAGAAAAGGAGGCAGAGTGTATGCCACTTGACGGAGAAAACCCGCCAACGGAAAACGGAAGTGCCCCGATGGAAAAAGAGGACAGCGCACCGGAAGAAGATGCGGCCGCTGCAGAAGCAACGATTGAATGAAAAAGGCATATCAGTTCATGATATGCCTTTTGCTTATTTCAGAATGTTACGGATCAGCTCTTCGTTGTCTTTGCTGTTTTTAAAGGCGCTTAAGAGCCCTTCCACTGCTTGCTCGTTCTTCATGGTGCTGAGCGTTTTGCGGATGATCTCCAGGGCTTTCTGTTCCCTTTCGCTTAATAACAGATCATCCCTTCTTGTTCCGCTCTTATAGACGTCAATGGCCGGGAAGATGCGCTTTTCGCTCAGTTCGCGGTTGAGCACCACTTCCATGTTGCCCGTTCCCTTGAATTCCTCAAAGATGACATCGTCCATCCGCGATCCTGTATCCACAAGTGCTGTCGCCAGTATCGTCAGACTTCCGCTTTCCCTCGTATTGCGGGCGGCACCGAAGAAGCGCTTCGGAGCATATAGGCTGGCCGGATCGAGACCGCCGGAGAGCGTTCTGCCGCTCGGCGTGCAGATCAGGTTGTAGGCTCTTGCCAGACGGGTAATACTGTCAAGCAGAATGACGACATCCTCGCCGCACTCCACTAACCGTTTGGCCCGCTCAATGGTCATCTCCGCCACCTTCTTATGCTTTTCCGGCATCTCGTCAAAGGTGGAGTAAATGACTTCGATATGGTCGCTTTCCACCGTATCTTTCATATCCGTGACTTCCTCCGGCCGCTCATCGATCAGCAAGACGATCAGATGAATGGACGGATGGGAGCGCTTGATGGCCAAAGCCACCTGCTTGAGAAGTGTCGTCTTGCCGGCTTTCGGCGGGGAAACGATCAGACCTCTCTGCCCTTTTCCGATCGGTGAGAGCAAGTCCAGCATGCGCAAAGCCACATTGTCCGTTTCCAGTTTGATCCGCTCGTCCGGAAAGCCGGGGTCAGATTCTCAAAGCGTTCCCTGCGCTTGACCACTTCCGGGTCTCTGTTATTGACGGCCGTCAGATACATTAAGCCCTTATAGCGCTCATTGTTCTTCGGGTCTCTCGTATATCCCGTAACGAAGTCTCCGGTTCTGAGATTGAAGCGGCGGATCTGCGATGCCGATACGTAGACATCATTCGGTCCGGAGAGATAGTTCTCTCCTCGCAGAAAGCCGTACCCTTCCTCGTTCATTTCCAGAATGCCGGTTACGACCTCCCCTTTTTCCATTGCCAGTTCCAGATCGCTTTTCTCTTCTTTGACTTCTTCCGTTATTTCTTCTTTTTTGATTTCTTCCATAGTGTTACCTTCTACTTCAATCATACTTTATTCCTTCAAAGAGTGACAAGAAAAAGCGGAAGAGTTTTCTTCCGCTTCCATTTCCTTACAGATACTGTTCAATGGCCTTCCAGGCTTCTTCCCTACCCGTCTTATTGAGGGAAGAGAAGAGGCAGAAGCTGTCTTTGGAGAAGCTGAGCGCTTCGGCAATGACCTTTTTCTGCTTGGCAATCTGGTTATTGGACAGCTTGTCGCACTTGGTCAGAATGATCAGACACGGGATGTGGTAATGCTGAATGAATTCCAGCATCAGCGCATCGTCCTCGTTCGGTTCTCTTCTGACGTCCAGTAAGAGTACGGCCACCTTGAGATTCTCACGCTTCGCAAAGTATTCCTGCATGAGGCACTCGAATTCCTCGTATCCGCTCTTGGCCTTTTTCTGAAACCCGTATCCCGGGGCATCCACGAAGCGCATTTCATGATTGACATCATAGAAATTCAGCATCCGTGTCATTCCCGGCGTACTGGAGGTATATGCCAGATTCTTCCGGTTCACCATCGTATTGATGAAGGAAGATTTTCCGACATTACTGCGGCCGAGCAGCAGGACTTCCGGTAAGCCATCCTTCGGCCACTGGGCTTCTTTTACGGCAGAGATCAGAAACTCCGACGTCTTTACGATCATTTTACCAGAGCGTATTTCAGGACGTCGCTCATCGTCTCGACCGGAATGATTTTCATATTGTCCTTGACGACCTGCGCCAGCTCATCGATATCCTTGGTGTTCTTCTTCGGAATCAGAACCGTATCGATGCCGCTGCGGTGCGCTGCCAGCGTCTTTTCCTTTAAGCCGCCGATCGGCAGAACATTGCCGCGCAGTGTGACTTCCCCGGTCATGGCCAGATTGGCCCGTACCGGTGTATGGGTGAGACAGGAAATAATACCTGTTGTCAGCGTGATTCCGGCGCTAGGGCCGTCTTTCGGTACCGCTCCTTCCGGAACATGGATATGAATGTCATGCTTCTCAAAGAAGCTGTGATCGATTCCCAGCTCTTTCGCCTGAGACTTCACGTAACCTAAAGCGATCTCCGTGCTTTCCTTCATGACATCGCCCAGCTGGCCCGTCACGATCAGATTGCCCTTTCCTTCAAAGGAAGTGACTTCCACCTGAAGGACATCGCCTCCGAAGGAAGTATAGGCAAGACCCGTGACCACACCGACCTGGTCTTTCTTTTCCTTGTCGCCGTATTCGAACATTTCCTTGCCAAGCCACTCGTTGATGAGTTTCTTGGAGATATGAACGCTCTTCTTTTCGTTCTTTAAGATTTCCAGAACCGTCTTCCGGCATAAGGTACCGATCACTCTTTCCAGCTGACGGACACCGGCTTCTCTGGTGTAGTGACGGATCAGATACAGGAGTTCTTCCTGATCGATCTTAAACTGCGCCTTCTTCAAGCCGTTGGCATTGATCTGCTTCGGAATCAGATGTTCCTCGGCGATATGCATCTTTTCCTCTTCGGTATAGCTGGAGAGGTTGATGATTTCCAGACGGTCTCGTAAAGCTTCCGGAATGTCTTCCAGATAGTTGGCTGTCGCGATGAACATGACATTGCTTAAGTCGTACGGTTCTTCAATGTAGTGATCGCTGAACTGGGAGTTCTGCTCCGGGTCCAACACTTCCAGCATGGCGCTGGACGGATCGCCCTTGTAGTCGGAACCCAGCTTATCGATCTCATCGATTAAGAATACCGGGTTTATAGTGCCGGCGCGCTTCATTCCCTGAATGATGCGGCCCGGCATGCTGCCGAGGTACGTTCTGCGGTGTCCGCGGATCTCGGCTTCATCTCTCACGCCGCCTAAAGACACTTTGACAAACTTTCTGTCCAAAGCTCTGGCGATGGATTTTCCGAGGGATGTTTTACCGGTTCCAGGAGGACCGACCAAACAGAGAATCGGAGCATTCAGCGAGTTGGTCATATGTTTGACCGCTAAGTATTCCAGGATTCTTTCCTTGACTTTTTCCAGTCCGTAATGGTCTTCGTTTAAAATGGCTTCCGCACGGTTCAGATCTTCGTTGTCTTCGCTTTCCTGATACCACGGGATATCAAGCAGCCAGTCTAAGTAGGAGCGGATCACGCCGCTCTCGCCGCTGGCCTGCGGTAAGGTTTCATAGCGCTTGAGTTCTTCCAGTGCTTTCTTTTTAACATATTCCGGATACGGATTGTTTTCGATCTTCTCTCTTAAGGAGTCAGAATCCTCATCGGCGCTGGAGACATCCCCCAACTCTTCCTTGATCGCTCTTAAGCGCTCTCTCAGATAGTATTCCTTCTGGGAATCGTCGATTCTGGTCTTGACCTTATCGTTGATGTCGTTTTCGATCCGGCTGACCTGCTGTTCGTATTCCATTTCCTGGACGACCAGGAAGAGACGTTCGTTGATATTCTGTGTTTCCAGAATGGCCTGCTTCTTCTCGATCGGAATCGGGAAGTACTGGGCGAACTGGTCGGCCAGCTGTGTCGGGGAGACACCCTTTGCCAGCTGCATGACCATTTCATTCGGCACATTGCTGTTCTCACGGGCATAGTTTTCGATATTCTTGGCCACCTTACGGATCAGAGCCATCTCTTCCATCGGGTCTCCGCTGATGTCTTCCAGCGGCTGCAGCGTCGCAAAGAACATGCTGTCATCTTCCGTGATGCGCACGATTCTGGCACGCTGAATACCGGTAAAGGTTACCCGTTTGAATCCGCCCTTCTGACGGATGCTCTTGATTTTACAGATGGTACCAACCTGGTAGATGTCATTCGTTGTAGGAGTTTCTACCATCAAATCCTTCTGACAGACGGTGAATACCATGTCGTCAAATGAACGGCTGGCTTCATCCAAAGCGTTTAGACTTTTTTCTCTGCCTACTTCGATCATGATATCCATATGCGGAAAGACGACGCTGCCGCGGGTACAGATCACCGGCAGGCTCATTTCTTCGTTGTAGTTTTCTGCCATATTCTGACCTCCTTACTTTGGATAAAAAAGACGCTGAGCGTCTTTTTCTATTGTTATTTGTTTGATTTATTTGATTGCCTGTTTGATCAGATCATAGGCCTTACGGATACGTAAGTCATATTTCACTGCATTGGCATCGATCTGCTCTTTGACTTTGGCGAGATCCATCTTGTACATGTTGGCAATCGTCTGGAATTCTTCTTCCAGCTCTTCGTCAGTGACTTCCATGTTTTCCTGTTTGGCGATTTCGCTTAAGACCAGTCTGACTTTGACACGGTTGTAAGCGTCCTTGCCCATTTCTTCACGGATCTTGGCTTCATCCTGACCTGTGAACTGTTTGTACAGGTCAAATGTCAGACCCTGCTGGGTCAAACGGTTCTTGAAGTCATTGACCATCTGGTTGAGTTCATCTTCTACCATGACATCCGGAATTTCCACTTCAGCACCGTCAACGACCTTGCTCATGAGTTCGTTTTCAGCATTCTGATCGGCTTCTTCCGTCTTTTCCTTGGTTAATGTATCAACCACGTAGTTTCTTAAATCGTCCAGAGTTTCGAACTTCTGGTCTTTTTCTTCCACTTCTTTGGCAAATTCATCATCCAGTTCCGGTAATTTACGCTGTTTGACAGAGTGGACCGTTACTTTGAATACGGCTTCTTTTCCTGCCAGATCTTCGGCCTGATAGTTTTCCGGGAATGTGACAGTGATGTCTTTTTCCTCGTTGGCTTTCATGCCGATCAGCTGATCTTCAAATCCAGGAATGAAGCTGCCGCTGCCGATTTCCAGCGGATAGTTTTCGCCCTTGCCGCCTTCGAATGCGACACCGTCCAGGAATCCTTCGAAGTCGATGATGGCTGTGTTGCCCTTGGCAACCTTACCGCGTTTTTCAACGAGTTCGGCATAGCGTTCCTGATAGTCTTTCAGTCTCTTTTCCACGTCTTTGTCCTTGACTTCGACGGCTTTCTTCTTGATCGTAAATCCTTTGTATTTGCCTAATTTAACTTCCGGTGCGACTGTTACGATGAATTTGATGGTAACTTCATCCTTGGTCATCTTGTCGATGTCCAGTGTCGGACGGGTGATCATGTTGAGCTGATGTTCTTCCAGGCCTTTGAATAAAGCGTCTGTCGCAACTTCATCAACGGCTTCAACCATGATTCTTTCATCGCTCATCTGCTTTCTGACCAAAGCCTTCGGAGCCTGTCCTTTACGGAATCCCGGCATTTCAAAGTTCTTTGCCAGTTTGTTGAATGCTTTTTCCTGAGCGTTTGCCCATTCTTCTCCATCAATGGTAACAAGTAATTCACCAGTTGATTTTTCTTTTAAAGTCCACGTTGTTTTCATAAATTCCTCCCGTGAATGCATCACTATTATATCACGAATATTAGCACTGTCAACAATTGAGTGCTAAAACTTGATATTCCATAAATATTCTTCGGAAAT
>CADCPY010000034.1 GCA_902803495.1 uncultured Erysipelotrichaceae bacterium
AAGTTGTTTTCATAGTGCGCTTTACTCAAAGAACTATTCTTCTTCAACCCCCCGATCGGGGGTTGACTATTTACCTAAAGACTTTTCCCTATTATACCCTGCACCGCTTTGTTTTTCCTGCTGCGGACTACCTTCTGTTCTAAAAGTCCCATCTGACTGTTTTGCGATAACCGAAGAGAACCGGATTTCTCTTTTCAAGAAGCGGGAAATCCAATATGATGGAAGTATGAACAGCGATATGAAACAGCCAAAAATCATCGAAATCTGCGATTATACCATTTTCATTCTGATCGGCGCTTCCCTGAGCGGGAAAAGCACCTTTGCCGCGAAGCATTTCCGGCCGGATGAAACCGTAAGTGATGACTCCCCAAACTTTCAGCGCACCCTGCAGGTATGCGACGGCAACTATCTGGAAACCGATAAACGCAAGGAACTTCTCAAAGCCGCCCGGGCGCATCAGTACCAACGGGTGGCGGTTGTTTTCGATGTTTCTTTAGAAGAACTTTTGCGCCGCAACAGCGCCAGAACATATTCCGCCGGCTATCTGGAAATGCAGTACAGAAGCACGCAAAGCGTCAAGAACCGCCTGAAGCAGGAAGGGTTCGACCGTGTTTATATTCTGGATGAAAATGAAGCGGAAAACGTACAAATCCTGCGGAAAAACGGAAGCTGGGATCAGAGAGAGAACAGCGGACCGTTTGACATTATCGGTGATGTGCACGGATGTTTTGATGCCCTGAAAAAGCTGATCCGCAAGCTCGGCTATCAGCAGGATGAAGAAGGACATTATTTCCATCCGGATAAACGCATGGCGGTCTTTACGGGAGATGTGGTAGACCGGGGAGAGCAGTCACTGGAAGTACTGCGGCTGATCATGCAGATGGAAAGCGACGGTGCGGCACTTATGGTGATGGGCAATCACGATGAGCGGCTGTTACGCTATCTGGAAGGAAGCAAGGTGGAAGTGGCACACGGACTGGAAACCACCGCCAGGGAGATGGAAGCCGCCGATGCAAAAACAAGAGAAGAGATTGCGGCCTTCTTAAGAAAACAGCCCGCCTATTTATGGCTGGACAAAGGAAGTCTTGTGGTGGTGCATGCCGGCATCAAACGGGCCTTTCTGGGGAAAGACACCCGGGAGATTCGGGAATACTGCCTCTACGGTCCCGAAAAGCGGGAATACGACCGTCTGGGCTTTCCTTCCACGGAAGACTGGTCGGCAGACTATAACGATGATATGAAAGTGGTCTTCGGGCATATCCCGGCGGAGAGGGTCTACAAGATCCATAACACCTACGGAGTGGATACCGCATGCGCGTTCGGTTACTATCTCTCCGCCCTCCGCTATCCGGAAATGCAGGTGGAGCAGGTAAGAAACCGCAGGAAGAAGTAACATATGGTAAGAGTTCCCCTTTTATGGCATAATAAAATCAAATAACAGAGAGGTATCATTTATGTTAAAGTTCTGGGGAGATGGCTCCACTGCGGCCAAAGAACTGGTCAAAGCCATCGCCGTACGCAGTACGGACAATTTCAACTGGACGTTTATTTTTATTCTTGCTGTTGTGTTTTATGTCTACTGGACGGAAGTGAAAAACAAGGATTACAGGGCCATCGTTGCCGGCTTTTCGCTCTACGGAGTGCACTGGCTCTATGAGATCGGAAATGCGGTCATCGGACATTTCTTCACCTATCCGCTCTGGTCCGTCAGCAATGCCTCCACGACCTATATCTTACTGATTGGGGTCTGCTGGGAACTGTCGATGATGTTTTCCTTAGCCGGTATCATTTCCTACAAGATGCTGCCGGAGAATCCGACAGGGAAACGGAAACTGACCGGTGCCCTTTCCATGGCTTTGCTCTTTGCACTCGTTGAGTCCTTTTTGGCAGGAACTTCCAATCATTCCTTTATCTGGGTCTACAAGTGGTGGGGTGTTCTTCCGGTATTTGTGACGACCTATATCCCGTTCTTTCTGGCATCCAACTTCGTTCCGTACTGGGAAAAGAAGAAGCAGATGACATTTCTGGCGGTGATTTGGGGATGCGTCGCTCTTTGTTTAGTGACTCTGATTCCGCTTGGTATCATTTAAGAGTGCACCAGGCACCAAATCTTATAAGAATCCTTAAGCTGCTGGTAAGAGACAGCAGCTTTTTTATGAAAAGGAAAAGAACCGGGTTTCTGCCCGGTTCCTTCATTTTCTTTTCGATTGCTCTAGAACAGCCAGCTGTTGCGTTTCAGCTCGTCTTTGTAATTGGTGACCTGCTGCTCCCAGAGGGTTTCATTTAAGCCGTCCTGCCACGCGATCACATATTCATATTCCGGGAACAGTTCCCCGCGCTTTGGCAGGATCTTGGCCACTTTCCCGAGATAGTATTCCTCTTCATCCACAAAGAAGAGCACTTCATCTCCCAAGGCATGGCAAGGCGTATCCCCGCTTTGATATTCCATGGTTCCGCAAGCGATCGCCGTCAGTTCCTCATCACTCAATTCCACAAGCCGGGAGATTTCTTTCCAGCTTTTCTTCTGTGAGAGAAGATCTTTGATTTCTTTTCTGTATTCCACTTGTTTTTCTCCTTATACATGGGTATAGATCATCATCACCAGACTGACGATCATACTGATCAGCCCTGCTCGGCGCAAGCCCTGGGTGGAGGCGATCATCTGTACCTCATCCTGCTTGAACCGGTACGCCACCAGATACGGTAAATAGAAATGGAAAGCTCCGATCAGAAACATGAAGCTGAAGATCCAGAGCGGAACACTGTTGGAGCGCCTGCGCACTTCTCCGCTTTGAAGATTCCATACGGCTTCCTTTAAGGATTCCTCCATCTTCTCTTCCGCCTTTGGCGTGATCACGGTGCTTGCCGCATCATTTCCCGCGGTGGCATGATACACCTCTTCCTCACGGAAGATCTGATATCCCTCCTGCGCTTTTACAATACGGTAGGCGCGGTAGATGTAGCCTTCTTCCGTTTCCTTATAGAAGTGCCCGTCTCCGTACACACCCATGTCCCTATTGCGCACAACGGCAATCCCCACTGCCAGTAACAGCGCACAAAAAGTCAGCAAAAGCTGAACTTTGACATTTTTTAACAGTCTGATCTCAGCGATCTTCACTGTCCAAACCTAAAGATGCCACTTTCAGCATCTCCTTGATCAGTTCGTGATTATCTACCAAAAGATCGTATGCCAGATCTTCCGATAAGACGCCGCGCCGTAAATCTTCCGGCAGTTTGCCCGCTTCGTCATCCTCATAGTCACTCATCCATTCCGGACTTCCGTAGTAAGTACTCAGCTCTTCCATCTGACCGAGAACACTCTTATAGTGCTCCAGCGCTTCGCTTAAGGCATCGACCGCCTTGCGACAGGCGTTCATATTGTTTTCCATTGTTTCAATGCGTTCAATCTGCTGACTCATGATAACTACCTCACTTCATTACTATAATCATATCGTATTTCCCAAAAGAAAAACAGAAGCCTCATTCGGCTTCTGATGCTACCTTGATAATATAAGGAATGACTTCGTCCTTATCGATCTGAAGGACATAGGAGAATTCCTTGACGATCATGTTCTCGGCCCGCTCCAGCATGAACTGGTCCGTGCTGCCGAACTTCTTGCCTTCCCTGATGCACCTTTGACGCTCTATGGCCAGCAGCTTCATCATGCGTAAAAGATCGCGTTTCCTTCCGGTCTTTAAGATCTCATCGAAGCGCTGGGAACGTTTCTTGTAATCGCTGATCCAGACCTCTTCCTTGCGCTCGCTCTTCTTAATGATCGTATCGATTTCTTCCCTGCTTAACAGCGGCTGCATGTTCGTCTGGACCGCCGGGGAATCCACCGGCAGCTTCACGGTTGTCTTTTCCGCTTCCACCGACTCCAGAACATAATACTGTTTGCGTTCTCTTCCGACTGTTTCCTTCTGGATCTCTTTCACCTGAAAAATACCCAGCTGACGGTAACTGACAAGATCTCCCTTATGATACTGTAATTCTTCCATCTCCGCTCCTGTTCAAAAAATACTTTAATGTTGGATGTATGAATGATCTGATCGCATCGTATACAGATATTTTACCATTTTTCCGACCCGTTTTCACGAAAAAGAAAAGGACGGAATTGCCATTCCGTCCAAAAATCTCTGTTATTTTACCTGCGATTTCAGATAGGCATAGATGAATTCATCGATGTTGCCGTCCATGACCGCATTGACGTTTCCGTCCTCGTAGTTCGTCCGGTTATCCTTGACCAGAGTGTAAGGCATAAAGACGTAGGAGCGGATCTGCGCACCCCACTCGATGGACTTCTGTTCGCCTTTGATGTCGTTGATCTTGGCTTCCTGCTCTTCGATCTTCAGCTGATAGAGCTTGCTCTTTAACATGTTGAGCGCCCGCTCCTTATTCATCAGCTGCGACCGCTCGCTCTGACAGTTGGCAACCAGCCCCGTCGGCTTGTGTATGAGCCGCACGGCGGAGTCCGTCTTGTTGATGTGCTGCCCGCCGGCTCCGCTGGAGCGGTGGGTTTCCACGATGAGGTCGGCTTCGTTGATCTCGATCTCGATCTTATCGTCAAATTCCGGCATGACATCCAGCGCCGCAAAGGACGTATGTCTTCTTCCGGAGGCGTCAAACGGGGAGATGCGCACCAGGCGGTGCACACCCTTCTCGCCTTTTAAGTAACCGTAGGCATTCTTGCCGCTGATGAGTGCGGAGACGGATTTGATGCCGGCTTCATCCCCGTCCTGGTAGTCCAGAACCGTGACCTTGAAACCGTGCTTTTCCGCCCAGCGCGTATACATCCGGTACAGCATTTCCGCCCAGTCCTGGCTCTCCGTGCCGCCGGCACCCGGATGCAGTTCAATGATGGCATTGTTCTTGTCATACGGATGGGATAAGAGCACCAGCATTTCATACTGTTCGTACTGTTTGTTGAATTCGTGATATTCCTCTTCCAGAAGGGCCGCCATCTCGGCGTCGTAGTCTTCCTTGAGCAGGTCTGCCGTTTCCAGGCAGTCATTCAGATTTCCCGTTAAGACCTGATAGGTTTCCATCAGCTCCTTCAGGGAGTTTGCTTCGTCGATGAGATTCTGGGACTTTTTGCGGTCATTCCAGAATCCCTCTTCCAGCATTAATTCGTTGATTTCCTTAACTCTTTTCTCCTTCTGAGCGAAGTCAAAGAGAGTCACCAAGCTGAATCAGCTTTCCTTTCGTTTCTGTCAGGTTTTGGCGGATCTCATACAGTTCCATTATGCTTCTTCCTCCTCCTGTTCATACTTGATCTGCAGACGGATACAGAAGGCCACGACTTCTTCGGAGATATGCGACAGCATCTCTTCGAACATCTGGTATCCTTCCTCCACGTAAGCCTGCAGCGGGTTGGACTGGGCATAGGAACGTAAGCCGATGCCGGATCTCAGTTTATCCATCATGTCGATGTGGTTGATCCAGGCTCTGTCGATGATGCGCAGAACCATGACCTTTTCCATCGGCTTGATCTCTTCGTCCACTTTGGCAATCTTATTGACATAGGAGTTCCAGACCGCTTCCTGAATGAGCGGTACCATATCTTCGGAACTCTTGCCGCTGATCATATCCTTTGTGACGACATCTTCCGAGAGCGACATCTTCTTTAAGGAAGACAGGACGCCGTTCACATCCACCTTGCGGTTTTTATCGTTCGGATCGATATTGCCGGTCACGATATTTTCCACGACTCTGTCAAACATGCCCTTGATGATCGGACGGACATCGTCATGATCCAATACGAAGTTTCTCTGTTCGTAAATGATTTCTCTCTGCTGACGTAAGACGTCATCGTATTCCAGCAGGGATTTCCGGATATCGAAGTTGTATCCTTCGACCCGTCTCTGTGCGGAGGCGATGGCCTTGGTGATCGTCTTGGATTCCACCGGCACATCTCCGAGCTGCTGGAAGAGTGCTTCCATACGGTCGCCGCTGAAGCGCACCATCAGCTCATCCTGTACGGAGACATAGAAGCGGGAATAGCCCGGGTCGCCCTGACGTCCGCTACGGCCGCGCAGCTGATTGTCGATACGGCGGGAGTCATGATGTTCCGTGCCCAAGACGGCTAAGCCGCCCAGCTCACGCACACCTTCGCCCAGCTTGATGTCCGTTCCTCGGCCGGCCATGTTCGTCGCAATCGTAACGGCGCCCTTCTGACCTGCCTTGGCGATGATCTCGGCTTCTCTGGCATGGTTTTTCGCATTTAAGACTTCATGACGGATCTTTCTCTGATTTAATAACTTATCCAGGAACTCGGAAACCTCAACGGAGATCGTGCCGACCAGAATCGGCTGACCCGTCGCATGGACTTCTTCAATTTCCTGAATCAAAGCCTGGAATTTGGCTTTCTTGGTTCCGTAGACCGCATCCGGATAGTCTTTCCGGATAACCGGACGGTTGGTCGGGATCTCCATGACACGCATGTTGTAGATCGCCAGGAATTCTTCCTCTTCCGTCTTGGCCGTACCTGTCATACCGGCCAGCTTGGAATATAAACGGAAGAAGTTCTGATAGGTGATCGTGGCCATGGTGACCGTTTCTTCCTTGATCGGAACGTTTTCCTTGGCCTCAATGGCCTGGTGCAGACCGTCGGAATACTGACGTCCTTCCATCATACGGCCCGTAAACTGGTCAACGATGATGACTTTCTTGTCTTTCACGACGTATTCGACGTCTCTGGTCATGATATAGTTGGCTTTTAACGCCATGTTGATATGGTGAACATAGTTCGTATTTTCCAGATCGTAAAGGTTGTCGATATGGAAGGCTGCCTCGGCCTTGTCTACGCCCGGCTCCAGTAAGGAAACCGTCTTGGATTTGATATCGACTTCATAGTCGACATTCTCTTCCATCCGCTTGACCAGCCGGTCACTCTGGATATAGAGGTTGGCTGTCTTCTTCTGGCCGCCGCTGATGATCAGCGGAGTACGGCTTTCGTCGATGAGGATGGAGTCCACCTCGTCCACGAGCGCAAAATTCAGCGGACGCAGTACACGGTCCTTGACATTGGTGACCATGTTGTCACGCAGATAGTCAAAGCCGACTTCCGAGTTGGTCGTATATGTGATATCGCATTCATAGGCTTTCCGTTTCATGGCAGGAGTCAGAGCCCGCAAGTTGAGCCCGACCGTCAGTCCCAGATATTCATGGATCTGACCCATCCATTTCGCGTCACGTCCCGCCAGGTATTCGTTGACCGTGACCACATGGACACCCTTTCCTTCCAGAGCATTCAGATAAACCGGCATGACGGAGGTTAAAGTTTTACCTTCACCGGTTTTCATTTCGGCAATATCGCCCTGATGGAGAACAATGGCACCTACGATCTGAACATAGTAAGGATACTCACCGATGACACGCTTCGCAGCTTCCCTGACCGTGGCATATGCTTCCGGCAGGATGTCATCCAGCGTTTCACCGTTGGCCAGACGTCCCTTGAGTTTCGCTGTCTGCGCTTTCAGTTCCTCTTCATCCATCGCGGACATCTTCGGAGCGAGTTCATCGACCTTATCCGCAATCTTTCTGATCTCCCTTAATCTTCGTTCATCGTAATTGAACAGCTTTGTTAAAAAGTTTGCCATTACAAAAACATCTCCTTTATAAACAGTTTCATTATACTTGATATTTAAAATTAAGAAAAGAAAAAGCGACCTGCGTCGCTTTTACCTGTTATTTTTTAACAATGTGATGTGCCTGTAATCCGCGTTCTGTTTCAACCAGATCGAATTCAACTTCGGCACCGTCTTCAATGGTTTTGAAGCCTTCCATGACTAACTGAGAGAAATGGAAGAAGACGTCTCTTTCATCATCGATAACGATGAATCCAAAGCCCTTGTCCTTGTTAAACTTTTTTACTTTACCAATCATCTTTTTAAAACCTTCCCCTAAAAGTCTACGACCTTAAAAAAACTATAGCACTTTTTTGAGGTATATGGACATAAAACGCACCCGGAAGGTCTAACATACCAGATTTTGTACATTTATTCAAAATAGGTATGACTGCCGCTCACACACAGCGCTTCGATCTCTCTTCCCTCCTTTTTTAAGAGTTCATAGCAGCTCAAAAGCGTGTTTCCGCTGGTCACGACATCGTCGATCAGCAGGATCGGGGTCTCGGGTAGCTGAGCGTCCTGCTGAAGTCTGATATGCGTCCCGACGTGCTGCCGGGCAATTTTCCCTCCCTTTTTCTGGGAGAAGTCGTCCACCTTATAGAAAGGTGAAAGAATCGGTAAAGATAACACCGAGAACATCTTTTCCACGTGGTCAAACCCTCTCTCCCGCCGTTTCTTCTCACTACTGGGAGGGCACACAAGGGTGTAACCGCGATAGCGCTTTTTCAGTTTTTCCGCGTCCGGACTCAGAAAGACGGGGTAGAGTGCCTCATCACAGAGTTCCTTGTACTGAATCAGCAAGGCAGAAAAGGCGTCGTTATACTCGTAGAGGATCCGGCATTTCAGATCCTTCAGATACACCGTCCTGTTTCTGCGTAATAATTTGGATCGACAGTCCGCGCAGATGGGATCGTCATCCCGTAAGAGTGAAAAGAGATTTCCCGTGGTTTGCTTTTTCCTGAAACAGATCAGGCATTCATCCGCATGATTTCCTTCTTCGCTTCTTCCGCTGAAAAACTTCGTTTGCGACATAAAAACAGACATTCTCCTGTCGGGTATTTCGGGTCCCGTCCGACGCGTCCGGCAATCTGTATCATGCTGGCTTTATCGAATACGCTGTGATCGGCCTGTAAAATGATCACAGAGACATTGGAAAACGTTACTCCTCTCTCTAAAACCGTAGTGGTGATCAAAGCTCTGATCTCTCCGCTTTTCAGCGCGTGAATCATCTCATCCTTATGTTCCGTTTCCGAAGTAAAGTAAGGCAGCTTCAGAAACTTTCCCAGTTTCTTTGCGAATTTGCGTGTAGGTACAAAGATCAAAACCCTCTCCAGTCCCTGGATAACGTATGTTAAGTAAATTATCTGTGCGAAGGTCGGCAGAAGAAGGATTTTAGGCACAACAAGGGGATGATGATGCGGGCGCTTAAACAGCGTGAGCGTGCTCAGAGACTGTAACGATTCGTCCGGTGTCGCCGTAAGTGCCACCAAATGGCCCTTGCAGCTGGTACGGACAATACCCTGCAATACCTCATTGCCTTTATACGGAAAGGCATCAGGTTCATCAGCGTATGTCAAGTAAGGACTAAAAAAATATTGAATTTTTCAGAAGAAAAGCTGCGGATTCTGCAATCTGGAGCTCTTTTCTGATAGGCATTCAGTTTTACTGTTCTTCCATGAACCGTTTAAAGATATCGGAGAACTTCCATATGATCTGTGCATGCTGGTCGTCTGTTATCTCAACAGATTCTATAAATGTCTG
>CADCPY010000035.1 GCA_902803495.1 uncultured Erysipelotrichaceae bacterium
ACCATTGCATAATAATGTGGTATTGGAAAAAGAGGAAAAGGAAGCCAGAACCCAGAGCGGTATCATTCTTTCCGAAAAGAAGGATGAGCAGCAGGTCGGCAGAGTCGTGGCCGTCGGAGAAGGAAAATATGTCAACGGCACGCTCGTAAAAACAACAGTGAAGGCCGGTGACCGCGTTGTCTTTAAGAAATACGGTACTACGGAAGTGGAACTGGATAAAAAGGAATATCTGATTCTCTCGGAAGACGATATTCTGGCGGTTGTTGAATAGGAGGAAGTAACAGATGAAGGAAATTAAATATAATAAAGACGCCCGTGAGGCCATGGTCAAAGGGGTCGATACCCTGGCCAATGCCGTAAAGATCACGTTAGGCCCGAAGGGCAGAAACGTTGTGTTGGATAAGGAATACGGTTCTCCGCTCATCGTCAATGACGGTGTCACGATTGCGAAGGAAATCGAACTGGAAGATCCGTTTGAAAATATGGGTGCCAAGATCGTCTATGAAGCCGCAAACAACACCAACGATGCGGCCGGTGACGGCACTACAACGGCTACGGTGTTAGCACAGGCCATGATCCATGAAGGCATCCGTGCCGTGGAAAAGGGCAACAATCCGGTCTTGATGCGCGAAGGCATCGACCTTGCTGCGAAGAAGGTCTCGGAAGAGCTTCTGAACATGAGCCACAAGGTGGCCAAGAGCCAGGAGATCGCCAACGTCGCCAGAGTTTCCAGCGGTTCCGAAGAAATCGGCAAGATCATTGCGGAAGCCATGCAGAAAGTCGGCAATGACGGCGTGATCAACGTCGACGAATCCAAGGGCTTTGATACTTCCCTGGAAGTTGTCGAAGGCATGCAGTATGACAAGGGATATGTTTCCCCGTATATGGCAACCGACCGCGAAAAAATGCAGACGGAACTGGAAAATGCCTATATCTTAGTGACAGACCAGAAGATCACCAGCATTCAGGAGATTCTGCCGGTACTGGAACAGATCGTTCAGGCATCCAAGCCGTTACTCATCGTAGCGGACGATCTGGAAAACGAAGTTATTTCCACATTGATTGTGAATAAACTGCGCGGCACGTTCAACGTGGTTGCGACCAAGGCTCCGGGCTTCGGTGACAGCCAGAAGGAAATGCTGCAGGATATCTGTGTCATGACCGGTGCACACTTCTGTGCCAAGGATCTGAACATGGACTTAAAGGAAATGAAACTGGAAGATCTGGGCTTTGCCCGTAAGGTTGTTGTGGCGAAAGACAATACAACGATCATCGATGGCAGAAAAGACGAAGAAGCGGCAGCACAGAGAATCCGTGAACTGAAACAGCAGATTGAAAACTCCAAGAGCGAATATGACAAGAAGAGAATGCTGGAACGTTTAGGCAAACTGACCAACGGTGTCGCCGTGATCAAGGTCGGTGCCACAACGGAAAGCGAACTGAAGGAAAAGAAACTGAGAATTGAAGACGCTCTGAATGCCACTAAGGCAGCAGTTGCCGAAGGTATCGTCATCGGCGGCGGTGCAGCACTCTCCAGTATTCAGAAGAAACTGAAAGGTACTCTGAAGAGCGATAACCTGGATGTTCAGAAGGGGATCAACATCGTTCTGGAAAGCCTGACGGTTCCGCTTTATCAGATTGCGGAAAATGCCGGATATGACGGTAAGGAAATCGTGGAGAAACAGCTGAGCCAGAGAGGCAACGTCGGCTTCAATGCCTTAAGCGGCAAATGGGAAGACATGTTCAAGAACGGTGTCGTTGACCCGACCAAGGTCACCCGGAGCGCTTTAATGAACGCCGCAAGCATTGCCGGCATGTTCATTACCACGGAAGCCGCAGTCGGTATCAAGAAAGAACCGCAGCCGGCAGCCCAGCCGAACATGGGCGGAATGTATTAGAATTCATAAAAACAATACCGTAAGGCGGAATGTTATCATTCCGCTTTTTTTTGAGAATAGTCTTAGGATAAATTGACTGAGCAAGGATGGCAAGATATAATATATTCGTAAACGGAATTAAAAATACGTTAAAAATATATCGTGAGGTGAAGCACAATGACTTACATGGATTTTGTTAAACAAATAATTCTGTCGAAACAGGAAGGGGAGCCTATTTACATAGAAGATATTGCCAACGAATTAAGCAAACAGTTCAATCTTGATTTAAAAAAATCTTCTGCAGCTGCATCCGTAGCGACGAAAAGAATCCTTGAAAAGAATGAAATACCGAATTTGCGTTTTTTTCAAAAAGGGATCTATTACCGTTGCACAAAAACGCCGTTTGGAGAGACGGATATTGATAAACAGCGATTAATATCTGATAAATACCTTGCTTATCATAGCGGGTATGAATCCGGTGATCGCTTTCTGTACCTGCTGGGACTGACATCACAACTCCCGAATGCTGTCTATCTGGTATCAAATTATGCCAGAGACTGTACCAGATACGATGAAAAACTTGAAGTCTACACATGCCCGCCGAAAACAGAGGTGAATGAAGATAACAAACTGTATCTTCAGATTCTTGATGCTTTGAGTATGTTTGATAAGTCTCCAATCGATGCGGAGCGTCCGTACAAAATAATTGATGATTATATTCGGGAAAACCATCTTCAGTACGATAAGCTGCTGTATTATGCAGACAGATTTTACAGCAAGAAAACGGTATTACACCTTGCACATTCAGCAGGGCAAAGGGAGAGTCTGCTTTGAAACTGCATAATGATCAGAATGCTTTTCGCGTTATACTGGATCGAATTCACCAAAGTACCGGATACCGTTCAGATGTTCTGGAAAAGGATTATTATGTCACACTTCTCTTAAAAGAATTGTCAGAAAAACAAACAGACGGTTTAGCTGCATATTTTAAGGGAGGGACCGCACTCTATAAAGCGTTACAGGCAACGAATCGTTTTTCAGAAGATATAGATCTTTCAGTAGATACACGGGGCTGCAGCAGGACACAAAATGATAGACGGCTGGAACTGGCTGCAAAAAAATATACATCATTAAAACGTGATCCCGCACTTGGAAGAACAAATCGGTCTGAAGTAATATCCGTCTACCTTTACAATCCGGTTGTGTCTTATGATGTGAATGATGCATTACAAAGGTTTGGTAGGGTGAAAATAGAGGCAACTTCCTTTACAATCAGCGATCCGGTTACCTGTTATGAAATAGCTCCGTTGCTTTATGATTGTGCAACTGCGGAAGAACGCGCCATATTAACAGATAATTATGATGTTCTTCCGTTCCCTATTATGACCATAACACTGGAAAGAATATTTATAGATAAATTGTATGCCGCTGAAGCGTATACCAGACGCTCCGCAGACACACATCAGGCCTTTGAAGCAGCAAAACATATCTATGATTTGGCAGTATTATCAAAGGAAAACAACATTATTCAGCTTTTGAATGATGAAAAGCAAATGGAAAGATTATTACAAATCCGTAATAAAGAGGAGATCGAGCGCCTGGATGGAATCTACGGTGTACTGCCAAAAGAGTTTATCTTTTTTCGTGAAGTGTCTTCAAACGAAAGAATACGCAGGGCATACGAGATAATGCAGAATCAGTATGTCATTCTTCCGCAAAGCAGAATAGCTTATGACGATGCTGTGGAGGCATTGAGAATAATAAAGTCATTGCTGCAGAAAAACAATTCATGGGTCAGGTTTGAATTGGATAAATGAAAGAAATAAATGAGATTATTTCAACTTTCCCAGAGGAAAAACAAGGAAAAGCGGAGAAGAAGTTTCTTCTTCGTTTTTTTTTGAATAAAATGAATATTTCGGGGAAAATGATTCATTCTTTACGGAATAATACTGGTATACTTGTTGTTCCAGTGAATAAAAAACTATAATGTGAATGAATAAAAAGGAGAAAAAACGAAATGGCAGAAGAAACAAAATTAACCATGATCGACTACGTTGTCGAAACACCGGCACAGGTCCGCTCCAACGTGGAAAATTCCAAGGCACTGACACAGTCTTTGGTCGATGAGTATGTAAAGAAAGACTATAAGAGAGTTCTGATCGTTGCCTGCGGATCCTCTCATAACGGTTCCGTTTGCGGACAGCCGTTTTTACACAAAATCTTAAAGAAGGAAGTCAAGGTCATTCCTCCGTTCAACTTTGTCCACTTCCAGGACGAGTTTGACGATGATGACTTCATCGTTGTCGTTTCCCAGAGTGGCAGAAGCACCAATGCGATCGAAGCGCTGGAACTCTTAAAGTCCAGAGGACACCGCACGATCGGTATCACAAGCGATGTCAACAGCGACTTCAAGGATATTTGCGACCTCACGATCAACTGGGGCGTCGGCGTGGAAAAAGTCGGCTACGTCACAAAGGGTGTTGTAACTCTGGCTCTGTACTTCATGCTGTTTGGCGTGGAAGCACAGCTGGCCAAAGGAGAAATCACACAGGAAGAAGCAGACTGCTACAAGAAGGAATTCTTAAAGGCAATGGATGCCCATGAAGAACTGCAGGCTTCTGCCAACAAATATATCGAAAGCCATGTCAAGGATCTTTATAACCTGCAGGAGGTCTACACGATCTCTGCCGGTGCCAACCTCGGCACAGCCATTGAAGCGGCCTTAAAGATCTCCGAAACAGTTATGATCCATGCCACGGCATGGGAGTGCGAAGAATTCCTGCACGGACCGGTCTATCCGATTCAGCCGCGCTATACGGTGATCGCCTATGAAACAGGCAACGATGCCGCCAACGTCAGAATCGAGCAGATCGCCGATGCCGCCAAGGAGATTGCCGGTCAGGTGATCTTAGTCAAGTGCGGTGCAAGTGAAGATCCGTCCGTGATCTCCACCAACATCAAACTGATGGATGAAGTCATGCCGTTAGCCTATCTGGCCGTGGCACCGATGCTCGCCAACTTCGCCAGCAGAAAGCTGTCCTTACAGGAACATCCGCTGTTAAAGAAATTTGATGAAAAAGTCTCTACCAAGAGCAAGAAATATCCGAAGAACTTCGGTGAATGGTAAGAAGTAAAACAAAATCGTCTCAGACAGAAAGAAGGAGAAAACAATGTCGGAAAGATTAACCATGATCAACTACGTCCGGGAAACACCGGAAGCCATTTTAAAGAATGTCGAGAATTCCAAAGCGCTAACACAGCCGTTAGTCGATGAGTATCTCTCAAAAGACTACAACCGCATCATCATCGTCGCCAGCGGATCCAGCTACAACGGTTCCGTCTGCGGCAAGCCGTTCTTACAGAAGATCTTAAAGAAAGACGTCAAGGTCATTCCGCCGTTCACATTCGTGAACTTCAAAAACGATGTCAGAGAGGACGATCTGGTGATCGTAGCCTCCCAGAGCGGCAGAAGCACCAACTCCATTGAAGCCATTGAAACCATGAAGGAAAAAGGACACCGCGTTGTCGGCTTAACGGGAGACGTGGACTCCGACTTCAAGGAATTATGCGACGTCACGGTCGACTGGGGTGTCGGCGTGGAAAAGGTCGGCTTTGTGACCAAGGGTGTTGTCACCATCGCACTCTTCCTCATGCTGTTCGGTGTCGAAGCGCAGTTAGCGAAAGGTGAAATCACAGCGGAAGAAGCGGAATGCTACAAGAACGAATTCCGCAAAGCGGCCGATGCGCACGTGGAATTACAGGCCAGCGCTGCCAAGTATGTGGAAAACCATCAGAAAGATCTGCTTTCCTTAAGCAACATCTTCTTAATTTCCTCCGGCGCCAACCAGGGTACCATCATGGAAGGTGCCTTAAAGATCGGTGAAACAGTCCATATCCATGCGACTGCCTATGAATCCGAAGAATTCCTGCACGGACCGGTCTTCACGATCAATCCGGAATACATGGTCATCGCCATGGAAACGGGAAACAAAAAAGTCAACGAGAGAATCGAAGAGATCTATGAAGGTACGGCCATCGTTACGGACCGCTTATGCTTAGTCAAGTGCGGCGAAAGCGCTGACGTAAATACGATTTCTACCAAAGTCGAACTGATGGATGAAGTCATGCCGCTGGCATACCTTGCCGTCTGTCCGATCCTGGCAAACTTTGCCTCCAACGAACTGCGCTCCGAGCGTCATGTTCTCTGCAACAAGTTCCGTGAAAAAGTCGGAATCAAATCCAACAAGGTTCCGAGAAAAGTGGAGATGGAACGTTTCAACTAATTATCCATTCTGAAAGGGGAAGATACCACATATGCACATGTCCAAAGGGTTCGCAAAAACCTATTTCCGCCTGACGCTGCCGGCAATCATTGCCCAGCTGGTCGTTTTCGTGGTCGACAATTTGAATGTTGCCATCCTGGGAACGCTCAGCGATAAAGCCATCAGCGGCTTCACGATTGCCAACCAGTCCTTCGATATCTACTCGATGCTGGCGCTGGGCTTAAGCGGCGGATTTCATGTGTATATCTCACAATTGTACGGAAAGAAGGACCGCCAGCGTTACAATCAGGTATTGCGTCTGGGTTTAGGAGTTACATTCGCTGTCGGCCTTCTTTACTCGCTTGGCATGTGCCTGTTTGCCGAGCCGTTCATCCGCATGTTTATCAAGGATACGGAAATGATCGCGTACGGCGTCACTTACCTGAAGATCTACGCCTGGAGCCACTTGTTCTACGGGGTGAATCTGATGCTGAGCGGCACGTACTCGATTATAGGTCAGGCCGTTGTGGCCATGCAGTCGGGAACGATCAACTGTATCGTTTCGCTTTTCTGCAGCTATGTCTTTGTTTACGGGAAGTTCGGAATAGCCCCGATGGGCGTTTCCGGTGCGGCCCTCGCCATCCTGTGCGGCAGAATCGCGGAGTTTCTGTATCTCTTTGTGCGCATGCTGCAGAAGGGTTCGGACTTCAGCCTCTTTGAAAAGCTGCCGAAGCTGGAAGGGGACGTCATGGCCAGAGTCATGCGTACGGCCTATCCGTTAATCATGAACGAGACGTGCTACGCACTGGCGTTTCTGATCATCGTGAAAAACTACAGTGTGCTCAATGAGCGCTACCTGGCCTGTTATACGGTTACCAATAACTGCAACAAGCTCTTCTTTGCGGCGGCGTATGGCTTATCGCCGGCGGTCGGTGCTCTGATTGGCAGGGAACTCGGGAACCACAACTATGACAAAGCCAGGGAAAACGGCAATGACATTCTGAAGATGGTCTTCTGGATCCATATCTTCTTCGGTGCCTTGCTGATTGCCTTAAGCGGCGTGATCCCGTCTTTCTTCTCCCTGGAAGGGGATATCGCCAGAGTCTGCACGCAGATGCTGATCTTAAAAGCAATCTTCGGACTCTTCGGCGGATACGGGAATGCCTTCTACAACATTCTGCGCATCGGCGGAGCTTCCAAGTTCGTCTTCTTCTTTGACGGAGTGTTCTCGCTGATCTGTCCGATGATGGTCAGCTTTGTGGTCTGCCGTCTGATTCCGTTCCCGTTTGTGTGGGCGTTCGGAATCGTGGATGCCATGAACATTGTCAAAAGCGGGATCGGGCTTTACCTTTACAAAAAGGAAGTCTGGCTCAACCAGCTCTCATAGAAAAATAGAGCGAAGGAAAATCCTTCGCTTTTCTTTTGGAATTGTGTTTGAAGTTTTGCACTATGAATTGCGCTATAATATTTTTAAGGAGATATAGAAAATGATTACCAATAATTATACGAATCAGGTGTTACGTTCCATCGACGAAAACCCGAAGCTTTTAGAGGAGCTGTTACGTCAGGATCCGCAGGATGTGACCCGCGGAGGACAGAGCAGCCCTTTAGTCAAAGTTCTCGGCAATAACGTTTCCCATGACGATCTGAATACGGTCAGCTATGAGCTGAGCCAGAATCCGGTCATTCAGCTGTACAATGCGGCCAGCGGCTCGCTGGATGCGGAAGATCTCGTCAAATATGTCGGAGGCGTCAACGGCACCCGGGCTTCCAGCAATCAGGCAGTGCGTGCGCTTTTTGACGGCAGACTCGACTTAAAGGAGATCTTACTCATCATCGTACTTTTAAAGCTGTTCAAACGGAAACAGGCCAATACCTATAACAATTCCGCCATCGGCTTGCTGGGCTCCTTACTCGGGTACGGCAATCAGAGCAGCTATTCCAACAATTTGTTCTCGACGCTCTTGGGCGGTAACAGCTACTCCACGGGCGGCGGACTCTTCGGTTCCCTGTTAGGCGGCAACTCCTACAATACGGGCGGATTATTTGGAAACAGCTATTCCAATAACTATTACGGAAATAACGGCGGTTTAAGCAGCTTCTTAGGTTTAGGCAACTCCAATAACTCCGGACTGCAGAACCTTCTGAACTTTGTCAACGGGAACTATAATAACAACTCCCAGTACAACCTGTTATACAACATCTTAAGCAATGCGGCCGGCAATGCCGTCAACAATAACGGTGTGGTTTCCTCGAGCGGTCTCTTCTCCGTTTTAAGCCAGCTGCTCGGTTTCTAAGCGAATCATTCCATCACAAAGAAAAAGGTTATTCGAATTCCGAATAGCCTTTTTTGATGCATGTCTTTGTAAGATAGTCGCAGATCTCAATCTCATCCTTTGCGGAGTCATAGGAGAAGTTGGCCACGGTGACGGAGAACTTCTCAAACTTGGTCGGCTCCTTGTATACGCAGCGGTAGTAGTCCTCTTCCGCATAGTCGAGGATTCCCTTGACATCCTGCAGTTGTGCCGTTTCCGCGTTGAGCGTCTGAATTTGTTTTTGGACGTAGTTGGTGCGGAAGTAGGAAGAGACGCGCTCCTTGGCTTCCGGGTAAGGATGCAGGATGAAGTGATTGGCGCGGCCATAGCGGTCTACGACTTCTTTTGTATCGGTAGTATCGTTATTCTTTTCAAAGTTGTAAGCTTCGAGGGTGTTTTTATTGATGACGTTCAAAGAGAACGGGGAAGCTACTCTCATGTGCTGCAGTAACGCTTTCACTTCCGGAATGCTCTTGGCATTCATCAGTTTTCGGGAAAGAACGTAGCGGGAGATATATTCCAGCTTCGTTGTTTCCGGATAAATGTAATTCGTTGAGAACAGCATGCCTGCCGAATTGAAGGCAAAGGAAGAACCCAGAAGCTTTTCGGCATTGGTATAGCCGACAACCCAGAAGCTGCCGTAATCGTATTTGATTAATGCCGTATTCTCCGGCGTGAATTCCTTGTCGTCTTCATTATGGGAGAATAAAAGCTGTCCGTCAGGCTTGCGCAGGAAAACTGTCGTGCAGCCTTCGGTGCGCTCTAAAATCTCCGGGAAAAACATAAGCAAAGTGGCGTCGCGCGGAATGGCAGCGCCGTCCGCCCGGCCTTTGATCTCTTCCAGTCCGTCCGGGAACTCTTCCTTTAAACGGGCTTCCAGCTCCAGAACCAGATGCAGGATCTTGGCATCCTTTATTTTCTCTATATAAGGGAGAATGGCCGATTTCAGATAGGAGGAAAAATAGGCTCCGATCTGATATCCCATCTGATAGTCATTTCCTCTGACGGTAATAAACTCCATAACTTCTTCCTCCTTCTTCTCATTGTAACATGTCAAAAATGAGAAAGCGCTGAATTGAATCTCAATTGATTTGAATATTCTTACAGAAAGTAAGACAATGAAGACATGGAACTGACGAAGGAACAAATCAGTGCCCTCTTAGGGTGGTATCGGGAGAATAAACGCGATCTGCCTTGGCGTAAGAACAATACGCCGTACGAGACATGGATCAGCGAGATCATGTTGCAACAGACGCGGGTGGAAGCGGTCAAGGAGCGCTTTGTGCTCTTTTTAAAGGAACTGCCGACCGTGCAGGATCTTTCAAACTGCGAGGATGACCGCTTAATGAAACTCTGGGAAGGCATGGGGTATTACTCCCGGGCGCGCAATCTCAAAAAGTGCGCACAGGAAGTTGTGGCGAACTATGAGGGGAAACTGCCGGACGATCCGGCACTGTTAAGGAAACTGCCCGGAATCGGACCCTATACAGCCGGAGCCATCTCTGCCATTGCCTACGGAACGAAAGCTGCCGCGGTGGACGGTAATGTACTGCGGATTCTGACGCGCTACTTTGACGATTACAGCGATATCAATAAAGATGCCACCAAGCGGCAGTATGAAGCGGTGATTGAAACCTACTACAAAGAGAACACTCTTTCCAAAGAGGATATCTCCGATTTGACGCAGGCCTTTATGGAACTGGGTGCCATCGTCTGTCTGCCAAACGGGGAGCCGCTTTGCGACAGGTGTCCCTGGAAGGATCAGTGTAAGGCGAAACGGGAAGGGCACTTAAGTGAGATCCCGAATAAGAAGACCAAAATTGAGCGGCCGGTTGTATTGAAAACGGTATTTGTGGTCATGGACGAAACTTCTGTCTATCTGACCAAGCGTCCGCATAAGGGGCTATTGGCAGACATGTATGAGTTCTATGCTGTGGACCATTCTGTACCGGATGAGGAAGTGAAAGGACTCATGGAGGAAGTATTCGGGACAGTCCGTTCCGTCAGAAAACTGCCGTCCTCCAAACATATCTTCTCCCATTTGGAGTGGCACATGGACGCGTATGAAGTCACGGTGGAATCTTTGAGGGATACCGGTGAGGGAATCGTGATTTTAAAGGAAGAGCTGAAGGACTATGCGGTGCCTTCGGCGTATCAGGCATATCTGAAACTGTACAGGTGATTTTACGGAATCACCTTTTTTCTGTCAAAGGGGAATTGTATTATAATGGAAGAGATCATTAAGGAGATACAACAATGAGAGTAGAACGGTTTGAATTCGACGCGAAGCGCAAGGTGACATTCACGGCATATCTGCAGGATGTCAAAGACGAATTTCATTTTGAAAAACGTCCGGGAATGCTGGTGATTCCGGGAGGAGCCTATCAGCACATTTCCCGCCGGGAGCAGGACTCCGTCGCCTTTGCCTATCTGCGCGCCGGCTATCAGGCCTTTCTGCTTTCCTACGGCGTAAATGAGGCCTGCGAATGGCCGTCTCCGTTAAATGACTACGAGGAAGCCATGGCACTGATTGAAGAAAAAGAGGAAGAGTTCGGCGTCGATCTAAGCCGGATCGCCATCGTCGGTTTCTCGGCGGGCGGACATCTTGCTGCCTGTGCCGCTACCATGGCAGAGCATAAACCGGCTGCTGCGGTACTGGTCTATCCGGTGATTCTGGAGGATGTGGCAGCGGTCTGCACGGATCACTTACCGAATCCCTGCGACTATGTCGATGAGCATACCTGTCCGTGTTTTTTAGTCGCTTCCCGCGACGATAAGACGGTAAACGTACGGAATACCCTGCAGTTTGAACTGGCCTTAGAGCGGCATCAGGTGCCGTTTGAGAGCCACATCTATTCCTACGGACATCACGGGTTTGCGTCCGCGGAAAAATGGATCAATGAGTATCCGTGTTCTGAGCGCCTGCGCAACTGGATGGATGAATCCGTCGGCTGGCTGAATGAGGTGCTGGGCGAGCTGACCTATTACGGGTTTACGGAACGGCAAGAGGAGATCTTTAAAACGGAAGACAGCAAGCCGTATTACAGCGCCAACTGCTCCGTTTCCTATCTCTTTGAAAAGGAAGAACTCAATGAAGT
Source organism: uncultured Erysipelotrichaceae bacterium (assembly GCA_902803495.1). GTDB lineage: Bacteria > Bacillota_I > Bacilli_A > Erysipelotrichales > Erysipelotrichaceae > RUG14871. Next base: position 11,553 of record CADCPY010000035.1, read on the forward strand.
GCTCTCTCCAGTAAGAGAAGCCATTTTAAACGGGGCGAAAGCCGCAAATAAGAATTTGGGGCTGCTTGTCAGTGCCTTCCGCAACAATACGCTCTTTGAAGTCATGAAGATGATGCGTATCGAGGAAGAAACGGCCAAATCAATCGATGCGGCACTGCGCGCCATTCCGAAAAAAAATTTGACAAAACGGTAGCGGATAAGTAGTATTGGAAGGACGGGAGGATTTGCTTATGATCCAGAACTTTAACTATCACACACATACATCCCGCTGCGGGCATGCCGTAGGCACGGATGAAGAATATGTTTTAGCCGCTATAAAGGCCGGCTACAAAGTCCTGGGGTTCAGCGACCATGCACCGTACCGTGACTATCCGTCCCCGCGCGTTCATATGAACTGGGAGCAGCTGGATGACTACATTCAAAGCGTCACAAAGCTGAAAGAGAAATATAAAGACCAGATTGAAATCCATCTGGGACTGGAAACGGAATTCTATCCGTATGCACTGGAAGAGAAAAAAGAACTGCGCTCCCAGGTCGAATATCTGATTCTGGGACAGCACTTCTCCGAACCGACCGGCAAACTCTGCAGCTATTTTAAAAAGAATACGGACGCGGAGATTGAGGAATATGCGGATATGGTGGTGAAGGGTTTGGAGAGCGGAATGTTTACCTATCTGGCACATCCGGATGTCTTCATGAACTATCAGCCGGAATTCAACGAAGCCTGTCAAAGGGCGGCGGAGCGGATTGCCGAAGCGGCAGTCCGGACCAATACACCGGTGGAAGTCAATGTGCGCGGAACGATCCGCGGCAAGCAGAACTTCCCGAACGGCATGCGCTACTTCTATCCGAACTACGATTTCTGGAAGGTGATGGCGAACTATCCGGTGAAATGCGTCATCGGTATCGATGCCCACGATCCGGAAGATCTCATCCGCTTGAGCGATGTGGAAAATGCCTTTAAAGAACTTGAGGATCTGCATCTGGATTTTGTAAAGGAAATACATTTCCGTTAATGGAAAACAAGTCATCAGGCAGACGGCGAACCGTCTGCTTTTTTTGCTCTTCTAACAATTTAGGGAATAAATGCAGTGTAGATTGATGAAAATGTTCCCTAAAAATTGCAATTTAGGGAACAAAATGGTATGATATCAGTGAAAATGTTCCCTAAAAGGAGGATATAATCATGTCAGAATTTGATGAAATCCAGACTCTTCTTCGTGAAAGAGGCGATCTGAATGCAAGGTTGTCTCTGATACCCTATGAAGGGACTCCTGAAATAAAAGAAGTGAATGGGCAAACTTATCTCTATACCAGAAAACGTGTCGGCAGCAGAGTTACATCAACATACGTCGGAGTATATTCCGAAGGGCTGCATCAGCTTCTGTTGCGAAATACCAGAGAAGCAAGAGAACTTAGAAAACAAATCAGAAAGATCGATAAACGGCTGGCTGAGCTTGGGTACCGGGAATCCGAACTTCCCGCCCGGATTGCTTTAAACCTGGACTTTGCCCGGGCAAATATGAAAACAAACATCTATGACCAGGCTGTTTTGGAAGGTGTTGCGACGACGTTTCCTCAGACGGAAGAAATTATCGAAAACGGAAAAGTAAACGGTATGACTGCTTCCGATGTGCAGAAGATTCTGAATCTGAAACATGCATGGGAATTCATACTTGATCAGAAGGTTATACAGGCGAAGAGTGAGTACTATCTCCTGTGCCACATTGCCCGCCTGGTGAACGAAGGATTTTTCGCTGACGGAGGAAGAATCCGGGGAGTTCCCGTGACGATCGGCGGATCCTCATACATTCCTCCGATTCCGATGGAATCTGCTGTAAAGGAGCAGATAGCGGATATTCTTCAGAGTAATACAGACGATGTGGAAAAGTCGATTCAACTGTGCCTGTATACAATGAAAACGCAGGTATTCATTGATGGAAATAAACGGGCGGCGATTATCTATGCCAATCATTACCTGATTGCACATGGTCAGGGCTTTCTGGTGATTCCTGAAGCTCATGTTTCGGAGTTTAAAAAGCTTCTTGTTGCATATTACGAAGGAGAGGATCCGAAACGTATCACGGATTTTATGAAAGAAAACTGCTGGAAGACATTTTGATCAATGATTCATTCGGAACAACGGATCAGGCAGACGGCGAACCGTCTGCCTTTTTTGTTCTTCTTGCAATTTAGGGAACAAATGCGTTGCTTTTCCGTGATAATGTTCCCTAAATCACAGAAAAAAGAAAGGGTTGGGTTTCAGGCGAGAAAAAAGAGTGACCTGTGTCACTCCTGTTTGTTTCGATATGTCAGTTCGAGTTTACCGCCGGTAATTCCGGCCATGACTTTATGATCGTAGATTTCCGTCACGGCTGAGAGGAATTCCTCCCGGAAGTTTTCCTCTTTTTTTGAAAGTAAGGTAAGAAGCTTATGGTCTTTCAGAAAGAGGAAGGTGTCACAGTATTCATGGGCCAAAACGGGATCGTGAATGCTCATGATGATTCTCTTCTGTTCCTTTTTGACATAGTCCGTGATGAATGAGAGGAACTCATGCTGCTTGATAAAGTCCAAAGAGGACACCGGTTCGTCCATGACCATGATCTCACTGTTCTGATAGATTGCCCGTGCCAGATAGACAAGACGCTTCTGACCGGAAGAGAGCTCATTCATGTTTTTGGAAATCAGATTCTTACAGGAAAGGGAAGAAAGGATCTCTTCCGCCTGTTTCCGCTCGCTTTCCTTCGGCCCCGTGAAGATGCTTTGGGAAAGGATCTGTCCCATGCAGATAAAGTCGGAAACAGACATACTTAGGGAATCGTCATTTTCCTGCGGGACATAGGAGAAACAGCGGGCCCGCCTGGCAGGGGTCATGCTGAAAATGTCTTCTTCTCTCAGCAGGACCGTTCCTTTCTGCGCCTGTTTTAAGCCCAACAGACACTTGATCAGTGTGGTTTTTCCTTCGCCGTTGAGTCCCAGTATCGCCAGGGAAGTGAAGTCTTCCAAAGTGAAAGAGAGGTCGTCAAAGACGGGCTGGCTCTGATAGGAGAATGTCAGCTGCTTCGCGCGGATCATAAGGCCTTCCTCCTTTTAAGAAAAAGAAAGATGAAAAGCAGAATCGCACCGAGGAAGGAAGTGAGAATGCTCACAGGGATTTCCGCGGCACTGAGCGTACGGGATAGAATATCGGCAATCAGTAAAAAGGAAGCACCGATCGGCAGAGAGAGGCAGAGAGTCTCTTCAAAGGAGGAGCGGAAAAGCACCGATACAATATGCGGTGCCAATAGCCCGATCCAGGAAACAATGCCGCTCACGGAAACAACCGATGCCGTTAAGAGCGTGGAGAGCACAATGCATGCAAGATATAAGAGAGGCATTCGTACTCCCAGCGATGCGCCTTCCTCTTCATTTAACAGTAACGCTTTGAAGCGGTGCCGCATAAGGATACAGATGATAATTGCCGGAATGACAGGCACAGCCGTGGAAAGAAGTTTACTGCGATTGATCAGAGAAAACGATCCCATCAGCCAGTAGTCGATCACGGCCAACTGCGTCATCGGGTCCGCGAAGTATTTCAGCGCCATGATAAGCGAATTCATGAGTGCCTCGCAGATCACCCCGGATAACAGCAAAGACATCCTGCGGTTTTCGCCGATCAGCTTCGCTAACAGTAACGATAAGAGGACCGCCAAAATCCCTCCGAAAAAGGAGAAGATCTGACGCGTCAGAAAGCCGCCCTCGAAAAAGAGGATGGCAACAATAGCCCCGACGGAAGCTCCGCCGCTGACGCCCAGCGTATCCGGTGAGACAAGCGCATTATGAAAGGCGCTCTGATACAGATAGCCTGCCAAGGAGAGTGCCATGCCGGCCAAAAGCACTTCCGCGCTGCGCAAGAGGCGGATGTTGTAGAACACATTGGCGGACATGCTGCCGGAGTCCTTTCCCAAAAGGATATTGATGATATCGCCGATGGAAAGAGGGTAGCGTCCCAAAAGTAAAGACAGCAGGAAACAGAGCAGTAATACCAGATAGGACAGTGCCAGTTTCTTAGAGGTCTTCATTGGTGATTTCGATATTGTAATATGTCTTGTAGAATTCTTTTGCTTCGGTCTGATAACGGGTGGCTTCCACCAGTTCCGGATGCAGGATACCTGCCATCCAGTACAAGCCTAAAACGGAAGAAGGCTGCGGGTAATCCCAGGCTTCGATCTTGGAAGGAATCTGATAGATTCTTCCTTCCTTGACGGCTGTAAGATCTTTGAGCGCTTCGTCATTCTTTAAGTCGTCAAT
>CADCPY010000036.1 GCA_902803495.1 uncultured Erysipelotrichaceae bacterium
AACGGTATCTTAAAACGGACGTGATTCCAACAGTCACGTCCGTTTTCCTGCTATTGAGTTTTTATTGTTGATCTCAAACAGCCATCCTGATGGAGGCTGCTATGAGATCCTTTTTAGAATTTCTTTTCGAATGTGGCAATGACTGCATCCATAACAGCTGCCCGGAAGCTGCTTTCCTCAAGCTTTCTTACGCCCTGGATCGTGCTTCCGCCCGGCGAGCAGACAGAGTCCTTTAACTGTGCAGGATGCATTTCTGTTTGGAGCAGCATCTCTGCGGTTCCTTTCATCATTTCCGCAGCGTAGCGGATGGCCTTATCGCGCGGCAATCCGCAGGCGACCGCCCCGTCGCTTAAGGCTTCCACAAACATTGCCGCAAAGGCCGGACCGCATCCCATGACGCCGTTGGCATATTCCATATTGCTCTCTAAGACATCTTCCACAATTCCGCTCGGTGTCATCAGTTTGATGAAGTCTTCCTTTTCCTGCTCGGTGACATACTGGTTGGCACTGAAAAGGGTAATACCGCTTCCGACCAATGCCGGAATATTCGGGGCAACGCGGATGATCGGAACTCTGCCGAAACAGTCTTCGAGCTCACTTAGCCTCTTCCCGGCAAGCAATGAAATCAAAACGTAGCGTCCGCTGCGCTTCTGTAACGGTTCCTTGATCTCCTTTAAGATGGTATTGAGCATCTGCGGTTTAACGCCAAGAAAGATCCAGTCCGCTTTCTTTGTGACTTCCGTATTGGTTAATACCGTGCCGCTGATCTCTTCCGCAAGTTTTTCCGCTTTTGCGCGGGTGCGGTTGGAAAGATAGATCTTCTCCGGCATAGTACTGCGGTAGGCGGCTTTGGCCATAGCGCTTCCCATATTTCCCGTTCCGATGAATCCGATTGTTTTCATAGTCTTATCTCCTGTGATGTTACTTTTATTATAGGACAGGGAAGAGATCAGAGACAATTTATATGCGGCGATGACGATACCTTTGTAATAAAATGCAACTGCATGCGGAAGATGCAGTATAATAAAAGATGAATAAAGGAGCAGAGGGGAATGAATATTTTTGATGAATATCATCCGATCTGGTACAGCATCTTCAAGCTGGGCAATCTGATCGGAACAATTACGTTTATTGTCGTCGGCATTATGTCGCAGTCCATTTCGACATTGGATCTCGACTACGTGCTGTTTGATAACGATATCCCGATCTTATGGAGCATGATCGTTATCTGCATCGGTGTCTTTAACTACACAATCGGTATGCTGTTCATCCAGCATATTGAAAATGTGGCGGCGATCCGCATGAATCAGGAAAACAGGGAAAACCAATAAGAACGACAGGAGAAATCCTGTCTTTTATTATGGAAAAAATCTTTTCTCAATTCATTCGTCTATCCCGTATAATAGAACGGTAAGGAATTGAATTGATATGAGAAAAATTGTGTTTTTGGATGTTGACGGTACATTAATTAACTACGAAGCAAAATGTCCTGCTTCCGCCAAAGAAGCAGTCAGAAAAGCGAGAGAGAACGGGCATCTGATCTATATCTGCACGGGCTGTTCCAAAGCGGAGATCGAGCAGAGAGATCTGCCGGAATTGGACGGCATGATCGGAGCGAACGGCGGATATGTGGAAGACCATAATGAAGTGGTATTGCATCAGGGTTTAAGCAAGGAAGACGAAAGACATATCGTCGACTGGTGCAATGAAAGACATCTCGGCTTTTACTTGGAAGCAAACTCCGGAATGTACTGCAATACCTATATGTTAGAGCAGGGTCCGCGCATCATGATGCAGTATGCCAAAGGCAAAGGGGCTCCCGAGGAAGTGGCGGAGCAGACGGCCAACGCCTTTATCTCCGGTTTTATTCCGACAGTCGGGGACGATCTGTACCGGGACGATGTCAATAAGATCAGCTTTATCTTAAGCTCCTATCAGGACCATCTGGATTCCAAAGAGGAATTCCCGCATCTTGTCGCCAATACCTGGGGCGGAAAAGGGGAAGCGGCGCTCTTCGGAGACTTAGGCCCGACCGGCATCACGAAAAAGACAGCCATTGAATCGTTATTGAAACACCGCAATGCCGACGTGAAGGATACCATCTCCTTCGGGGATGCGAAGATCGACCTCTCGATGTTTGAACTTTGCGCCTACAATGTAGCCATGGGCAACGGCGGATCGGAGATCAAGGCGGCTGCGGATTACATCACGGACGATGTGGATGCGGACGGTCTCTATCACGCCTTTGAATACTTAAATCTCATTTAAATAAAACAAAAAGAGCAGGGAAGCTGCTGTCAGGCAACTCTCTGCTCTTTGTGTCTTTTGATTATTCTTCGTCTTTCGGCAGAGACTGCAGATATTCGTGCATGGCTTCTGCCGTTTTTTTACTGGCGGCGACCGCTTCAACAACCGTCTTGGCACCGGTCACAACGTCACCGGAAGTGAAGACACCCGGACGGGTCGTCTGACCGTTTTCATCCGTAATCAGTAAGCCTCTCTTATCCGTTTCGAGACCCTTTGTTGTGGAGACGATACGGTTCATGGCACCCTGGGAGACGGCAACGATCACGCTGTTGCTCGGATAGAAGGTTTCCGTACTTTCAATGGTGATTGTCTTGCCTTCTTCGTTCTTGGTGGTATCCCTGATCTCGATCGGGGACTTGTTGAATTCAAAGTGTACACCCTCCAGCTGAGCATAGGAGAATTCATATTGCGATGCGGAGACGTTCTCACTTCTGGCGAAGCAGGTAACGTTTCTGGAACCGTGACGAATGGCCGTTCTGGCAACGTCCATGGCGGAGTATCCGACACCGATGATGATGACGTTATCGCCAAGGTGATAGACATCCGGCGAGACGAGGTAGTCGATCGCAAAGTGGACGTTTCCTAAGGATTCGCCTTTAATACCCAATGTCTTCGGTCTCCATGTACCCGTTCCGACAAAGACGGCTTTGTATCCGTCGCGGAAGAGGTCATCGATGGTGATGGAAGTACCGATCGTGGTATTCGGACGGACCTTGATGTCTTTTAAGCGCAGGTGACGGTATTCAAAGTCATCCAGTACGGACTTCGGTAAACGGAATTCCGGAATGCCGTAACGCAAGACGCCACCGATCTTTTCCTTGATATCAAAGATCGTAACGTCATAGCCGTCACGGGCTAAGATAACCGCAATCGTCAGACCGGCCGGGCCGCTGTCGACGATGGTCACCTTGATGCCGTTGGAAGGCTTCAGACCTTCCGTCATCTGGTTGGCATACGTGGTGGAAATATAATTTTCAATGGTTGAGAAGTGGACCGGTGTGCCCTTGATTCCCAGTACGCAGTGACCTTCGCACTGTTTCTCATGGTTACAGACTAAGGAACATACCGTCGTCAGAGGGTTGTTCAGAAAGAGCATCTGTCAGGCTTCGTTCAGTTTGTTTTCCCTTAAGAGCCGGATGGCTTCCGGAATGTTCGTGTTGATCGGGCATCCGGTTCTGCAGCGTGGGACTTTGCATTGCAGGCATTTGTTAGCTTCATCCATTACATGTAACGCCATAATAACTACTCCTTTTTCTTATTTCATTGTTTTATAGATCACAGTATTTCGCCGTGTTCTTGATCATGGTATCCGCAAGATCGTGGATCTGATCTTCCGAGAGTCTTCCGTGAATGTTCGGATCGTTGCGGAAGGCTTCGTAGACAAGGTCACGGTTTTTTGTGATTTCTGCTTTATAAATTGTATCATGGTTTATCACATGAGGCTGAATCAGCTTCAGAATATCTTCCGGTAATTCTCCTGCATAAAGAGGGGAGACGCTGCGGTATGTGAATAACGCGTTTGTCTCAACCACCGCTTCTTTCGGCAGATTCGGAATCTGCAAGCCATAGTTCGGTAAATTGACATTGGAGACCCGGTTGCCCAGTCCGCATAAGGCCTTGATCAGCTGGACGCCTTCTTCGCCCGTGGATTTTAAGTCGATGTGTTCCTCTTCGCGGTAAAGTCTTCCCGAACGCTCGACCCGCTTCTTTAAATCGTCCTTGCGGTAAGAGACCGGTGTCAGAGAGAATTTCCATTTCTCAACCGTCTTAGGATCCTTGAGATATTCATCTCCCGGCATGAATTCCGCAAGGTGTCTGTCACCCGCTGCCGCAATGTTGCCGTAGCGGCGGAAGAGATCGAATTTGACCCGGTACGCACAGCTGAAGTAGGAATTCATCCAGTTGTCGCTGGTGAACTGATAACCTTCCTCATAGTGCTCATCAATGTATTTGCGGTAGATCGGGAAGATGTCATGGTCTTTATAGGAGGCACTGGTGAACCATGTGAAATGGTTGATGCCGATGACATTGGTATAAAGATCTGTCCGCTTGATGTTCGGGATGTTGAGCTCCTTGCTGACGATAGAGGCTAAGACTTCCTGGGTATTGAAGACCTCATGGCAGCAGCCGAAGGCCTTGATCTTAGGAAATGTCTCATAAAGTGTCTTTACGCAGAGAGACATCGGGTTGGTGTAGTTAATGACAGGCATCCGGGGAATCCTTCTTAATAGCTTCAGCAATCTCAACAAACATCGGGATCGTACGTAGCGCACGGATGTATCCGCCAGGTCCCGCCGTATCGCCGACGGACTGGTAAATGCTGTATTTTTCCGGGGCATGGACGTCGGATTCCATCTCATCAAACGTGCCCGGTAAGATGGAAATAATGACAAAGTCGCTTCCTGTTAAGGCTTCGGAGATCTCATCCACCGAACGGTAGGTGAAATCGGAAAGACAGCGGACGTCCTTCTTTAAATCGTTACCGATCTTTTCGTTGATTTTTGAGGCTTGATGGTCTATTTCATACAGCCGGACTTCTCCTTTGAGAGAGGGTTCCAGCGCCAGGTCCGTCATAAAAGTCCAGGCCCAGCCACGGGATCCGCCGCCGATATAGGCAATCTTAATTTCTTTTGTTTCCTGTTTCATTGTATGCGTTTTTTTCCGCTTAAGAGGCGGTAATTCTCCTTCATTTTTTTCATTTATACTATACAAAACACATTGAATATTTATCCATAATCCAACCCGTTTTATGTATAATAGTAGCGAGGAGCATAGCTATGAACAATTTAAATCTTGAATTAACTAAAGCGGTCAAACGACCGATTACTGTTATGCAGTACGGAGGCGGAAACTTCCTGCGTGCATTTGTGGACTACTTTTTCGATTTAGCAAACGAAAAAGGCCTCTACAACGGCAGCGTTGCCATCGTGGAATCTCTTCCAAACAGCAACGTTGACCGCTTCAAAGGTCAGGACTGCCAGTATACACTGCAGTTAAGAGGCAACATCAACGGTGAAAAATATGTGGAAACAAGAGTGATTACATCCGTTGCCAAAGCTTTGACACTGACCCATGATTTTGACGAATACATGGATCTTGCCAAAGAAGAAAGCCTGTGCTTCGTTGTTTCCAATACAACGGAAGCCGGCATCGTCTTCAACGGCGAAGACAAATTTGATGACAAATTCTATGTCACATTCCCGGCCAAACTGACACAGTTCCTGTATGCCAGATATCAGAACTTCAACGGCGACATGTCCAAAGGTCTGATCATGCTGCCGGTCGAACTGATCGACGATAACGGTATTGTATTAAAGAAATACGTACTCGATTACGCGGATTTATGGAATCTGGAAGACGGATTCAAAAACTGGTTAAAGGAAGCCTGCATCTTCACAAGCACGCTGGTTGACCGTATCGTTCCGGGTTTCCCGAGAGACGAAAAAGATCAGATCTGCGCTCAGCTGGGATACAACGACGACCTGCTCGATACAGCAGAACCGTTTGCCTTATGGGTTATCGAATCCCCGAAGGACATCTCTAAGGAACTGCCGTTAGACAAAGCCTTAGTCGGCAAGACCAATATGGATATCATCTTCACGGATAACCAGAAACCGTACAAACAGAGAAAGGTCCGTATCTTAAACGGTGCGCATACTTCCTTCGTTCTCGCTTCCTATCTGATCGGTCACGATACAGTCAAGGAAAGCATGGATGACGAGTTAGTCCGTAACTTCATGAACGAAACGATCCAGGAAGAAATCATTCCGACACTGACTCTGCCGAGAGAAGAACTGAAAGCTTTCGCAGACGCCGTTGTTGACCGTTTCAACAACCCGTTCATTAAACATGCCTTATTATCCATCTCCCTGAACTCCGTTTCCAAGTGGAGAGCAAGATGTATGCCATCCTTACTGGGCTATGTTGAAAAGAACGGCAAACTGCCGAAGAACCTGGCATTCTCCATTGCGGCTCTCTTAGCTTTCTACAAGGGCAGCAAGATCGAAGATTCCGCATTACTGGGAGACAGAAACGGCGAAACTTACAAGATCATGGACGATCCGGACGTTCTGGAATTCTTCCGTGACAATTCCGCTCTGCCGGCAAAGGAATTAACGGAGAAGTATCTGTCCAACGTCAAATTCCACGGACAGGATCTCACATTGGTTCCGGGCCTGGTGGACGAAGTTGCCAAAGATCTTGACAACATCCGTACATATGGCGCCAGAAAAGCCATGGAGATGCTGAAATAATGAAACAGTACATTAAAATTAACGAAAATGATAACGTCGTAGTCGCACTGGTCCCATTACCGAAGGGATTCGAACTGTCCGACGGTACGGTATTAAACGAAGATGTCGATTTAGGACATAAGATCGCAACTGCGGATATCAAAAAGGGTGAACCGGTCATTAAATATGACAACCTGATCGGTTACGCTTCCGAAGATATCAAACGCGGCGACCATGTTCATGTTCACAACATCAAGACATCCTTAGGCGATAACAACGAATACACTTACACTCCGGTCGATCAGATCGACAGGAAGGTCGGAGAAGAAACCTTCATGGGTTACAACCGCAAAGACGGCAAAGCGGGTGTCCGGAACGAAATCTGGATCATCCCGACAGTCGGATGCGTCAACTCCATCGTCAAGAAGATGGAAAAAGAAGCCCAGAAGTTTGTATCCGGATCTTTGGAAGCTATTGTTGCTTTCAATCATCCGTACGGCTGCTCCCAGATGGGAGATGACCAGGAGAATACAAGAGAAGTGCTGGCAGACCTCATCCGTCATCCGAATGCCGGCGGCGTTCTGGTGGTCGGGTTAGGCTGCGAAAACTCCAACATCGAAGAGATCAAGAAACATCTCGGCGAATACGATGAAGAACACATCAAATTCATGATCTGTCAGGAACATGAAGATGAAGTGGAATACGGTCTTGAGATCCTGGAGAAGCTCAGCGAATACGTCAAGACATTCAAGAGAGAACCGATCTCCACATCCAAACTGGTGGTCGGACTCAAGTGCGGCGGCTCGGACGGCTTAAGCGGCATCACTGCCAACCCGACGGTCGGCAAGTTCTCCGACTTATTAATCGAACGCGGCGGAACCACCATCTTAACGGAAGTTCCGGAAATGTTCGGTGCCGAACAGCGCTTAATGAACCGCGCCATCAACGAAGAAGTCTTCCACAAGACGGTTCTTCTGATCAACAACTTCAAGGACTACTACCGTGCCAACCATCAGACGATTTACGAAAATCCGTCTCCGGGCAACAAGAAGGGCGGTATCTCCACACTGGAAGACAAGTCCAACGGATGCGTACAGAAATCCGGCAAGAGCCGTGTTGTCGGCGTTCTGGAATACGGTGAAAGAGTTACGGAACCTGGCTTAAACCTGCTCAGTGCTCCTGGTAACGATTTGGTAGCCTCAACTGCTTTGGCAGCTGCCGGCGCACAGATCATCCTGTTCACGACAGGACGCGGCACACCGTTTGCTTCTCCGGTACCGACGGTCAAGATCTCTTCCAACAGCCGTATCTACGACAAGAAGAGAAACTGGATCGACTTCAATGCCGGCGAACTGGTTGACGATGAAGATATGACACTCGATCAGATCGGAAAGAAACTTTACGATCTGGTGATGGAAACCGCAAACGGCAAACTCGTGAAAGCGGAAGAAGAAGGCTATCACGATCTGGCCATTTTCAAGAAAGGTGTAACACTTTAAGAGACAGTATGGAACTTAGAACAGCATGCAGTCCAAAGGATGCAAAATACTATGATACACAGCGTTTAAGAGACGAATTCCTGATTCAGGATCTCTTCAACGATGACAATATCAAATATGTCTATTCCCACATCGACCGTATCATCACGGGCGGTGCGAAACCGGTGGAAAAGAAACTGGTCATGGAAGCAGGCGCCGAATTACGTGCCGATGGGGGAAAGTGCCATCATGCACTTAAAACGTCACGGGGTCAATACGGATCTGATTCTCAGAGGCTCCAGCAACCTCGGAATGTACTTCGTTGAGACCGGATTTGGGGGCAGACCTTCCAAAGTACTTTACAACAGGGCTCACAGCGCCATTACCCGTATCAGTGAAGACGAACTCGATTACGATGCTATCTTCAAGGATGCCAAATGGTTCCATATGTCCGGTATCACACTTGCCATTCACGAAAAATGCCGCAATGTTGCATACCGCTGCCTGGAAGCCTGTGAGAAGTACGGTGTCACAGTATCCTTTGACTTAAACTACCGTTCCAGATTATGGACGATTGAAGAAGCAAAACCGCATTTCCAGAGAGTTATCAAATACGTAGACGTTCTCTTTGCAAACTTCTTCGATATCAACACCATGCTGGAGATCCCGGTGGATCCGCAGCTCGAAACCATGGAAGAAAAACGTTTGGATGTGGCACAGAAACTGATGGCACAGACAAAAGTTCAGTATATTTTCGGTACGGACAGAACAGTTCATACCGCAACGGACAGCTCACTGTCCAGCTATTGCATCAACCGGAACGGTTCCGTATTTAAGGAAGAACCGATCCGCTTCAGCATCTATGACAGAATCGGCGGCGGGGACGCATTCTCCAGCGGTATCATTCACGGTTTGCTGAAAGACTATGACCACCCGAAATTCGCACTGAAATTCGGTCTGGCAACTTCCGTACTGAAACACACGCTCTACGGAGACGCTTCAGTGCTTTCGGAAGATGAAGTTATGGAATTTATCAATTCTAACGGTAATGCTGCCGTTCAGAGATAGGAGACACAAATATTATGAAAGAATTCATGGGAAAAGACTTTTTACTGACAACAGATACAGCGAAGCATCTGTATCATGATTATGCGGAAAAGATGCCGATCATCGACTACCACTGTCATATTTCTCAGAAGGAAATCTATGAAAACAGAACCTTCAATACGATCACGGAAGTATGGCTCGGCGGTGACCATTACAAATGGAGACAGATGAGAGCAAACGGTATTGGTGAAAAATACATTACCGGAGACGCATCCGACCTGGAAAAATTCAAAGCATGGGCGAAGACATTATCCCATCTGATCGGAAACCCGTTATATCACTGGAGCCATCTGGAATTACAGAGATATTTCGGTATCTACGAACCGTTAACGGAAGACAACGCGGAAGAGATCTTCAACAAGTGCAACGAAGTCTTAAAGAATCTGCCGGTCCGCAAGATCCTGGAAGATTCCAAAGTCAACATCGTCTGCACGACGGACGATCCGTGCGATGATCTGAACTACCATAAACTGATCAAGGAAGACAAGACACTCCATACGGTCGTTGTACCTTGCTTCCGTCCGGACAAAGCCAATAACATTGAAAAGGTTGATTATCTCGACTATATCGAAAGACTCTCCAATGTTACAGGCAAGAAAATCAACACTTAC
>CADCPY010000037.1 GCA_902803495.1 uncultured Erysipelotrichaceae bacterium
AGCCATTGAGAAGCATCTGGAAGGGAAGCTGGATATCGTAGTGCGGGCCAAGGACAAGATTCCCGAAGAATGTCTGAAGCGCTATGAAGAGGAATACTCCTATCCGGTGGAAATGAAGGAAAAGACGCACAGATACCGCATTGTAAGTGCCAGCCTTTTAAGCTTTGAAAACGGGCTGATCCGGCATGATCCGGATAAGATCACGCGGGTCGTGGAACGGCTGATCGGAGAATAGTCATGTCATTTGCGACGGATGTCAAAGCCGAAATCGGCCAGTTATTTTTAAAACCCTGCTGCCAGAAGGCCCAGTTGGCGGCACTGATTCAGCTCTGCAGTTCCATCGGGCTGAACAACAAAGGTCTCTATCTCAACGTGAGAAGCGAAAATGCCACAACGGCAAAAAGGATCTGGACCCTTCTAAAGGAAGTGTACGATCCGGTGATGGAACTTTCCGTATTACGGAAGATGAAACTCAAGAAAAACAATATCTACGTCGTCCAGGTCAAAAACAATGTGCGGGAGATCCTGGAAGACTTAACACTGTATAATAACGGACTCATCCGCGAGCACCCGATGAAAAGCATCGTGCGGAAGGACTGCTGCGCCAGAGCCTATCTGGCCGGAGCTTTCATGGCCAGCGGATCGGTCAACTCCCCGCAGAAGAGCAACTACCATCTGGAGATTGCGACACTGCGCAGCACGCACGCCGAATACATTCAGGAGCTCATGCAGCGCTTCGATCTGCCGGCGAGAACCATTCAGCGCAGAAACCAGTATGTGGTTTATCTGAAAGCTTCCGAAAAGATTTCGGACTTTCTGCGCTTAAGCGGAGCGTATGAATCCTTAATGAGCTTTGAGGATGTGCGCATCCAGCGGGACTATATCAACTCACTTACCAGACTCGATAACTGCGAGCTGGCCAATGAAGTCAAAACACTGGAAGCCGGAAAGAAGCAGCTGGAAAGCATCCGGATTATGGAAGAGAACAACCGGGTGAACCATCTGGATTACAAGCTGCAGGAAGTCATCCATCTCAGGAAGGAAAATCCGGAAGCCAGTCTGATGGAACTCTGCGAGCTGTATGAAACGAATACCGGAACGCCCATCAGCAAGTCGGGCATGAAGCACCGGCTGGCCAAGTTAAATGAAATGGCGGAAAAACTGCTGAAGAATAACGAGTAACAGGGGGAAAACTTATGTATATTCTGATTCTGGCCTTACTGGCCGTGATTGTGGGTGCAATCTTAAAGATCGCCTGGCCTTTGATTGTGGCGGTTGCCGTTTTCCTGTTTGTCTGCTTCCTGCTCTCGATCTTAAAAGAGCGGCAGGATGCCCGGAAGAGAGAAGAGAATATTATCCGGAATGCCTATGAAGAAAGGGAGGACGAGGAACATGATCCGCAAAGCTGACGAAAAAGATCTCAATACGCTTTATACCCTTTACAGCAATACCTATCCCAGAGACTATGTGGAATATTTCTTTGACTATGAATACAAGCCGTTTGACATGTATCTGACGGAAGATGCGGAAGGCATCTCTTCGGCTATCTTCGGCGCAAAGGAAACGGTGCGCATTCAGAACTACCCGATTCAGGCGGTGGTGTTAAAGAATGCCATCCGCAATGCCAACATGCGCAATGAGGAAAATCAGAGAGCTCTTTTAAAAGAGATCCTGGAAGAGATCTCCTATCAGAACCTTCTGGTCTTAGTGGAACCAAAAGGAAATGATATCTATAAGAAGATGGGCTTTGAGCCGTACTGCGTCTTAAAGCAGTATACGATCTACCGCAATCAGGTACCGGTATATCCGACCGGGATGATCTATGAGAACTATGAGGAAGCGGATCTCTTAAGAGCCTATGAAGCCTACGCTTCGCACTTTGACGGCTATCCACTACGTGACGTGAATACCTATGTAAAGAAGCGGGCGTACAACGACGCCATGAATTACAGGACCCTGGCCTATTACAGCTCGGAACATGTCTGCGAAGGCTATGTGGTCTTTGACATCAACGAGGATCCGATCCGCATCGTGGAAATCGTCTATCTCAATTCCGTGGCATTCCTGAAACTGATCAGCTATCTTCTGAACTTAAAGGACTGCGTGGAATTCACGCTGACCCCGCAGGAGAATATCGTCCGCATGATCCCGACCGCCATCGGGAAAACCAAGGCGGAAGTCTGGGGGAAGATCATGGACTACAGCCTGTTCAACCGGCTGTTACAGACCAAGTACTCCACACTCAACGATCTTTTGGAAGGAAGCAGAAAGCCTTTCCTGTATCATGAATAAAAGCGAACAGCGACGGTTTGTCAAAGAGCTTCGATCTTCCTTCACGGAAGACTACCGGAAGAATGCGGGTCAGCGGATCACGGAACTGCTTCTGCAAAGCAGAGAATATCAAAAAGCTAAAACGATTTTTGTCTATTACAGTACGGACAGGGAACCGGATACCCGTAAGTTTATCAAAACGGCACTGCAGGACGGAAAGAAGATCTGTCTTCCGCGCTGCGTCGGAAAGGGCGTCATGGAACCTGTTTCCTATAAGATGGGAGATGAGCTGAAAGAAACCTGCATGGGAATCTATGAACCGTTAGCGGGAGAAGTGATAAGCAAAGATAGGATCGATTTGGCGGTGCTTCCGTGTCTCTCCTGTGATCATATCGGAAACCGGCTGGGACACGGCGGCGGTTACTACGACCGCTTTCTGGAGGATTTTTCCGGGGAAAACATCTGTCTCTGTTATCAAAAAGCCGTGATGGAAACAATCGAAACGGAAGAGCATGATAAGAAGGTCGGCGCACTTTTGACGGAGGAAGGAATCTTATATTTTTGAGTAAGGAAAGCATGTCTCGGCATGCTTTTTCTCTTGGGGTAATTGTTCACATCAAAAAGGGGAAATGCTATAATGTACGTGTACAAATAGGAGGACTTTTTATATGTCTAAAAAAATCGTTACCGATTTAAATGTTGAAGGTAAAAAGGTCATCGTACGTGTTGACTTCAACGTTCCTCACAAGGGAGACGTCATTACGGATGACAACCGTATCGTTGCTGCTTTACCGACAATTAACTACTTAATCGACCATAAGGCAAAAGTGATTTTACTCTCTCACTTAGGAAAGGTTGACCACAAAGATCCGGAAAAAACAGAAGCGGACAAGAAGAAAAACGATATGTCCATCGTTGCCAAGAAGTTACAGGAATACTTACCGAATTCCAAGGTAACATTCGTTAACGCAACAAGAGGCGAAGAGTTGGAAAACGCCATTGCCAACTGCAAGGAAGGCGATGTTGTCTTAATGCAGAACACCCGTTATGAAAAGGGCGAAAGCAAGAACGACGAAGCATTAGGCAAATACTGGGCATCCTTAGGTGACTTATATGTTTCCGATGCATTCGGTTCCGTCCACAGAGCACATGCTTCCACAGTCGGTATTCCGACATATTTACCAAGCGCTGTCGGTTTCTTAATTGAAAAGGAACTGAAGTTCTTAGGTGATGCCGTGGAAAATCCGGTCAGACCGTTTGTCGGCATTTTAGGCGGCGCCAAAGTTGCAGATAAGCTGAAAGTCATCAACAACTTACTGGAAAAATGCGATACTCTGATCATCGGCGGCGGTATGGCTTACACATTCATGAAGGCTCAGGGCAAGGAAGTCGGTCAGTCTTTAGTGGATCTGGAAAAAGTTGACTACTGCAAGGAAATGATGGACAAAGCGGAAAAACTCGGCAAGAAGTTATTACTGCCGATCGACACAGCTGTCTGTGCAAGCTTCCCTGATCCAATCGATGCTCCGGTGGAAGTCGAATATGTCACTGAAATCCCGGCAGACAAACAGGGTCTGGATATCGGTCCGAAGACAGCGGAATTATTCGCAGAAGAAGTCCGCAAAGCCAAGACGGTTGTCTGGAACGGACCAATGGGCGTGTTCGAAAACCCGACTTTAGCAGCAGGTACAAACGCTGTTGCGAAAGCATTAGCGGAATGTGAAGGCACTACAATCATCGGCGGCGGCGACTCTGCAGCAGCGATCAAACAGCTGGGCTATGCTGACAAGGTCAGCCATGTCTCCACTGGCGGCGGCGCTTCCCTGGAATTCCTGGAAGGTAACGGTTTACCGGGCGTAGACGTAATTGAGGATAAATAAAAATGAGAAAACCTATTATTGTTGGAAACTGGAAAATGAACAAGACCATTGCGGAAGCAGTGGACTTCATTACAGCCATTGAACCGGTTTTACATGACAATGCCGATTTCGGTGTCGCAACCAGCTTTTTGGCATTAAATGAAAGCATCAAACATGCCAACAAACTGATCGTTGCTGCCGAAAACTGCCACTTCGCAGAAAGCGGTGCCTATACCGGTGAAGTCAGCATTCCGATGTTAAAGGAAATCGGTCTGAAATGGTGTATCGTCGGTCACTCCGAACGCAGACAGATGTTCGGTGACACAGACGAAACAGTCAATAAAAAAGTCAAAGCACTGATCGCCAACGGTATTACACCGATCATGTGCTGCGGTGAAAGCCTTGAAACATTCGAAGCCGGCAAGACGGAAGAATGGGTCAGAGGCCAGATCAAGGCAGGCTTAGACGGCTTGGATGCCGAACAGGTTGCCAATATGGTCATCGCTTACGAACCGATCTGGGCAATCGGCACAGGCAAGAGCGCTACCAAGGAAATCGCGGAAAACACTTGCAAGATCGTCCGTGACGAAGTTTGCAGAAACTTCGGCAAAGACGCAGCTGACAGAGTCCGTATCCAGTACGGCGGAAGCGTCAAACCGGAAAACATTGCTGACTACATGGCAATGGAAGACATCGACGGTGCATTAATCGGCGGTGCAAGCTTAAAGGTGGATTCCTTCACGGCAATCATCAACGCAGTGAAATAAGAAACCCATAAGAAATCTACAGGCAGGGAGCTGAGGAATCAGCTCCCTGTTTTTGTATTGTATCAGTGGGGTGAAAAATGCCGGAATAGTATTGCTATTATAATTGATGTAAAAAATATCATAAATATGATAAAATTATGATATAGAGGTAATTGTTATGGATATTCGACCGGTTTCAGATTTACGAAATAAGTTTACGGAAATTGAAAGAACCGTACAGTCAGGGAAGCCTGTTTATCTTACAAAGAACGGCTATGGAACAATGGTGGTATTGAGTCTGGATGCATATACGAAACTCATCGAACAGTTGGAATATGCACTGGATCAGACAGACAGACAGGCGGAAGAAACCGACGTCAGACTGACACATGATGAAGTATTTGAAAGCGTCAGAAAAAAGGGTAAACAGTAAAAACCGTTCAGTGGAAGAATGAAACGATCAGGAGAATCCTTCTCCTGTTTTTCTTTTGGAACCTCTTAAAAAGAAATCGAAGTTCGCATATAATGGAGGTGGTGATACGATGAAAGCAGAATTATTAGCTCCAAGCGGAAACTTTGACTGCGTCAGAGCAGCCGTGCAGAACGGTGCCGATGCGGTGTATCTCGGCGGAAGACAGTTCAATGCCCGGGCTTATGCCAACAACTTCGACGAGAAGGAACTGAATGAAGTATGTGACTACTGTCATAAATACGGAGTCAAAGTTTACGTTACGGTAAATACATTATATAAACATGAAGAATTTGAAGAGCTTCTTCCTTTTATTGACTCGTTATATGCCATGGGAGTGGACGGGCTGATCATGCAGGATCTGGGAGCGATCTCTCTGGTCCGGAAACACTGGCCGGATTTCCATGTTCATATTTCCACGCAGTTGACGACGAATTCGTTAAACGATGTGAAGGAGTTTGAAAAGCTCGGTGCCACCACGGTGGTATTAAGCAGGGAACTCTCGCTGGAAGATATCGCCCATATCACAAAGAATACTCCGCTGCGCATTGAGACTTTTATTCACGGAGCGCTGTGTGTATCCTATTCCGGACAGTGCTACATGAGTTCCGTTCTGGGCAGCCGCTCGGGAAACCGCGGAAAATGTGCTCAGAACTGCCGGATGAACTATGAGTTCTACCGGGGAAAAGAGAAGATCACGGAAGGACATCTGTTATCCACCAAGGATATCTGCACGCTGGAATATCTGCCGGAACTGTTAGATACCGGAGTGGCATCCTTAAAGATTGAAGGGCGCATGAAGCCGCCGGAATATGTGGCCGGGGTCAGCAGAATCTACCGGAAATATATTGATCTCTATTATTCCGACCGGGAACACTACCGGGTGGATCCGGAAGATATCAAAACACTGCAGAAGCTCTTTAACCGCGGATACTTCTCCACGGGTTACTTGAAGACGCATTCCGGAAGCGACATGATGTGCACCATTCATCCGCGCAACTGGGGTGTGGAAGTCGGGGAAGTCGTAAAGTACGACTACCGCAACAAGATCGTCTCCATCCGCTTCCTGGAAGATTTGAACAACGGGGACGGCATTGAAATCTGGACATCAAATGAGGAAGGCATCGGCTGTTATATCAATAAGGAAAGCCGGAAAGATCAGATCACGACTTTTAAACTGGACGGACCGATCCATAAGGGACAGAAAGTCTTTTTGACTTACGATAAAAAGCTCAGTGAATTCTTAACAAAAACGCTGGAGCCGAAGCGCAAAAACGGAATCTGCGGAAGCGTTGTCCTAAAGGAAAATGAACCGATGCAGGTAACCTTAGAGTGCAATGGGGTAAGCGTCAGCGTGACGGGTGACTGCCCGCAGGCAGCACTCAATCAGCCGCTCAGTGAGGTAAGCGTGAAAGAGCAGCTGAGTAAAACCGGAGATACCGTCTTCCGCATGGATGAAATCAAAGTGGAAATGGAAGGAAACCTCTTTGTGAATAAGGCAGCACTGAATGCCTTACGGAAAAAGGGCTGCGAAGCGCTGGAAGAGAAAATGATTTCCTCCTATAAGAGAGAAAAGAAATCTCCGGTACTGGAACCTATCGCCAAAAAAGATGCGTCAAAGAAGACATACCACATCGAAGTGAAGAATATGGCACAGTTTACATCTGTACTGGATTATCCGGAAGTGGATGTCGTCTACTTTGAGATGAATGAGATCTTACGGAATCATCTGGACGAAGTGATTGCATCAGCGCATGAGGCCGGAAAGAAACTGGTCGTGAAGCTGCCGAGGATCTACCGGCAGTATGTCATGGAAAAAGTGCAGAAGGAACTGGATACTTACCGGAAAGCGGGAGGCGACGGATTCCTCATCAGTTCCCTGGGTCACTACCGTGACGTAAAGAACGATGAAGTCTACGTGGACTATACGGCCAATATCATCAACAGCTATTCCCTTTCCTTCTGGCAGAAAAAGGGAGTTCAAAGCGTGGCAGTATCCATGGAGAACAGCTATGAGGAACTTTCCAAACTGGCAGATGTCTCGAACGCAGAGATCCCGATCTACGGGAAGCTGCCGCTGATGGTAACGCATCAGTGCCCGATCGGCAACTATGTGGGCAATAAGACCAACCATCAGTACTGTAAAGAAAAAGGAAATACGAAGAACTACTACCTAAAAGGGGCGCTCGGGGACTTCCCAATCGTGACGGACTGCGATAACTGCATCGCGACGATCTACCACAAGGAACCGATGGCCGTTTTGGATACGGAACGTCTGAGAGCGTCAGCTTTGCGTCTCACATTTTTGGATGAGAGCGCAAGGGAAGTGAAGGAAGTGCTGGACTGTTACCTCAGAGGAAAAGGTGAGATAACAGGTATCCGGAATCTGTATGAAAGAGGCATTCAATAGGAGTGTCTGTGATACAATAGAGAAGAACATTGAAGGAGATTAGATCATGTTAATGAATATGAAAGAGCTCTTGGCGGTTGCGAAAGAGCACAATTTTGCCATTCCGGCATTCAACATCAGTAACTATGCCATGTTTGAGGCAGTGATGAATGCTTCCGAAAAAGAAAATGCACCGGTAATCATCGAGATCCATCCGCATGAACTGGCTTTCACGGGGGATGATATTACGGCAGCGATCCGCAAACGTTTACTGGAAACCAGAATTCCGTGCGTGCTGCATCTGGACCACGGGGCATCTCTGGAAGATGTCATGCGGGCCATTCAGGACGGGTTCACTTCCGTCATGATTGACGGTTCTTCCTTACCGTTTGAAGAAAATGTCGCCCTCTGTCAGAAGATCTGCGAAGTGGCGCATGCGGTCAACGTTTCCGTGGAAGGCGAACTGGGCACGATCGGTGTCACGTATTCCAAGGAAGCCTATGACGCTCAGACCATTATCTATACCAAACCGGAAGATGCGAAGGAATTCATTGAACGCACCGGTGTGGACTCTCTGGCGATTGCCATCGGAACATCCCACGGGCTCTATCCGAAAGGCGTGACGCCGAAATTAAGGATCGATATCTTAAAGGAAATCAAGGCAGTGGTGGACAAACCGCTGGTACTCCACGGCGGCAGCAATAATCCGGACAGTGAGATTGCCGAAGCGGTGAAGAACGGGGTCAACAAGATCAACATCTCTTCCGACATCAAGGTAGCCTTCTACAACAGGATGCGTGAAGTCTTAAAGAACGAAAACCTCCGCGAACCGAACAAGATCGAGCCGGAATGCATGAAGGCGCTGGAGGAAGTGGCTGTTCAGAAGATCCGCCTCTTCGAAGCGAATCAGAAGGCTGATTTATATTAGGATACAGGTACAGCCGGGAAACCCCGGCTTTTTCCTTATGGGGAATCAATAGAAAGAGAGAAAACAGTATGAAGAAACAACTGCTGTTACTGCTTCTGGTTTGTGCCGTTCTCTTCTCAGCACTGAGCGGCTGCGCGAAAAAAGAAGAGGAAGACGTAACACCGGAAGACAAGGAAGAAGAAACCGTACCGGATAAAGACGACAAAGAGCCGGAGGAAAAGGAAGAAGAGAAACCGGAGGAAGATACCAAAGACAGAATCCGGGAGAAAATAGAACAGATGAGTGTGGAGGAAAAGCTGGCGCAGATGATGATCGTCGCATTGCGCTCCGACGCTCAGAATACCTATCTGGCAACGGAAATGAATGATGATTATTATGAGCTGTTAAAGAAATACGGCTTCGGCGGCGTGATCCTCTTCGGCGGAAATATGGAAAGCATCGAGCAGACCGTAACGCTGATCTATGACGCGCAAAGCGCAGCAAAAGAATCCGGTGCTCAAATTCCGATGTTTGTCTGCGTCGACCAGGAAGGCGGTATGGTGAACCGTGTCTCCTTTGGTCTGACCGGCTGCGGCAATATGGCATTGGCCGCAACGGGAGATCCTGCCTTAACAAAAGAAATGGCCAGAATGCTCGGGGATGAGATCTATGCCTTGGGCTTCAATATGGACTTTGCGCCGGACGCGGATGTGAACTCCAACCCGGCCAACCCGATCATCGGGGTGCGTTCTTTCTCGGATGACCCGGATATTGTGGCAAAGCACGTCACGGCCTTTATCAAAGGACTGAAGGAAGCCAGCATCTCCGGTGCCTTAAAACATTTTCCGGGACACGGAAATGTCGGGGAAGACAGCCATACCCGTTTACCGTTATCCGAATATACATTGGAAGAGCTCAGAACATGCGAGCTGATCCCGTTTGAAGAAGGGATTCGAGCGGGCGCGGATATGATCATGACGGCACATATCCAGTTCCCGAAAATCGAAACGGAAACATACATCTCCAAAAAGGACGGAAAGGAAGTCACGCTTCCGGCCACGCTGTCGCATACCGTTGTTACGGAACTGTTACGTAAGGAAATGGGGTATGACGGGGTCATTGTTACGGATGCCATGGATATGGATGCTATCGCAGCACATTTTGATCCGATCGATGCGGCCGTATTGGCGATCAACAGCGGCGTGGATATTCTGCTCTGCCCGGTGAATCTCTACAAAGCGAATTCCGTTAATACCTTCCCAATCATGGAAGACTATATGGAACAGCTCACTTTACGCGTAAAGAATGGAGAGATCAGGGAAGAAGAGCTGGATGATTCCGTGTACCGCATCTTAAAGCTCAAAGAAGAAAAGGAAATTCTGGACGCGGAAGAAGTATCGCTGAGTGACCGCATTGCGACGGCCAAAGAAGCGGTCGGAACGGCGGAGAATTACAGACGCCAGTGGGAAATCACTTTAAAAGCCATGACGCTATTGAAAAACGACAATGGCGCCTTACCGCTGGACCCGGCGAAAGATACCCTGATACTGATTCCGAGCGACTACCGCAAACCGGCCGTGGATTATGCCTTATCCCGGATGGAAAAGGAAGGAATCCGCCTGAGCGGAGATGTTACGATCCTTGCCTTCAACCGGATGGAAAGCACTGACCGGGAACTCCGGAATGCCCTGGATAATGCGGAGCAGGTGGTGCTCTTATCGCAGTCCGCGTACCGCAGCGAGGTATTGACCGCAGCACTCAATACCGCAAACTCTGCCAGGAAAACAACGGTACTGCTCAGTCTGAATCTCCCGTACGATGCGGCACTGTATCATGAGGCGGACGCCATCGTCTGCGCCTATCAGCCCTATGGCTCTGCCTATGATGAAGAAGGCAACGGACCGTTCAATCTGAATGTGGCAACAGCTCTTTACAGCATTTACCAAAAGGAAGCCCCGAAGGGTACCTTACCGGTCAATGTCCCGGAAGTGGCGGAAAGCCATGGCGAAGTGGAGTATTTCAAGGAGATTCTCTATCCGCGCGGAAGCCGCGTCACAGATTGGGGAGAATAGTGTATTATAAAACATGTAAATCAGGAAACCGGCCCCTGTCACATGGGTTGAGGTTTTCTATGTGATATCAGGAGGTTAACAGCAGTGAAACAGTGGATCCGTATCCTGTGTGCGGTAATGTTGCTGACGCTTTGTGTCGCATGCGCCAAACAGGAAGAAACTCCGGTGACACCGGAAGAAGACACGAAAGAAGAAACGGTGGTGCCGGAAGAGAGCACAACGCCGGAAACAACGGATGCTTCCGTGCTGGTGATTTATTTCTCCCGTACGGGAGAGCAGTACAATGTCGGCGTCATTGACAAGGGAAACACGGCAATCGTAGCCGAAATGATCGCGGAGGAAACCGGCGCGGACCTCTTTGAGGTCTTACCGCAGGACGACTACTATCCGACGACCTATAACGAATTAACGGAAGTGGCCCAGCAGGAACAGCGGGACAAGGCCCGTCCGGCCTACCAGGGAGAGCTGTCCCTGGACAAGTATGACACGATCTTTATCGGCGCTCCGGTCTGGTGGGGCGACTGGCCGATGATCATGTACACTGTGTTTGAAAACAACGACTTCAGCGGCAAGACGCTGATTCCGTTCAACACCCATGAAGGCAGCGGTCTGTCCGGCTTTGATAAGAAACTGCAGAATGCCTGTCCGGATTCCACACTGTTAAAGGCCTTCTCGGCGCGCGGTCAGAATACCCAGAACGATCCGGAATCCGTAAAAAAAGACGTCCAAAGCTGGCTCGACGAGATCGGCTTTGAATAGGGGAGAGATATGAAAC
>CADCPY010000038.1 GCA_902803495.1 uncultured Erysipelotrichaceae bacterium
AAGCAGTCTGTATGCCAAGCGGAAAAACGTCGTGGAAGTCTACTCCTCGGAAGGGGAAGTCATTGAAGATCTGCCGGCGGAACGCAAACTCAGGCACAAAGCCTGGGTCAACATCATGTACGGCTGCGACAAGTTCTGCACGTATTGCATTGTCCCGTTGACGCGCGGCAAGCAGCGCTCCCGCTTAGTGGAAGACATCGTGAAGGAAGTCGAAGAACTGAAGGAGAGCGGCTGCAAGGAAGTGACGCTGTTAGGTCAGAACGTCAATGCGTACGGCAAGGACCTCAACATGGAGGACGGCTTCTCCCATTTACTGGAGGAAGTGGCCAAAACGGGCATTCCGCGCGTGCGCTTCACCACAAGCCACCCATGGGACTTCACACTGCGTACGGTCGATGTGATGGCCGCATACGATAACATTATGCCATTCCTGCATTTACCGGTGCAGAGCGGGGATAATGATATTTTGAAGATCATGGGCAGAAGATATACGGTCGAGCAGTACAAGGAGATCTATGACTATCTGAAGAAGAAAGTGCCGAACTGTGCTTTCTCCACGGATATCATCGTCGGTTTCCCGAATGAGACCAACGAGCAGTTTGAGAGAACACTGGATCTTTACAACTACTGCAAGTATGACAATGCCTTTACCTTCATCTATTCGCCGCGGAACGGTACGCCGGCGGCCCGGATGGAAGATGTTACACCGTATGAGGAAAAAGTACAGCGGCTGACCCGTCTGAATGAACTTGTGGACAAGTACGCCAGGGAAAACATGGAAGCCTATCTCGGAAGAGTGGTGGAAGTTTTGGTGGACGGTCCGTCCAAGAAAAACAGCGAAATTATCAGCGGCTACACACCGGAAAACAAATTGGTTAATTTTAAAGGATCAGCGAATACGGGAGATCTTGTCAAGGTGAAAATCACCGGCTGCAAGACCTGGTATTTAGAGGGGGAAGTTGTTGCCTGAAATTAACTTTATCATTTATAATTATGATGATTTACTATGGAGGTTATAATGGATAAAGTCAGAATTTTTGCCCTTGGCGGTCTGGACGAAAACGGGAAAAACTTATATGTCATTGAGATCAATCAGGACATCTTTCTGATTGAAGCCGGCAGCAAGTATCCGGAGACGGACCAGCTTGGTGTCCTGGAAATCATTAATGACTATTCTTATCTGACGGAGAACAGTGAGAGAATCGTCGGCATCTTTATCACGCATGCGCATGACGATGTGATGGGAGGGTTGAGCTTCTTAATCAAGCAGATCAACATTCCGATCTATACCACGCCGTTCACTTCAATGATGATCAAATCCGCATTTGAAAAGAACCATCTCACGGACTACAAGATCAACACCATTGAGCGCAACGGAACACTCACCTTAAACGGCAGAAAGATCCGCACCTTTGCGCTGACGAATTCCATTGTGGATAACTTCGGCGTGGCTATCAGCACGGATCTGGGTCTGATCGTTTACTGCGGCGAGTTCATTATCGATCTGGACATCCGCAATCAGTTCTTTGCAAGCGATATCGCCCAGTTGGCGGAGATCGGCAAGGAAAAGGTTTTTGCTTTGTTATGCGAGAGCTCCCAGGCCGATAAGGAAGGCTACACCAGCCCGAAGCATCAGATCACCCATCTAATCGAAAATGCCATTGAGACGGCTCCGAGCCGCATCATCATCTCCTGTTACCAGCAGAATCTGTACCGGGTGATGGAGATCCTCAATCTGGCCAATAAATACAACAAGCGTGTCTTCTTCTACAGCAGGACACTGAATACCACGATCAGCGTGGTGGAAGCGTTAGGCTACTATCACTTCCCGAAGAAGCTGATCATCTCCAAGCAGGACTTCAACAATGACGACGACGATGTCATCGTGCTGGTTTCCGGCATCGGTCCGCACGTCTTTAACCGGATGATGCGTATTGCGACAAAGGAAGAGGAACAGATCCGCCTGCGCGAAAACGACACGGTCATCATCGCTTCTCCGGCCATCGGGGAAACGGAAGTCAACGGCTCCAACATGAAGAACGAACTTTACCGTGAAAACGTGACGATCCTGTCACTGGACGGACGTCAGGTCCGCACGGTGCACGCATCGCAGGAAGACATCAAGATGATGATCTACCTGTTAAAACCGGAATACTATTTCCCAATCAAGGGGGAATACCGGCAGATGGTCAATAACGCCAATATCGCTCTGGATATGGGATACCGCGCCGATCATATCGTTGTCTTGGACAACGGGCAGATTGCCACATTTGACGGCCACACACTGGTCTCCACCAGCGATTTAATTGACACGGCGGAAGTCATGATCGGCTCCGACTCCAACATGGACATCTCTTCCTTCGTTTTAAAGGACAGGGAAGTCTTAAGCCAGGACGGTGTCATCATTGTCGGCGTCGCCCTCAATTACAACACCAAGGATGTGATTGCGGGTCCGGACATCCAGTCCCGCGGCCTCATCTATCTGAAAGATGCGGATTATATTATCAAGGAAGTAGGAAATATCCTATTAACAACCATACAGGAAGCGAAGGAGGAAAACCGCTTCGAAAACATGCAGGTTCGCATGGAAGCCAGGGAAAAGATCAGCCGCTATCTCTTGCGTGAGACAGGCAAGCGGCCGATGATCCTGCCGGCCATCGTCGAAATCAATATCAGCGAGTAAAAAGGAAACTATGTCAAAAAGAAAAACAAAAAGCAGAGATTTAACAGGAAATATTATCGGAGCAGTTCTCATTTTCCTGGTCATTTTGGGATATAAGCAATTTGGCCTGGTCGGAGAATTCGTCCATAATGTCGCCAGGATCACGGTCGGAAACGAGTTCAATTTCTTGGACGTCTATCTGATGGTCGTGGGTATCGTTCTGGTTCTTTTCGGCACGCTGAAAGCCATGAAGCCGAAATATTTCTGGTTTATGACTCTGCTGCTTGTTGCGGCAGTTCTCTACTGCGGAATCAGCACGAAGGAACTGGTCGGTTTTGACGTACTGAACGACTATCTGGACCACTTCGGAGCAATCTGGAAGAACACCTATGAGGTAACCGGAGGATTCTTCGGTGCCTTGTTCTACTCCGTGACCTCGTTACTGGTCGCCAAAGGGGGAACCTATCTGGTGATCGGACTTCTCGTTCTGATTTCCATTATCGTTTTAGTGGAATTCAAGAATGTCAAAGCCTTCTTCGTGAAGATCTTCAATTCCATTACGGAACCGCGCGAAGGCGAAGAGAACAAGCCGAAGAGAAACAAGATCATGGATACGATCTTCGAAGAGTACGACGAAGAGGAAGCTCCGGCACCGAAACGCAAGATGGCCTTCATCAAGGCGGACCGTCAGCGCAAGAAGGAAACGATTGAGGAAAAGATCGTCTCCGCCCGCGAAAAGACGGAAGTCGAGGAAGAGGAAATCGAAGAAGCACCGCGCAAGCCGGAAGTAATCAAGAAATCCCTGGAAGTCAAGAATACTTCCAATAAGAAGGAAGAAGCAGGGGAACCGGTCTCGGTCAATCCGAATACCACTTCCGCTGCCACCGCAAAAGGCAACAGCGCTCCGTACAGCTTACCGAAACTGACGAAGCTGGATACACAGATCAATAAGAAGGGCTCCGTCGAAAACCGCAATGCGGCCAAGGAAAACGGAGAGCGCTTACTGGAGATTTTGGATGACTTTGACATCCCGTGTTCTTTGGAAGCCATCACCATCGGACCTTCCGTTACCAAGTTTGAAATCAAGCCGGATTCCACGGTCAAGATCTCCCGGATTTCCCAGATCCAGGACAACCTGAAGATGGAACTGGCTGCCAAGTCCATCCGTATTGAAGCACCGGTACCGGGCAAGCGGGTGGTCGGTATTGAAATTCCGAACCGCGAGATGACCATGGTCAAAATGTATGAAATCATGACCAGCTTCCCGGCCAATTCGGAAAACAAGAAACTGCTCTTCGGCTTAGGCAAGGGCTTAAGCGGAGAACCGATCTTCTGTCAGCTGGACAAGATGCCGCACTTACTCGTGGCAGGTGCTACGGGCAGCGGGAAATCCGTCTGTATCAACGGCATCATCACCACGTTCCTCTTACGGACCAAACCGGATGAAGTCAAGCTGCTTCTGATCGACCCGAAGAAGGTGGAATTCACCCCGTATAAGGATATTCCGCATCTGATCGGTCCGGTCATCTCCGATGCCCATGAAGCCTCTCTGGCGTTACAGGTCATCGTCAAGTACATGGAAAACCGTTACTCCGAATTTGCGAAATACGGAGTGCGTAATATTGAAGGCTACAACGAATACGTGGAATACCATAAGGATGAAAAGCTCGACAAGATGTACCGCATCGTGGTCATCATCGATGAGCTGGCGGACTTGATGACCACCAATAAGAAAGACGTGGAACAGTCCATTCAGCGTATCACCCAGCTGGCCAGAGCCGCCGGTATCCACCTGATCGTTGCCACCCAGCGTCCTTCCACGGATGTCATCACGGGTGTCATCAAGGCCAATATCCCGAGCCGGATCGCCTTTGCGGTCAGCAGCGGCGTCGACTCCCGTACCATTCTGGATACCTACGGCGCAGAAAAACTGCTCGGCAACGGCGACATGTTGTACTCTCCGATCGGCGAACAGAGTCCGATCCGTGTCCAGGGTGTCTTCGTCTCCGACAGGGAAGTCGAAGAGATTGCCAAGGAATGTGCCAAGAAGCAGCATCCGCACTTCAACGATGAATTTGTGGCCTTAAATGACGTCAACCATGACGCACTGGGCTTTGATTCCAACGGACAGCCGGATGACCCGATGTATGACGAATGCAAGGAATTCGTCTGCGACCAGCAGAAAGCTTCCACATCGCTCTTACAGCGGAAATTCGGGATCGGTTACAACCGTGCCGCCCGTATTATCGACGCTTTGGAGCAGAACGGGGTCATCGGACCGCAGCAGGGCTCGAAACCGCGGGAAGTGTTCTACATCCTGAATGAGGATGGAGAAATCGTCAGCAAGAATTAAGTAAAAAAGCACTGGAACACAGTGCTTTTGATATATAGGGAAACCGTTATGAAACAGCAGAATATTCAAATTATCACTACAGACAAATATAAGGAAGTTGCCATCGAACTGCGCTTTCTGACACTGTCGGAAAGCCGCAGAAATGCCATCCGTACGCTTGTGGCTTACATGATGAGCGACCGAATTGAAAAATATCCCAGCAAGCTTTCTATGAGTGAGGCACTGGACCGCTTATACGGCGCAACGTACTATGCCGGCAGTCTGACCTTAGGGCAGGTGCACGTCTTCCGTCTGCGCATGAAGGCGCTCCATCCGGACTTTTCCGAAGCGGAACAGTTAAAGAATCAGATGAGTTTTTTGCGGGAAGCGCTCTATCATCCGTACTTAACGGAAGATACGCTCCGGGAAGCAAAGAAAGTCTTACTGGATAACCTGAAGCGTCAGGAAGAGAATCCGGGCTATTATGCCTCCAAGCGCATCTATGAGATCTTCGGAGAAAATACACCGCTGGCTTTAAGTGCCACAGGCAGCAAAGAGGATGTCGAAAGCATCACCTTAAATGACTGTATCGAAGAACATCAGCGGATGTTAAGGGAAGATGCCGCTTATATCATGGCGCTCGGTAACGTGGATAAGAAGGCAATGGAAGAGCAACTGACAGAGATGTTCCCGCTGGGAGCGGAAATGCCGAATCTGCCGCTTTCCTACCGCTTTGGCGAGGTTATGCCGCAGACGGTCAGTGAAGTGCGCAATCTGCCGCAGGCGAATGTCCGTTTGATCTATCCGAATGATACGATCTACAGCGATGGGGACTACTGGGCGATGAAACTCGGCTGCATCATGCTGGGACAGCTGCCGACTTCGCTCTTATTTGAAGAAGTCCGGGAAAAACGTTCGCTCTGCTACTCCATTACGAGCCATAACAGCCGCTATTTCTCCATTCTGCAGGTCTCTACGGCCATGGAGGAAGCCAATATCCCGGAAGCGCTCAAACTGATCGAAGAACAGATCCGGCGTATTCAAAAGGGTGAGGTCAGTGAAGAGCTTTTAAGCATGGCGAAGATCATGCTGATCAATGATTATGAAGAATCACGGGATGAGATCAACGGACAGATGAATCAGGCCTTTGAAGACTATCTCTGTCAGAGCGATTCGTCTCTCTTATATGAAAGAATCAATGCAGTGACATTGCCGGAAGTTTCCGCAGCGTTTTGTAAGCTGAAGGAACCGACGGTGTTCTTATTGAAAGGAGGAATGAAACATGGAACGGATGCCGAATGAGTTTCAGGATGCCTGTTATAAAGAGGTTTTGAATAACGGTCTGGAAGTCCGGATCATCCATAAACCGGGCTTTGTTTCCTCCTGTGCATATTTTGGTACGCCTTACGGGGCGCTGGATGCCTATCAGATCGTCGACGGGAAAGAGGTACGCATTCCTTTAGGCAGTGCCCATTTCCTGGAACATAAGCTTTTTGAAGATGAGGAAGGAGACATTCTGGGACAGTTTACCCGCCTAGGCGCCAATGCCAATGCCTTTACCTCCTATGAGCAGACGGTCTACTATTTCTCCACGGCAAAGAAGGACTTGCGGAAACCGTTAAACCTGCTTCTGGACTTTGTACAGAAGTTTTCGGTCACGGAAGAGAGCGTGGAGAAGGAAAAGGACATCATCGTTCAGGAACTCTTAAGCTATGAGCAGATCCCGGACATGCGCATTATCGTGGAGATGGATCAGTGTCTGTACGAAAACCATCTGATCCGCTACGATATCGCCGGCTGCAAAGAGAGCGTCTACGCCACAAAGCTCAGTGATTTAAAAGCTGCCTATGAATATAACTATCATCCTGCAAAGATGAAACTGGTCATTTTAAGTGGGGAAGATCCGGAAGTCTTAATGGGAATCATCCGGGAAAACCAGAAAGGCAAGACATTTGAAGCACCGAAAGAGGTAAAACGGCTTGTTTTACCGGAGCCAAAAAAGGTACACCGCAAACACCGCACCCTGCATATGGACGTGCAGATCCCGAAAGTGGCCGTGGCCTTTAAAATGGACCCGCTGGAACTGAATGACTGGGGCCGAATCAAGCGGGAATTGTGCTTCCGGTATTTACTGGAAGCGTCCTTTGGCACTTGCAACAGCATTCTGCAGAAATGGCTGGATGAAGGAATCGTCAGCGACTACTTCTACTATGCCACGGACTTCAATGACGACTATGCCTATCTGATGTTCTATAACGAAACGGAAAAGGTATCCTCTTTCCTGAAGCGGGTACGCTACCGCTTAAGGCACTTGGATCCGTCGGAGATTCCGGAAGAACTGCTGGAGAGGCTGAAAAAGAAATTCTACGGACAGGCGGTCATTGCTCTGGACAATATGGAGGATCTGGGACTCAACGTTCTGAAGTCTGCCTATATGCATCTGGATTATTACGACTATCTGAATGCCATCCGCAGCATCACCAAGGAAGATTTGGTGGCGTGCTGGAAGGAGTTTGACGTGAATAACAGTGTGAGCGTCACCATCCTCCCGGAAGAGGAGAGTGAAATTTCCGCACTGCAGTAGCCAAAATATGGTATATTTTATATTAAATTGAGGGCAAGATTATGAAACAATATTTAGATTTATGTCAGCATATTTTAGAGAACGGCCAGAAGAGAGAAGACCGTACCGGAACCGGCACGATTTCCTGTTTCGGCTATCAGATGCGCTTCAATCTGGAAGAAGGCTTTCCTCTGCTCACCACTAAGAAAGTGTTCTACCGCGGAATCTTTGAAGAGCTGCTTTGGTTCTTAAGCGGAAATACCAACATTCAGCCGCTCGTTCAGAAAAACGTCAAGATCTGGAACGAATGGCCGTATGACAAATACAGCAAGTCCCCGGATTTCAAAGGGGAGACCATGGAAGAATTCATTGAGAAGATCCGTACAGATGACTCCTTTGCGGAAAAGTACGGCGATCTCGGCCCGGTGTACGGCAAGCAGTGGCGCGACTTCGGCGGTGTGGATCAGATCACGCAGCTGATCGACGGCATCAAGAACAACCCGTTCTCCCGCAGACACCTGGTAGTTGCCTACAACCCGGCGGAAGTGAAGGATATGGCCTTGCCGCCATGTCATTCGCTCTTCCAGTTCTACGTCAGCGCCGACGGCAAGAAATTAAGCTGTCAGCTCTATCAGAGAAGCGGGGACGTCTTCTTGGGCGTGCCGTTCAATATCGCTTCCTATTCGCTTTTATTATGCATGGTCGCTCAGGTCTGCGGCCTGCAGCCGTATGAATTCATTCATACGTTCGGCGATGTTCATATCTATCTCGACCATCTGGATCAGATCCATGAACAGTTAACCAGAACTCCGCGTCCGCTTCCGAAACTGGAACTCAATCCGGACGTGAAGAATATCTTTGACTTCAAATATGAAGATATCAAGATTACCGGTTACGATCCGTATCCGGCCATCAAAGGGAAGGTGAGCGTCTAATGTTTTCTCTGATCGTTGCCCATGATGCCAATTTCGCCATCGGAAAGGACAATCAGATTCCGTGGCATTTAAGCGAAGACCTCAAGCAGTTCAAGCGCCGCACGCTCAATCACAGAATCGTGATGGGAAAGGTGACGTTTGACGGCTTTTCCAAACCGTTAAAAAACCGCCATACGGTGGTGGCCTGCTTCCCGGGACAGGAAAAGGAAGACACAGAAGATGTGACGTACTGCACGGATTTGAAAGCTTTCTTAGAGGAGAATCAGGATACGGAAGAGGAGATCTTCATCTGCGGCGGAGCTTCCATTTACCGCTTTGCCTTACCGTACTGCAAGAAACTCTATATCTCCTTAGTCGAAGGGGAACATGAAGCGGATACCTATTTCCCGCATTACGATGTTTCCGACTATGAGATCGCGTCCGTGACTCCGTATGAAGGATTCAAGGTCGTGGAATACGTGAAGAAGGAAGAGAAATGAGACAGGCACTCTTCTGGCTCAAGATGGCCCCGTACATCCCGTATCTTTTGTGCTGCGCCAAAAAGGCCAAGGCGATGCCGTTTGAAAAACGTTACGCTTACGCGCGGGAAGTACTGGAAATTGTCTTGAAAAAACTGCATGTCGAGATCCATGTGTTCGGAACGGAGCACTTGGTCAAAGACGAGCCTGTCCTCTTTGTGGGAAACCACCAGAGCAGCATCGACGCCTTTGTCTACCTCTATGCCAACAGCGTTGCCAACCGTCCCGTCAGCAAGGTGGCAGGGAAGAAGATTCCGGTGCTGTCCGCCTGGTATGACGCACTCGGAACCATCTACTTTGACCGCAGCGACATGCGCGATGCGCTTCGCATGGTAAAAGACGTGACGCAGGCGCTCATCCACGGGGATAGCGTGACGATCTTCCCGGAAGGAACACGTTCCAAAAGCCAGCATATGGGCGAATTCAAACCGGGCGCACTGAAACCGGCCATGATGGCCAAAAAAGCCATTCAGCCGTTCGCACTGGTCAATGCCTATATCCCGCTGGATTCCAACGAAGAGATCAAACCGGTCTACTGCATCTTCCTGCCGCCAGTCCCGTATGAGTCCATCAAAGATAAAAGTACGACCGAGGTTGCGGCCTTCGTGCAAAATCAGATCCGTGAAGCCATTCGGCAATACGCTTAATGGCTTTTTATGTTATAATGCCTACAGGATTGCGTTATGGAATTTTTTGTCTCGCTCGATAAATTTGAAGGCCCACTGGACCTGATGCTGCATCTGATCAAGGAAAAGGAACTTGACCTTTTTCATCTGGACGTCAATGTCCTGTGCGATCAGTATGTCGCCTATATCAAAAAGGCGGAAGAGCTGCAGCTGGAGATCGCGGGGGAATACCTCAGCGAGCTGGCAGGTCTTCTGGAATTAAAGAGTAAATCCTTACTTCCGCAGAAGGTTTCGGCCGTGGAAGAGGAAGTCGATGACAGA
Source organism: uncultured Erysipelotrichaceae bacterium (assembly GCA_902803495.1). Classification (GTDB taxonomy): domain Bacteria; phylum Bacillota_I; class Bacilli_A; order Erysipelotrichales; family Erysipelotrichaceae; genus RUG14871. Next base: position 9,958 of record CADCPY010000038.1, read on the forward strand.
GACGCCTTAGTCAAGCGCTTAATTGAATATCAGCGCTTTAAGGATGTGGCGGAAGTGCTCAACTCCTATCAGCAGGAACGCTCCCGCATGCTCAGCAAGCCGCTCAGCATGGTGGATCTGCCGCAGGAGATGGAGATGGACAATTCGCTTTTAGTCGGCAATCCGTATGACCTGATGAAAGCCATGAACCGCTGTCTGCGCCATGTGGCATTGCAGACGCCAAGGGAAGCCTTCTATCATCCGAAGGAATATTCCGTAACGGAAGTGGCGGAGGAGCTGACCGAAAAGTACGGCAAGCAGGAGGAGTCCGTTGCCTTAAGCAAAATGATGCTGGAAAGCGGCTCCTTAATGAAAGCCATTGCCGTCTTCCTGGCGGTTTTGGACCTCATTCATCAGAAGAGAGTAGATTTTAGCATTACTTCCGATGAAGAAGTATATTTGAAATGGAGTGATACCGATGAATCGTAAAGCAGTTCTGGAAGGTTTGTTATATATTGTCGGAGAAGACGGACTGACGATGCAGCAGGCGATGGATTCCTTAGAAGCTACCGAAGAGGAAGTCAGTCAGCTGCTCGAAGAGCTCACACAGGAGTTTGAGAAGGAAGATCACGGCATTCAGGTGGTCAACTACGGCGGAACCTACCGTTTCGTCTCGAAAGACGAAGTGGCGGAGCCGGCCATGAAACTGTTCCAGATGAACCGCAGCGTGACACTGTCTCCTGCCGCTTTGGAAACACTGGCCATCATTGCCTACAAGCAGCCGATCACCCGGGTGGAGATCGAAGAGATCCGCGGTGTCGGATGCGACATGATGCTGCGCAAACTCTTAAGCCGGAATCTGATCCGCGAGTGCGGCAGAGCCGACGTACCGGGCAAACCGTATTTATATGAAGTGACCCAGGAATTCATGGATGTCTTCAAACTGGTCAGTTTGAAGGAGCTGCCGGAATTACCAAGTTACGAATCTCAGGACTCTGAGACATTATTTGATGAGTAGCACAAAAGCGCCATGCCGCTTTTGTTTCTTTTCGTAAAAAAGGAGGAAATCAATGGACCGACTTCAGAAAATACTGGCACAGGCAGGGATTGCCTCCAGAAGAAAGAGTGAAGAATATATTAAGGAA
>CADCPY010000039.1 GCA_902803495.1 uncultured Erysipelotrichaceae bacterium
AGGCTTCCCCAATCTCTTCAAACGTTTTCTGACCGCCGGCTAAGAGCGCTGCCGCATAGGCAAAGATGTCTCTGCCGTGGAAGACGCTGACTTTCTCTTTCGCCGGGAAGCGGATCTCCTGATGAATTTCGCGGATCTCACGGATTCCCACCGTCTTCTTCAGATGAGTGAAGGAGCCGTTATCCGGTGAAATGACGATATTGCCGTCATTCAAGAGTGCCGCGGAAGCTTTCCGCTCGGAGCCCACTGTCGGGTCCACGACCGAGACAAAGATCGTTCCCTTCGGCCAGTAAGGTTCCGTGGTCACTAAGGATAAAGACGCTTCAAACGGATCGAATTTTTTAATATCATGGGTCAGGTCGAAAATCTCCAGTTCCGGATCCACGCATTTGATCACACCTTTCATGGTGGCAACCGCGCTCCAGGTATTGGAGAAGTCCGTCTGCAGTACAATGAGCGGTTTTCTCATTTCTACACCTCCAACAGTTTCAAAATGGCTTTATGGTAAATCTCAAAGGCCTGTGCAGCACTCTTCAATGAGATTTTTTCGTCGGTTTCATGGAACATCTTTTCTTCATCCGGGAAGATCGGCCCGAACGAGACGCAGTGACCGAAGACTTTCGAATACGAAACGCCTCCCGAAATAAACGGGGTGGCTATCTCGCTGCGTACTTCTTCATACGCTTTCGCCAAAGCTGTCACATACGGATCCTCCGGAGAGTTCCAGGTCGGAGGATCGTCATACGGCAAGCTCACTGTAAAGGACGGCAGTGCCTGCTGCAGCTGTTCCGTCAGCTTTGCGGAAGTGATTCCCGCCGGATAGCGGCAGTCGACATTTCCTGCGATTGTGCCGTCAGTGAATGTCAGTACACCGAGATTCAGCGTCAGCTTTCCCATCTCTTCCGTTTCAAAGGACATCTTTGCCCCTGTGCCGTAAGGATTCCGGAAGGCTTCATACAGCTCTTTCCAGACATCTTCTTCCGGTAGTAAAGATAGCAGCTGTAACAGATCAACCGTGGCGCTGTGACCTTCTTCCGGACGCGAAGCATGGGCGCTTTTCCCATATACGGTAATACGGAGATTACCGTCTTCCTCTTTGATTTCGGCGGAGATGTGATTCTCCTCTATGACATCGTCCCACTCGCTTAACCGTGAGTGAGCAATCAAAGCTTCCGCTTTGTCCGGTACGCTGTTGCACTGATTTCCGCAGCGAAGCTCTTTGATGCAGCCGTGATACGGTTTCTTCAGTACCCACATTAAGGCACCCTTCTCCCCGATACAGATGGGGAATTCCCCGTCCGGCGTAAAGGCAAAGGACGGCGGAGTCACCTTGGAAAAGTAGTTTTTCATATCGTCCATGGTGCGCTCTTCATCGCTCCCGTAGACAAGACGGATTTCTTTTGTTAACGGAATCCCGCTCTCCCTGATCAGGTTGCAGGCCAGATAGACAAGATACGCAGACGTCTTCATGTCCTGACTTCCCCTTCCGTAAAGATATTCTCCGTCAAATTCCCCGGAGAACGGATCTTTTGCCCAGTTGTCGGACACATTGACCACATCCAGATGGCTCACGATGTCGATCCGCTTTTCTCCGCTGCCCAGTGAGGCGGAAACAACGGAGTTGTCGTACTCTTTGACTTCATAGCCGCTCTTTTCCAAGAGCGACTTCATATGCATGAGGGCCTGAAGAGAAAAAATGCCAAAAGGCGCCGTTTGAGAAACGCTTTCGGCATGATAAACAGAAGGAATTCGAATCAATTCCTGCAATTCAGAAAGATGGGCGATCAGATAATCGTAGTAGTTTATTGAATCCATGGGCACCATACCTCATGCACGGCCGGATGAATTCTGTGATAGATCAGCAAAAAGATGTAGAAGGCCAGAAATGCCAGATAGACATATTTCATGACGCGGTCGCCCGGCGTGTCTTCATGTTCGGAATAGTAGGTTCTGGTTTTCTTCTTCCCGTAACCGCGCAGGTCCATGGCGTTGGAAATATTCCCCACCCGATCAAAAGACGAGATGATCAGCGGTGCCAGAATGAAAACATTCTGTTTCAGACGGGAAAGCAGACTGGCTTTTTTCGGATCCAGTTCCATTCCTCTCGCCTGCATGGAGATCTTGATATTCTGGAAGTCACGGGTGATATCCGGAATATAGCGGAACGCGATGGAGACAACCGTACAGATCTTATACGGAACCCCGATGGAACGCAGACCGGCTGCCAGTTCACTCGGTGTGATGGACTGAATGAACGTTAACGAGAGCAGGAAAGTTGCCATGAATTTTGAGAAACGGACCAGGAAATACCAGAGCGTTTCCGAAGTGACAATATGAAAGCTGTTGACACGGAAGAGAATCGTGGATCCTCCGCACATGTTCATGCCGTAGTCCGGCTCCACCAGCCATAATAACAGAAGATTAAAGAGATTCATGATCACCGTGAACCAGATCAGACCGCGGATCTGCTTCCAGTTCGGTTTGACCGATAACAAGGCCGCAACAAAGAGCACCAGAAGCGGCGCAATAACGCGGAAATCCCACGTGGCAATCAGAAGGAAGATCAGGATCAGGAAGGTACGGACTTTGGTTTTCCCCGTCAGGCGGTCCAGAAACGTGGTACCGGGCTTTACATTGATAAATAAACGGTTATCCATTTTCCCTCTCCCTTCTTTCCTCATCGATGAATGCGTGAATAAACTGCTCCGGATCCAATCCGGCGGCTTTGGCCAGATGGACCAGCGAAGTCTGTTTCAGATTGGCACGCTGAATGATGGAATCATCGGAAAGAATCTTGAAGACATAGTCGTCCCCGATCTTTTCCCCGTCCGCAAAGACGATGGCGCGGTCAGTATATTCAATGGCCAGATGCATGTCATGGGTAATAAAGAGGATCGTGATGCCGTAATTGGTATTCAGATCTTCGAGGAAACGCATAATCTCCGTGTAGTGCTCATAGTCCTGACCGGCCGTCGGTTCATCGACGATGATGATCTCCGGACGCAGGCTCAGAATGGAGGCAATCGTAACACGCTTGCGCTGTCCGTAGGAAAGCACGCTGGTCGGCCAGTTGCGCATGCCGTACAGATCGCACATGCGTAAGACTTCCTCGCTGTTTTTCTGCAGTTCTTCCTGCGGATACTGATTGAGAACCATGGCCAGCTCAACTTCATCCTTGATGATGTCCTTGACCAGCATCTGGTTCGGATTCTGCATGACGTACCCGATCAGTTTTCCGAGATCACGGATCGTATACTGCAGGCAGTTGGTTCCGCGGAAGAGGATCTCACCGCTCTTCGGGCGGATAATGCCGCATAAGAGTTTCGCCATGGTGCTCTTGCCGGCGCCGTTTTTACCGACAATGGAGATCCGCTCTCCCTTGTAAACATCAAAGGAGACATGTTTTAACGCCTCAAAAGATCCATAGGAAAAACTCACGTCCTTCACTTCCAATAGTTTCTCACTGGAAACGGACGGCGCTTTCAGACTGGCTTTATTTTCTTCAAAATGCTGCACAAGCTTTTCACGGTAAAGGTCCATGTTTAACGCCTGTACATCGCATAAATGTTCGGATTTATCAAAACGGATTCCGGCATGTTTCAGTGCGCTGATATACAGCGGTTCCCGGATTCCCATTTCTTTCAATACATTGCGGGAAAGCAGTTCATCCGGTGTGCAGTCCAAGGCAATCTGCCCTTCATGCACCAGCAGGATGCGGTCCACGTGACGGTAAAGAACATCTTCGAGACGGTGCTCGATAATGATGACCGTCTTGTGCTTGTTCCGGTAGATCTGGTCGATCAGATCCACGGCCGTCATACCCATGGCCGGGTCCAGTGCCGCCAGCGGCTCATCGAAAAGAAGGATCTCCTCCTCATCGTGAATGACCCCCGCCAGAGCTACTTTCTGTTTCTGTCCGCCGGAGAGATCGTACGGTACTTCCTGTATGAAGTCCTCCATCCCTACCGTCTTTGCGGCCTCCAGCACCTTGATGAGCATGGTCGGACGGTCCATGGCATCGTTTTCCAGTGCAAAGGCAATATCTTCGCCAACAGAGAGCCCGATAAACTGAGCATCGGTATCCTGCTGGACAGTTCCAACGTGATTGCTGAGAGTAAAAATATCGGCCTCTTTGGTCTCAATTCCCGCGACCTTCAGAGAACCGGTGATTTCTCCTTCATAGGAGAACGGTATTAAACCGTTGATGCAGTTTCCGAGCGTGCTTTTCCCGGATCCGCTAGGTCCCAGAATCAGAACTTTCTCTCCCTGATTGATGGTCAGGTTGATGTGTTTGAGTGTTTCCTCATTCTGGGACTTATAGCGAAATGAAAAGTCTTTAAACTCGATTACCGGGTGAGACATTCCTAGTCTTCCTTGCTCAGATTCGTGCTGCGTGCGTTACGACTTGCCAATAAGAACAGTAACGGGATACCGACGATGATCTGTACCGATGCGTTGGACGCGAATGCGGACAGACACTGGCTCCATGTGATTGTTAACTCATTGGAATACCATAAGTAAGTCAGTAACGGAGTGACGGCACCGAAAGCAACCAGGTTGCCCACGATGACTGTGATCGCATAGATCACTGCGTGTTTTGTAGTGAAGACGCCTTCATCGATTCTTGCACCGTACAGCGGTAATAAACCGACGAAGAAAGCCAGCACGCCATTGCCGACGGACCAGTCGAACCAGAAGCCCCAGCCACCGATGAGGTCAGCAATCACGTTTCCGCAGAATGCCATTAAAGCGGCAGGCAGCGGTCCGAATAAGGCACCGACGATAACGTCGATGATCATTGCTGTCGTCAGGGATGTGTTCGTGAAAACTCTGATTCCGCCGTAGTTCATTAAAACACCGTACAGGGCTGCACCGATGGCAACACCGACGACTGTTTTCGTGTCCCACTTACCGACGATCATCTTTCCTACAGATTCTTTTCTCAGTGTCATGATTTTTCTCCCCCTTATCACTTGGAAAAAGCAAAAATGGTAAAAACGAAAAAAGCCCCGCCAGAGGACGAAGTCTTTCGTTGTACCAGCAATCGATCTGTTTCCAGATCATGCACATAACGGATGCCTCCGCCTTCCAACGGAAGGAGCTCCGAGCATCCCTGCTGTCTCCCTATGATTGAACCACAGGAAAAAGCAGTTCCTCTTCTTCGCTTTATACGCCTATTATAAGGCCCTCCCCCGCTTTTTTCAACTCATATAAAAAGCAGGTATCCGCCCGATGAAGAGCAGATACCTGCAGTCATTATGATAATCTGAGATCACCCAAGCCGGCTTTCTCCAGCTGCAGTACACCGTATAACAGAGCCGCCTGTCCGAAGACGTTGACGCCCTGCGCCACCCAGTTCATAAAGCTCTGGGTGAAGTCCTTGCTGGAAAGATAACCCATGCCAAGACTCAGAATAAAGGAGACAAGGAAGCATACCGCTGCACCTTTCTTCTTCAGTTTCAAGCTGAGCTTGACCAGAACGAAATCCATTGCACCCAGGCCGAGGCACATCATGCCGACAAAGATCATCGTGCCTTTGAAGAGTGCCGGAGCCGCCACTTCATATAAGGCTCCCTGCGGATGGTACAGCATGGCCACCAAGGCGATTCCGCAAAGCAGGAAACCGAGGGCCTGCACCGGGAAGAACATGCTGTTTAAGACTTCAAAGTCGCAGATGTTTGCCGCATAAAGAAGCTTGTACGTCGCTTTCAAAAAACCGGCCATAAAGACGTTGATGCTGCCGGCGGAGAAAAGCGCGAACGCTCCCTTGGACATCTTGTTATATAAGGCTCTCTGCAGTTTCACTCCTGCCACTAAAAAGAGGAAGACCGGAATATAATCCACCAGAGCCATTGGAATGCTGAACTGTTTCATGATGATTACTTCTTCTATTTCTTGCGTTCCACTTTATTTAAGTGATAGAGCGGAATGAATGGGAAGAGGATCGGCGTGGAATCGGCATATTTGACATATTCCGGATCACTGCCGTAATTCTTCTCATGACGCTTTTCCAGACGCTGTGCGCCGTTGATCATGACCACTAAGATCAGAAGGTAGCCGAGGATCGTTACTGCCCACTGGCCTCCCTGAAGGGCGCCGAAACCGGAAACGAAGACTCCGGTCCAGACCAGAATTTCCGAGAAATAGTTCGGGCAGCGGACGAATTTGTAGAGACCCGTATCGCAGAAGCGCTTCGGGTTAACTTTCTTCGCATCACTCTTCTGCTTGTCGGAAAGAGCTTCACCGACAACACCCAGTGCCGTAATGACTAAACCGATCCAAAGAGCGGCATTGTCTGCGGCTGCGTTGACCACGCGGTACGTTAAAGCTGCTGTCTGCGCGTCATACATGGCGGCACAGTAGAGCCACATGAATAAGGATACAAAGATCGGGACTTTCTTGGTGGAACCCGTGGAGTCCAGAATCTTTTTATAGTTGGCGTTTTTCAGCTCGCGCATTAATAAGAAGTAGCCGAGACGGAATCCGTAAACAACCAGTAAGACGTCAAATAACTTGACGGCCAGGCTGGAAGTATTGAAGAACATGATCAGCTGAGCAAGTCCGATGCCCATGACCGCAAAGCCGTACCCCACGGACATGAACCAGACCAGTTCCTTAAAGCCGAAGGAGCAGCAGACAAGTGCTACGGCAAAGAGAATCAAAATCGCTTTCGGGAATACCATTAGTTCTTACCTCCGAAATACTTCTGAATGTACTCTTTGAAGGAAGCGTCACCCGTCACATCCTTACCGACTAAGTCATGAGACAAAGTCCACTTGGAGAAGAGGACGATGTCGTGCTTGCCTTCCTTTTTGATCTTCGGCAGATTTGCCAGGATACCGAACAGCCAGATCGGTGCCCATTTGATCTTTAACGGCTTACCGGCCGCGTCAAAGCACATCTTGGCCATTTCTTCATAAGTGTAAGTTTCCTTGCCGCCGACTTCATAAGTCGCGTTGGTATCGCACATGTGGGCCACCACGAATTTTGCGAAGTCCGGGCAGTCGATGACGTTGGCCTTCACTCCGCCGTAACCCTTTAACAGCTGCATTTCGCCTTTATCCACATACGGTTTGAAGACCTTGCAGATATCGTAGAAATAACCCGTCGGACGGTAGATGACATAGTCCATGCTGCCTTTTTTGAGTTCTTCTTCCACCAGATACTTCGCATGCAGCATCGGAACCTTTTCCGCGCCTTCTCTTTCGCAGGCGATAACGGAAATGTAATTGAATTTCTTCACGTTGGCCTTTTTGGCTTCTTCATAGAGATTGATATTACCCTGATAATCAATATCATAAGATGTAAAGCGGGTGGATGCCCCGGTCAGACCCATGGTGGTGATGACAACATCCGCACCGTCGCATAAGCCTTTCAGACTTTCCTTGTTTGTCGCATCAATGCTGACAAATCTGTAATCGGACTTTTTGATACCGTCGAGTTCTCTTTCTTTCAGGTCAGCCGCAACCACTTCGTGTTTTTCGGCCACCAGAACCTTCAGGATCTCAGCTCCCAGATTACCGAAAGCTCCTGCTAAAACAACTTTCATAAAACCTCCTTATATGTCACAGCCATATAAAACGGCTGTAATTCACTAAAAAGTATTGTATCCCTTTTTCCATGTTTTCTCAAACGGACAAATCGCCGGGAGCACTCCCGGCGATTGTATTAATCAATGGTTAAAGATCCTAAGCTGATGAATCTGCCGTTTTTCCGCGAGAAGAGAATGACGTTTTTGCCCTTGAATTCGACATCCGTCATATCCCCGATCTTGTAAACGACACCGCCGAACATCACGCCCGTCAGGATGTAGTTTCCTACCGACACACGGACCGTGGTTTCCATACCGGTCGGCATGGAGGAATAGATTTCCCCGTGCAGTCCGCCTTCGTTTGTGATGTGGATCTGTTCCGGACGGACGCCTAAGACGAAGTCCTCTTCCGTCAAGACCACTTCATCGCCATAGTCTTCCTTTTCGTCGATCTGGGCGATATGGTATTTGAATACCGTGTCCTTGTTGCCCTTTTCGACGTATCCCTTCTGGGCAGCGGCTTCCGCCTTGATGGACTGCAGTCTTGCTTCATCTTCCGCAACGCTTTCATACCATTCGCCGATATCGAATTTCTTGCGCGGATGGAATGTGACTTTCTTGTCATCGAAGATCGTGAAGGAGAAGCTTCCGTCTTCATTCTGCCTGCCTTTGGCATCAATGAAGTTGATGGCCGGGTTACCGACGAAGTCGGCAACAAACAGGTTGCTTGGTGTATCGTAAACCGTTAATGGCGCTTCATACTGCTGCAGGACACCGTTGTCGATCAAACAGATCTTGGTTGCCAGCGTCATGGCTTCCATCTGGTCGTGCGTAACATAGACGAAGGTGCTTCCCGTTTCCAGATGCAGTCTCTGTAATTCCGAACGCATTTCCAGTCTCAGCTTGGCGTCCAGGTTACTTAACGGCTCATCCATGAACAGGACGGACGGTTCCGGTGCCAGCGTACGGGCAATGGCCACACGCTGTTGCTGACCGCCGGACAGCTCGGCCGGATAACGGTCCATGAACATGCCGATCTTAACGATTCTGGAGACTCTGCGGACACTCAGGTCGATTTCTTCCTTGGAGAGCTTACGGACCTTGCGGACCGGTTTGCCGTCCTTATGATAGACATAGTTTTCATCCAGTGTCATACCATTCGACTGTGCTTTGGCCACAATGGCATCCAGTTCTTTCTGCAGAGCATCGCTGTGCTCTTTGGCGGCAGCCTTGAGGTCTTTGGCTTCGTCCAGTTTGAATTTCGCCAGCGCTTTGGCCGTGTAAGTGGAGATCTCGAAGCGGTCGATCAGCTTGATGTTCAGCTTGTTCTCATCCAGCTTGCCCTTCTTGTCGTAGCACTCTTCCACGACCTTAATGACTTCTTCCGGTTTTTTGAGGATCTTGATCAAAGATGCTTTGGTTCTGGCATCAAAGTCGATCTCATCCATCTCTTCCTTGACGTTGGTCAAACCGAACGAGATGTTCTGATACACCGTCATGTTCGGCCATAAGGCGTAGTTCTGGAACAGGAATCCCACTTTCCGCTTATTCGCCGGAATATTGATTCCCTCTTCCGAGTCGAATACGACTCTGTCCCCGATCGTGATCTTGCCGCTGGTTGGTGTTTCCAAGCCGGCAATCATACGCAGGGTCGTTGTTTTACCGCAGCCGGACGGTCCGAGCAGGGTCACGAAGGCATTGTCTTCAATCACCATATTCAGATCATCGACAGCGTAGAATTTATCCCATCGTTTGGTAACGTGTTCTAATGTAATTTTTGGCATTGTTTTTATCCTCCGATTCCTTCATCCAGGCTGGCACCCGTAACCTTGTTGACGACCGTATTACTGATTAAGATCGTGATGATCAAAATCAGGTTGATGCCGCTGGAGAATGCGTATAATCCCATTTCGTCAAAGTAGTCCAGTGTCGTTGAGAGGATGAACCCCTGCGTACACAGCAACATGAATAAGCTTAACTCTCTTAAGCACGTCATAAACGGTAAGAGGAAGCCGCTGATGATGCTGGACTTCTGAATCGGAATGATGATTCTCGTCATCCGCTTGATCCACGGGACATCCTGAATAATGGCCGATTCCTCAATTTCTCCCGACAGCTGCAACATGGAGTTCAAAGCGCTACGGGAAGCGAACGGAATATACTTGACCGTACCGACAATGATCAGGGCCGTGTACGTATTGAACAGGTTGATCCTATCGCCGGAGAACAGGATGAAGTAAGCGACACCGACCGCGACGGACGGCATCAGATACGGCAGGAAGGCCATGGAGTTGACATACCCTGCCAGTTTGCCCTTCCGGTTCTTACTGACCGCATAACCGATGAGCGTTCCGATGGTACCGGCAAACAGACAGCAGCACACCGCAACCAGGATCGTGCCCTTGAAAGCGGACCAGATGGTCTTGTTGTATAAGATACCGGTCTGACCGTACATGCCGTTTTCCGTAACATTCTCGGAAGTGGTCCACCACTTTGTCGTCAGGTTATTGATATTATGCGTATAGAGGAACGAATAGTCGCCCGGGTTCGGCAGGAACGTTTCAAACGCGAACGAGATGATCGGGAAAATGGATGTGAAGAAGGTAATGAATACCAGTACGATCGCAATCGCATATTTTCCGACTTTGCCGAGGTTGACCTTGGAGATCTGACCGCTCTTGCCGGTGACCGTTGTATAGTTCTTCCTGGAATGCAGGCTCATCTGGTTTAAGAACATGATGGCCACGCCGAAGAGCATCATGATGATGGCCAGGATACTGGCCTCTCCGGCATACTTGTCATTCATGGAGACATATTTGGTTGACAGTGTGGTCAAGCCCAGATAATGCGGTACCGGATAGGAACCGATGGCACTTCCGACAACCAGAAGAATGGTCGAGAGGATGGCCGGCTTGATCATCGGCAATGTGACTTTCGTTAAGATCTTCCATGGCGGAGTATCCAGAATGGTTGCCGCTTCTTCCAGGTTGGCATCCATGTTTTTGAAGATACCGCCGATCAGGATGTAGGCAAACGGTGCGTAGTGCAGTCCCAGAATCAAAATGGACGGGAAGAGCCCGCGGCACCACCAGAGCGGCATGTTAACATGGAACAGGGAAGCAAAGAGGCCGTTGGAAGTTCCCGTAATGGCATTGGAGTTAAACAGGTTCTGCCATACGACAGCCAGTGTCCACTGCGGCATGATATACGGGAAGATAAAGATGGAACTCAAATACTTCCGGAAAGCCATGTTGGTCCGGGTAATCAGATAGGCAAAGATTCCGCCGAATACGATGGCGATCACGCAGCTGCCAATCGCCAGAATCACGGTATTGAGCAATGGAATCCAGAGATTGTTCTTTGCCATGGAACTGGTAAATAAGTCCACATAGTTCACAACGCTGTACCCGCTCGTCTTCCCCGAAAGATAAGCGTCAATGGTCCCCGGATGGATCTTGAAGGTATCTTCCACAATGGCGATGATCGGCGCAATTGTGGTGAAAGTTACCAGGATCCCTGTCAGGACCAGAATGGTATTGTACGGCTTGGAGAAGAATGTGCGGACATTGTTCCACATGATTTTCATTTTTTTGTTGTTCATACAAACTCCTCTTCTCTGATAGAAAGTGCCCTTATAGAACATTACTCCTATAAGGGCACTTCAGTTCTTTTAATGATACAAAATCAACGGGTAATCTGTTTCAATCTTATCCTTTGTATTTTGTCAGCATTTCAATCCAGGAACCTACCGTGAAGGCAACGGATGCGCAGTATTCCGGATCTTCGACAACGAGCTTACCGTTGTTGATCCACCATTCATAACCACGGTCGTTCTTTGCTTCGAAGACTGTCACGCCGTCGACCTGACCGCCAGTGGAATGATGGTATTTCTCTTCGTTCGCAGCTAAGACCTGCGGATTGGAGGAATAACCGCCCATATCCTTGCCCCATGCGGAGAAGCCGTCAACCGTTTCGACCATGTATGCGATGAAAGCACATGCTGTCCAAGGTAACGGAGAGTTGTCTGTGACGAAGAGGTAATGGCAGTATGCATAGCCGCCCATGCCTTCGTAACCGTCCTGATATGCCGCAACTTTAATGTTGTTGACGGAGACGGAATCACTTTCCTCAACGGAACGCAGTTTGGAGTAAACCAGTAAGCCGAACTGATCTGTTGCACTCTTGTCTACCAGGATGTTGCAGATCGGGCCGTCGTCTGTCTGTGCGGAATAGCTTTCCACCCACAGTTTGATCCATGCCAGAGCATATTTGCCGTTTTCGCCTAAGCCGAGGTCTTTTGCTTCTGCTTCCATGGCGTTGATTGTCGGTTCGAAGTATGCTTTTTCGGCATCGCTTAATTTGTCATATGCATCTTTCAGGTTTGCCGCATATTCGTCTTTGGTTAACATGTACAGGAAGTTTTTACCGACGATTTCAGAGTCGATATCCATGAATAAGCCATGTTCCCCTTCTGCGACGAAGTCCCAGCAGTTGTCATATGTCTTGGAACCTGTGCAGTTGTATTCGAAGACTTTGTTTAATGTCTGCAGAGCAAGATATCCCTTGTAGTCTTCCGGTGTTGTGTTATTGGCTTCTGCCCATTCTTTCGGAATGAATGTGTCCAGGATACCTGTCTTCACCATCTTGGATTCGATCTGGTTACCATCCTGAATCAGAGTCATGGCGAATGTGCCTGTTTCCTTTAAGCTGTCGGCTGTCAGCTGATCGAAGATCTTGTTGTTCTTCGGCTGCTGCCATTCGAATTCCATATTGTAGTTCGGGTCGATAGTCTTCAGATAATCGATGAATAACGGTAATGCGGATTTACCACGGCTGGAGTTACCGACGCCGTAGAATGTCTTGCCATTGGATTCTTCGATAGCCTTCTTGGCCAGTTCTTCCAATGTCATTCCCTGTGCTTCAGCGATAATCTGCTGAACTGCGGATTTTTCTTCCGCAGGTTTGTCCGGTGTGTTGTTATTGCTGCAGCCCGTGAAGGAAAGCACTAACAACGCACTCAAAAAGACGATCATTAGTTTTTTCATTGTTTTTTTTCTCTCCTTAAGAAATTTATAATATGAACTTCTTTCTTTAATTTGATTATAGCACCCTTTTCACAAAATTATCACAAAAATCCAAATTTTCACGAATCATAAAAAAAGGACTTATCAGTCCCTTAACAGTTCCGGGAAACACGTTTCGATGCAGTCGATGGCGCCTTCTTCCCGGATCGTCTTTTCCGTGATGATGTCTGCCAGAACCTTGGTGTCCTTCGTGCCGTTTCTGAGGCAGACGCCGATGCCGCTCTTCGCCAGCATGTCGTTGTCGTTGCTGGTATCGCCGAACGCAATGATCTCCTTCGCCGTAAAGCCGTTGAGTTTCGCAAACTCCAGCATGGCATAGCCCTTGCCGCAGCCGCGCGGCACAAATTCGATCATGAAGTCTCTCGTCCGGACCACATCGAAGGATTTTCCGACGCAGATGCTTTTGGCATACTCCTCAATTTCCTTCGAATTCTCTAACGGTGTGAAGTACATGATCTTCGGGGTCGGACGCTGACACATCTCATCAATGGTCTTTGCCACCAGAATCGGCTTGTTGTATTTTGCCCTGGCCTCCTCCACTTCGGGATCTTCCTTGCTGTAAAGGGTGATATCCGAGTAGTAGATATGCGCCAGGATGTCAAACTTCTGCATTTTGGTGAAGATCTCCTTCATCTCTTCCGTGCTTAATTCAAAGTACGTATGGATCTGATCGTGCACACCGTCGTATAAATGCGCACCGTTGCAGGCCACAATGCAGTCAAACTGATAGGACAGACCCCACTTCTTGGCGTAAGTGATCAGATCGTCCTGAATATATCTGCCGCTCGAGAGGCCCAGATAGTAGCCGTTCTCATGTAGTTTATCTAACACTTCCCTGGTATGTTCTTTCAACATGCCGTCATCATCCACCAGTGTCTGATCTATATCAAATAACAGCAGTTTCACATCTCTCATTTTTTCTTTCCTCTTAATTCCGAAATCCTATTTATTATAACACTCTTTCTTCCCGCGAAAAAAGCGGACACCCGCCCGCTTTTGATCCTTATTCTTTCCGGAACGGACAGCTCTCCTTCGAGCAGCTGCCGCATCCGCCTTTTTTCCGTTTTGCTTCCTTGTACCCGCTGTAAACAAGAGCCAAAAGCCCGAGCGAGATCACAATATCCCAGGGGTTCATCTTACCCTACCCCAGATGCAGAAGCAGCGCAATTGCGCGCGCCAATAGCGCCACCACATAAGCCACCGTGCACTGATAGATCACCACATATGCTGCCCACTTGGTTCCGAGTTCCCGCTTGATGGACGCAATCGCCGCCACACACGGAGTATACAGCAGTGAGAACACCAACAGTGACAGTGCGGAAGCCGTGGACAGATTCATCACCACTTCCCCGTTGACCTTAAAGAGCACTTCCATGACGGATACGACGCTCTCTTTCGCTAAGAAGCCGCTGATCAGGGATGTCACAATACGCCAGTCATTTAAGTGTAACGGTGTAAAGATTGGTGCGATCATACTGGAGATCTGCGCCAGAATCGAACTGTGAGAGTCACTCACAAAGTTGAAATGTAAGTCAAAGCTCTTTAAGAACCAGACCGCCATCGTGGCCAACAGAATGACCGAGAAGGCCCGCTGAATGAAGTCCTTGGACTTCTCCCATAAGAGCTGCATCACGTTGCGGAAGGACGGTAAACGGTAGTTTGGCAGTTCCATGACAAACGGAACCGCTTCCCCCGCAAAGAGCGTCTTACGGTAAATCACAGCCGCAACAATGCCCACCACAATACCGATCACATAGACAAGAATCATCATAAGCGCTCCCTGATGCGGGAAGAAATAGCCGATAAAGAAACCGTAGATCGGCAGTTTGGCCGTACAGCTCATAAACGGTGTCAGTAAGATCGTCATCTTCCTATCCCGCTCACTCGGAAGAGTTCTGGTGGACATGACGGCCGGAACCGTGCAGCCAAACCCGATCAGTAATGGGACAATGCTGCGTCCGGAAAGACCGATCTTCCGTAAGAGCTTATCCATAAAGAAGGCCACGCGGGCAATATAGCCGCTGTCTTCTAACATGGAAAGGAAGAAGAACATGGTCACGATGATCGGTAAGAAGCTCAGTACGCTTCCCACGCCTTCAAAGATTCCTTCGATAATCAGACGGTGCAGCACTTCATTGATATGCAGCGAAGTGAGCAGCGCGTCCGCCCTGTCCGTGAGTAATCCGATCAGGGATGCCAAAAGATCCTGCAGGTAAGCCCCGATGACATTGAACGTTAAGTAGAAAACCAGTCCCATGATGGCAATAAAAAGCGGGATGGCCGTATACTTGCCAATCAGAACATGGTCGATCTTCTGCGAACGCAAGTGTTCCGCAGACACTTTCGGCTTTTTGACCGCCTCATCGCAGACATTCTGGATGAAGGTAAAGCGCATGTCGGCAATGGCTGCCGAAGAGTCCAGACCTCTCTCCTTCTCCATCTGCACGATGATATGTTCCAGGAGTTCCTGCTCGTTCTGATCCAGCTTCAGCTCTTCCAGAATCGCCTTATCCCGTTCCAGCAGTTTGGAAGAGACGAAGCGCTGCGGCAGATCCGCCGCTTCGGCATGGTCTTCAATCAGATGCCGTACGGCATGCAGTGCCCTATGGACCGCACCTTTATGGTCCTGCGGCGAGCAGAAGTCCTGCTTTACAGGTACTTCCTGGTATTTCGCGATATGAACGGCATGCTTCACGAGTTCATCCACGCCCTGATTCTTCGCCGCGGAGATCGGTACCACCGGTACTCCCAGTAAAGCCTCCATGGCGTTGACATCGATGGAGCCGCCGTTGCCGGTCAGCTCATCCATCATATTCAGCGCCACCACCATCGGTACGTTCATTTCCAACAGCTGCATCGTCAGATACAGGTTCCGCTCAATATTGGTCGCATCGACGATGTTGATGATGGCTTTCGGTTTTTCCTTTAAGACAAAGTTCCGGGAAACCAGTTCTTCGCTGGAATACGGAGACATGGAATAGATGCCCGGTAAGTCCGTGATGCGGGTGTTCTTGTATCCGCGGATCTCGCCGTCCTTACGGTCCACCGTCACGCCCGGAAAGTTACCGACGTGCTGGTTGGAGCCCGTCAATTGATTAAAGAGCGTTGTCTTGCCGCTGTTCTGGTTTCCGACTAGCGCAAAGGTTAAAAGCGTATCTTCCGGCAGCGGATGGCCCGTATTCTTCGGGTGGAACTTGCCTTCCTCCCCTAAGCCCGGATGGTCGTACTTTTTCTTTTTATTCGCACTTCTGTTTTCTTCCTCTTCACTGCAGTATTCCACTTCGATCTTTTCCGCGTCGTCCTTGCGCAGTGTCAGCTCATAGCCGTGGATCCGCACTTCCATCGGATCGCCCAGCGGGGCAAAGCGGACGACTTTCAAAGTGGCATTCGGGATCACTCCCATATCGAGAAAATGCTGACGGAGCGCTCCGTCTCCGCCAACCGTTAATATTTTCACACTTTCATTCAGTTTGATATCACTTAATTTCATAATCTGCTCCACTATCGCCTCTATTGTACCTTAAGAATTGCGGTTGTCTAACGCTAACCGAATTGGAGTTAGTGAAAAGCAACTTCCAAAAAAAGAAAAGCTGCCGCTTTTGGCGGCAGCGATTTATCTCTCTCAGGTATTAGGCGGAAACCTGGTCGAGTTCTTCCTCTTCTTTTTCGATTTTTCTGTTTTTGGTAACCATTGCCAGAATCAGGTTGATTAAGAAGATGGCAACCATCAGCAGAGTCCAGCGGTCGATCAGGACCATTGGGTTTCTGAGGTCTTCCGTGAGGAGGAAGACGATGCAGGAGGCGATGGAGGAGAAGACTGTCAGGACTTTGTAGTTGTTGCGTTCGACATATTCTTTTCCTTCTTCCATATCTTCTTCATCCTTGTTCTTGCGGAATAATCCGATCATGGCGATTAAGGAGGTGAGTAATGTTCCGGCGACGCTGATCAGGTTGATCAGTGCCCAGGCGCTCTGACCCTGTGCAAGCGGTGTTTCTTCTTCGACGAATTCCACCATCGGGATTTCCTCTTCCTGAACAACTTCTTCTTCCGCTTTCACTTCCGGAATCTCAGTTTCTTCGATTTCTTCCGCTTCAGCAACTTCCGGTGTCGGACGGTTCTGATCGTCATCGTTGTTTTCTGCCGGAGCTGCCGGTGCAGTTTCTTTCACTTCTTCTTTCGGAGCTTCCGGAGTGACTTCTTTCGGCTCTTCCTTCACTTCTTCTTTTGGTTCTTCTTTGATTTCTTCTTTCGGTTCTTCCTTGATTTCTTCCTTCGGTTCTTCTTTCACTTCTTCTTCGACTTTGGCATAGACCAGGTAGATATCTTTTGCGGAGTCGGCGTTACCGGATAAGGCATCGCCTTCTGCTCTTAAGTAGTTGTATCCGCTGATGGCGTATCCTTCGATATCGCTGACATCGTATGTCTTTTCCCCCATCAGGTCGCTGGATCCTTCGAAGTCTCTGTGATTGGTCATGAAGATCTCTTCTCCGTTTTCATCAACGAAGTGTGTCAGGACTGTGTAGTATGGCTGATCAAAGGAGTAGTTGATAATGATTTCGATATCGCTCGTTCCCATGATGATGTCGTTGTTGATCGTACCCGGCTGAGTGATGGCGCCGTTTCCTTTGACGTAGATCGTGCCGAGGGAGTATGTGTCGTTTCCGAATAAAACTGTGCCGTCTTCATTGAAAGTGAAGTTGTCGTTGGCGAGGAATTCGCCGCCCAGGTAGAAGCTTTCGCCTTCCTTGATCGTTGCTTCCTTGCCATCGAAGGATGCGTGGGCATTAGAGCTCATTCCGTCGACACTGATGCCGCCGCGGGTGGAGAATGTGTATTTCACTGTCAGTTTGTGTTCCTTGATTTCTTCCGGAGCAACTTCCTGCTGTTTTTCTTCTTCTGCCGGAACTGTCGGGTCTGCCGGTGTTTCTTCGGCCGGAGCTGCCGGTTCCGTTGGTTCTTCTTCCTTGACTTCTTCTTCCACTCTGACAGAGATGTCTGTGTAGAAGGAATTGTTAGAGTCAAAGTCGACGTTGTAGTTTAAGCCGTTGACATGCAGTGTCCAGGAATAGGAGGTATCCAGATCGTTTCTTTCGGCAATGCCGTTGGCATTGGAGGAGAAGCTCAGAGTTTTGACATCGGCGCCTTTCTTGCCGGTGACGCTTGCTTCGATTCCTTCGAGTGGCATTCCCTTCTGGGACATGATGTTCAGTGTGACTTTGCCGTATTCAATGACGACTTCTTCCTGAGCAACTTCCTGTCTGTAGTTTAATGTTACGACATTGCTGTTTGCTGCAGAGAGTTCCGACCAGTCTGCCGGGAAGAAGCTGATGTTTTCCGGGTCGAAGCAGAAGCAGTATCCCTTGACTCCGTTGACATGGAAGCTGGCGGATTCCAATGTTCCGTAGGCATCTCCGTAGAGGTATCCGACCGGGAGGGATCCGTAGATGATTTCGAAGATTTCGTTTTCGTCGACAACATCGCTGGCAACCATCTGGCCGTTGACGTTGATGTTTACTGTGACAGAGATCAGAGACTGCTGTGTCTCGTTCTCTTCTGCAAAGAGATTGGCTGTGTTCATCGGAATCATGCCGATGATCATTGTGAGTGCTAACGCTGCTTTGAGGATGAACTTACCGCTGTTTCTTCTGATGTTTTTCATAATTTCCGCCTTTCTGTTCTGAGTAGAACTTCTTTTTACACCCATATCATAACGGCCAAAGTCTATAAATATCAGTCTAAAAACACGCTTTCAATATGTTTTTATACTATTTTTATTAGATTTTTCGAGATTTTTTTGACTTTTTTCTTGCATCTTTGATTCTTTTGATCAAAAACCGGGTCATGGCGGCGGAAAAAAGGAAAAAGGCTGTCATTTCTGACAGCCTTCGTTTTGCAAATGGTGACGCGTACGAGATTCGAACTCGTGAATGCATGCGTGAAAGGCATGTGAGTTAAGCCACTTCTCCAACGCGCCACGTGGCGCCTCAAACAGGACTCGAACCTGTGACACTGCGGTTAACAGCCGCATGCTCTACCGACTGAGCTATTGAGGCATTGCTTTACTATAATACAAGATAGGCACTCTTTTTGCAAGTCTTTTTTTCATTTTTTTGATTTTATTTTTTCTCGCCCAAATCCGCTGATTTTTGAGCCTCCACCATCTCTTGTTTGGCTTCGGCGATCCACTCCGGCAGTTTGGGTTCAATCGGCGCAAAGCCGATCTTCATCTTTAAAGGAGTACGGGAATGCGGGTTGTAGCGTCTTCTGCGGCTGGAGGTATTGACCGCTTTTAAAGAGAGGCGCACCTGACGTGTCTCTTCATCGATATCGATGACTTTGGCCTGAACCGTGTCCCCTTCTTTGACGTAGGAGTGAATGTTGCTGACAAAGCGATAGGAGATCTCGGAAATATGGATCAGCCCGTAAAAACCGTCTTCCAGCTTCATAAAAGCTCCGTACGGCTGCACTCCGGTAATGACTCCTTCAACGATGTCTCCGATTTCAAACTTCATCGCTTTCCTCCTTATCCTGCGCTATTATATCACACGGGTGCGTATTTTACACGCACCGGGAAAAGTATGCTATAATCATCGCGGAAGTAAGGTGAAGTTTATGGAACAGGAAATCAAGAAGGTCCTCGAGAAACTCCGTCCGTATATTCAGAGAGACGGCGGCGATGTCGAGTTTGTTAAAGTGGAAGACGGAATCGTGACGGTCCGCATGCTCGGAGCCTGCTCCGGATGCATGGCACTGGACGATACGCTGAAGATGGGAATTGAGGCCACACTCATGGAAGAAGTCCCGGGCGTAAAGGAAGTGCAGCTGGAAGCCGGCACACCGGAACAGAGTTACTATTACTTTTAATATGAAAGAAAAAGAGATGGCAACATTTCTTTTTTCATGCATTGAAAAACGGCGGATATTCTCCGCCGTTTTGTTTCTCTTAGTGCGGTGAGCGGTGCGAGCAGGAATAGACTTCCCCGTTCTGCGCATCGATTCCCTTAAAGGCCATTAATTCGCTGACCGTAACGAGCTGGTAGCCTTTCGCAATCAGATCCGGCACCATGCGGGCCGTGGCTTCCGCCGTGGACGGATAGAGGTCGTGCATTAAGACGATATCCCCGTCTTCCACATA
Organism: uncultured Erysipelotrichaceae bacterium; assembly: GCA_902803495.1. Taxonomy (GTDB): domain Bacteria; phylum Bacillota_I; class Bacilli_A; order Erysipelotrichales; family Erysipelotrichaceae; genus RUG14871. Next base: position 19,752 of record CADCPY010000039.1, read on the forward strand.
CTGCATGACATGGTTGTAGGTCTCATCGGCATCCCGTGTCGACCAGTCCTTGGTATCCACACTCCATGTATAGATAACATAAGGGGAAACCGCCTTGACATCGGAGTTGTAGGAGCCGCCCGTCGGACGCATGGCGCGCATGACGTAGTCCGGTACGATCTTCTTCACCGCTTCCTCTGTCGGTAAGATCTCATCCAGAATGCCCTGCTGGCTTAAAGTCGTCAGATCGTATTCGTGAGAGTTGGTATGGTTGCCGATCTCACATCCCAGCGAGATTGCCCTCTCCACGCTGCCCAGATCGTATCCGTTGCCGACGCGCTTGCCGACGACAAAGAACGTACAGTGACTCTGGTATTCTTCCATGGTATCTAAGATCTGCTTTGTGACCGTGGAGTACGGGCCGTCATCGTACGTCAGAGCCACCATCGGCGCATCAATGTCAATGTAGCGCACCTTGGTGGTGTTGACTTCCGACGCTTTCACCCCCGCCACTTCCTTCGCCAAAAAGTAGCTCATTTCCGAGAAAGAGACGGGTACGTCCACCGTTCCCGGGTTGTTGGTATACATGGCATCCCCGTTTAGATGGAAGACGATACGGTCATCTTCGACAGTGAACTTGGAGAAGTTTTCCGGAGTGCCCCGCGTACCTTTGTAGAAGCCCTGAAGATTGCGGTTTTCCTTTGGCAGTTTGTTCTGGGCCAGACCGCCCAGCTGTTTCAGGTAGTCATTCACAAAAAGCGTATCCAATGTGACTTCCTTGTTTTCCGCATCCAGCACCTTGCTGGCAAGCTCCACCGTTTCCAGCGCCTTGACGTCGTTGCCGGTGGATTTATAGAAGACATAGGATTTGAAATCCTTCCCCTCCTTGGCCGTATAGTCAATGTAGAGGATCTCCTTCTTTTCGTTTTTCACGTCCGTATTCGCCAGTTTGAAGGTGGCGATCTCCCGGTCAATGGTGGCTTTCACATCATTGGTGATGTTTTTCGGATAGTAAGCCGCCACAATAAACTGCTTGTCAATTTCGGTGATGCTTTCGGCATTGCGGTTTTTCGTTTTGAGCTGAGATGGCAGCTTCGGTGAGAAGATCAGCCTTCCCAGCATTCCGAGTATCAGTAACAGTACCAGCAGTGCCGCTCCTAAGATGGCAATGCGGTCCCATTTAATTCTTCTTTTTTTATTCATATTACTTCTTTATTTCCTCCAGAATTCCCTGTGCGGCCTTGCGGAGTGTTTCGACTCCCTTGTCGCGGCAGCCCAGGTGCGTGTAGACTTCCCCTAACACGATGCCGTTTTCTTCCATCTTCGCAAACATCTCATCGATCAGTGTCTCACAGTGTTCTGCTTCCTGCATCGGCCCGAACGGGTTGGCAAAGAAGGTGGTGGAAACGCCGATCTCCTGGGTGGTGCCTAACGCAAAGCGCTTGCCTTCAATGAAGACCGCCTTGGCATCCTGCCAGCTCTTGAAGATGTGCATACCGTACTCTTCCTCGTAGTTATTGGCATACAGGAAGAAGTCGACCGGCTGATTGGTGACTAAGCGCTCATGGCTGATCACCGGGATAACGACACGCGCATTGCTGGTCTCCGGGTTGAAGAAGATCGAGCGGTCCATCTCGCGGTAGGCCGATCCCTTATCCAGGTCGTCCAGCCGCACGAAAGCACCGATCTCCGTGCCCGTGGCATAGATATTGCCGTTTTCGATGTGGAGCGCACCCATATCGTCAAAGATGACTTCCGAGTCAATGATGTCCTCATTGGCCAAGTGCTGCAGCGCTTCGATCGTTTCGCTCTTGCCGGCGCCGCTGTCCCCGATAAAGACGATGCCTTTCTTCCGGCCGTCGGAGAGCGTCACATTGATCATGGAGCCGTGCAGCGGTAAGTAATTATAGCGCATCATCATGAGATTATGCACCGTCAGAACCATCTTCTTCAGATAGCCGAAATATTCGATCTTCCAGCCGTAGGAGACGTTTCCGACGTAAATGTTGTTCTTGCGGTCATAGTAATAGGTGATCTCGTTTTTGCCGTCCTCGTTGCCGAAAATGACGATAAGGTCCGGACTCGTGCACTCGCTCTCATTGGCTAACTCAAACAGGTTGGCCATGGAGAGTGCCGAGAAGAGATAGTCGATGTGGAAGTAGATAAAGCAGACGAGCTTTCCCACTTTCGCCGGGTAGCAGAGCCACTTGTCCGGATCGAGGTTCAGCCCTTCGACCGGATTGGTCTCGCGCTCCGTGAAGGTTCCCTCGCGCTTGTTGCACTTCGGATGCAGTAAGAGCGGAGTTCGCAGCATGACGGAATCAATGACCGGCACATTCTTTAATACCTGGTATTCCATCGGCAGAAAGCCGCTCAGCGAACGCACCACGATGGAGGCGTTGGAGCCGGCATTCAGCTGACGGTAGACGTTGTTCTTTCGGCGCAGAACGTTTTCCTCAATGCGGCGGTACATGTTCAGAATCAGCTGATTGTATTTCGTATCCGCTTCAATGAAGAAGTTGTTGTTTAAGCCCTGGCCGTTGCCTTTAAAGACCATCGTGCAGCGCTGCAGTTTCCGCCAGTAGTTATAGACGCCTTCAATAAAGGCAATGAGCGATTTCCTGTCGCCCAGATAGTCGTTGTCGATTTCTCTTAAGTCAAAAATGTAGAGGATCTTGGCCAGATGGATCAGATCCGTCACATTGGCATGTTCATCGGTATGCTTGGCAGCCCATTTATATAAGGCATAGTTATGCTGCCGGAGATATCCCAGATAGGATTTGAGCACATGGTAAAAGTTTTTCCCGTTTAAAATCTCGTCAACGGATTCGTAGTACTGCTCCGTAAAGTTGATCAATACGATATTGTCATTGTTGTAAATGGCTTTCATGTCTTCCTCCTTTTTGCTCGCGCGATCTCATAGGCAAAGACACTGGTGGCACTGGAAGCGTTCAGCGCATTGCGGAAATCGGAATCGTACGGAATATAGACATTCTGATCCGCGGCGTTTTCCACCACGCGGCTCAACCCGCGCTTCTCGCCGCCGATGGCTAAAATGACCGGAGAAGAAAAGTCCGCTTCGTAAAGACTGATCGCATCCCTGCGGTTCGCCGCCACGACTCTGTACTCTTTCTTCAGTTCCTTTAACACCTCTGCCATATCGCTCACGACCACAACGCTCAGATATTCGCTGGCGCCGGCCGAGCTTTTGGCGATCACACCGGCACTTTCGTACCAGTTGCGCTCATTGACCAGAATTCCCTCGCATCCGAAGGCCTTCAGGGAGCGGAGGCAGTAACCGAAGTTAAAGGGATCCTCAATTCCTTCCAGAATGGCCAGAAACTGCTTCCCCTTCACCTCTTCCACGCTCTCATATGTGCGTTCGCCCGCCACGCAGATCACGCCGCCGTGGGTTTTGCCCTGGGCGATGTTATCAATTTCTTCGCGTGCGACGCGTTTGACTTCCACACCCCTCTCCTTTGCCTTCGCAATCAGAAAGGAAGTGTCCTTATCGTGTTTTGCCTCATCTATCCAGACGGAAAACACTTCCCGTTTTCCGGAAAGCAGTACCGCCTTGACACTGATGGATCCTTCAAATACATATTCCATATCTAAGTTATTATATCATAGACGCAGGGGATAATTTTGCGTAAACAAGCGGGAAATAGTGTATCATAATCGTAGAGGAAGTGCTTATGAAAGATACGGTAGTCATCAATATTCTGGGCGGACCGGGCGTCGGCAAGACCACGCTGGCGGCGGAACTGTTCACCCGTCTGAAAATCATGGGATACGAAGTGGAAAACGTCAGTGAGTTCGCCAAGGAACTCGTCTGGGAAGAGCGTTCCCAGGCCTTTAACGACCGTCTGTACATGCATGCTGAGCAGAATCACCGTCTTCTCATGATGCAGGGAAAGCTCGATTTCATCATCACCGATTCCCCGCTCATTCTCACTTCGGTCTATAACAGCTTCTACTTAAAGAACGTCCATTCCGATTCCTACAATGCCATGATCGACCTCATGGTAAAGGAAACATGGAACCTCTACGACAACCGCGTCTTTCTGTTAGAGCGCAATAACGACTATCACGCTTTAGGCCGCAGAGAGAGCGAAAACGAAGCCAAGATCATCGATAACTACCTCTTGGCCTACCTGATTCAGAACAACATCAGCTATACGACCATCAAAGACCGCAACAACGCGGTTCATGAGATCCTGGAAGGATTACGGTTAGTATGAGAAGCTTAGAAGAAATGCAGAAAGCCATTGCCGACTTCTGCAGGGAACGCGACTGGGATCAGTTCCATAACGGGAAGGATCTGGCCATCGGCATCTCCACCGAAGCGAATGAGCTTCTGGACCTCTTCCGCTTCAAGTCGCCGGAAGAAGCACTTGCTGCCCATCCGGAAGAGATCAGAGAGGAAATTGCCGATATCTTCTTTTTCCTTTTGCGCTTTGCGGAGCGCAACCATATTGATCTGGATGAAGCACTGAAAGAGAAGATGGAAAAAAACAGCCGGAAATATCCGGTGGAAAAAGCCAAGGGCTCCAATAAGAAATACAACGAATTTGAATAACAAGGCGGAAGATGAATCTTCCGCCTTTCTTGTTTCTATTTTTCAAACAGTTCCGCCGCATCCTGCAGACAGGAGATGATCGGCAGATGCTGCGGGCACGCCCCTTCGCACTGTCCGCATCCGATGCACTCGCTCGCGGCCGCACGCAGCTTGATATTCACGTTGTAGTTGTTTCTCGCCGCTTCGTAGTTTCCAAAGAGCTTGTACAGATTGACCGCTCCGAAGATCTTCGGAATCGGCATGTTGACCGGACACCCCGGTTCGCAATAGTGACACGCCGTGCATAAAATGCGGTCCACCCCGTTGAGGTCTTCCCTCGCCTGCGCCACTAACGCCTGCTCTTCCTCATTTAACGGCCGGAAATCTTTCATATAGCTCAGATTGTCCTTCATCTGGGCGATATTGCTCATGCCGCTTAAGACCGCTAAAATGCCGTCCAGTGACGCCACAAAGCGGATTGCCCAGGACGGCAGCGATGCCTCCGGCGCGTAGTCTTTCAAGCGTTTGGCCGTCTTCTCCGGCAGTTCTGCCAGCATGCCGCCCTTCACCGGTTCCATGACCGTGATCATCTTGCCGTATTTACGGGCGACTTCGTAGTTACCGTGCGAGGCGATGGCCGGGTTTTCCCAGTCGGCATAGTTGATCTGCAGCTGCACGAAGTCCACTTCCGGATGGTCCTTCAAAATCACTTCCAGCATGTTCGGGGTATCGTGGAAGGAGAAACCGACATTTTTGATGAGTCCCTGTCTTTTTTTCTCCTGTACAAACTCCCACATATTGTAGTCGTTGTAGACATGATAGTTGCTGTCACGCAGCGAGTGCAGTAAGTAGTAGTCAAAGTATCCGGCTCCCGTACGGGCCAGCGATGTTTCAAACTGCGCCTCTGCCGC
>CADCPY010000040.1 GCA_902803495.1 uncultured Erysipelotrichaceae bacterium
TCCGTGACACCGACTTTCAGATACGGGCGGATGCGGCGCATGACTTCATCGTTTTCGGAGACATCGTACGGTTCGTGCACCTCAATGCCGATGCCGTGTCCCAGACGGTGCGTGAAATACGATCCGTATCCCGCCTCGGTAATGATATCGCGGGCCACCTTGTCCACATCCTTCAGAGGCATGCCGACACGGATGGCTTTTTCCGCTTCCGTATTGGCTTTTAAGACGATATCGTAGATCGTTTCAATCTCTTCGTTTCCGTGCTGCAGGAAGGTTCTGGTCATGTCAGAGCAGTATCCGTTGTAGTAACAGCCCATATCGATGATGATGGCTTCCCCTTTCTGAAGCACCGTATCGTCGCTTTCGTGATGCGGGTCCCCGCCGTTTTTCCCGAAGGCCACGATCGGTTCAAAGGAAACCGGTCCGTGACTGACTTCCTTGAATAAGGCAATCAGGCGTTCGTAGATTTCCATCTCCGTGACCCCGACTTTCAGATACGGGCGGATGCGGCGCATGACTTCATCGTTCAGCTTCGAAGCCTCAATCATGCAACGCTGTTCCTCTTCATCCTTCTGACAGCGGATCTCCGCCATCAGAAAGCTGCCGCGCACATATTCCGCGGAATACGCGCTCATTAAGCGTAAAAGGAATCCGGCATTCCAGCTGTCATCAATTCCGACGCGTTTGCCCTGAATGACCTTTGCCATCGCGGCAATCGGATCTTCGGAATCGTGATAGTAGACAACGTTATAGTCACTGCTTTCCCTGGCGTGGAAGAGCGCATTCACAAATAATGTCGCTTCCCCGCTCTTTTCCAATACCAGTGCCAGCATACGCTCCCCGGTATGGATCTCACAGCCGATAAAATATTTCAGCTGATAAAAGTCCGTAATGATGCAGGTATCCAGCGCGTTCTCCTGCATTTTTTTCTTTAATAATTCCAAACGACGGTTCATAAAATCCTCCTAACTAAAGACAGATCAGCTCACCGATAAAAACCGCAACCACAGCCGTAAAGGCCACAACCGTAAGGGACTTCCCGCGATACGCCAGAATGAAGGCCACCGCCAGTCCCGCTAAAGAAGAGACAATATGCTCAGAGACATAGAAGACAGCGGGAATCGTCATGGCACTTAAGACTGCATAGGGAATGTAGTGCAGCATGGACAGAACAAAGCGGTTCTGTATTTTTCCCTTCACAAAAACCAAAGGCAGTAAGCGGATCAGATAGGTGGTCAAAGCCATGATGAGAAGATAGACAGCGAAACTATACTTCATGTTCCACCTCCTGATACGGCGCAACCACGCTCATAATGCCTGCCGAGATCAAAGCGCACAGAATGATCACAAAGCCGCTTGGGATCTCGGTCAGATAATAGAAGAGACAGCTCAGTGCCACGGATAGTAGAACGCAGTACAGTGTGGCTTTCTCTTTTCTGCAGACCGGTACCACAATCGCAATAAACATGCCGTAGATGGCAATGGTCAGTGAATTGATCAGGATCGCCGGCAGGATATCCCCGAGGATTCCGCCGATCAAAGTTCCCGTCTGCCAGCCGAGATACGGTAATACCGCCAAGCCGAACAGGTACTTCCGGTTCAGCTCTCCCCTTTTGGAAGAGGAAACGGCATAGATCTCATCCGTATTGATAAAGGCGATCCAGAAGCGGTCCAAAAAGGAAACGCTCGGCGCAAGCTTCTGCGAGATACCGACCGACATCAAGGCGTAGCGCAGATTGATGACCAGCTGCGTGGAAGCCATTTCCAGAAGGCTCCCTCCGCCTAGGATGATCGGCACCCCGGCCAGCTGCCCGGCCGAAGTCAGATTGCTCATGGAAATAAAAAGCGCTTCGAGATAGGAGAGACCGCTGCTTGTCGCAAAGATGCCAAACGCAAAGGACACGGATAGATACCCGAGCCCGATTGGCAGTCCGTCTTTGAGTCCCTCTTTGAATGTCATCGCGCTTCTCTCTTTCTAGAATTAGTTTTATACTATCACTAATCATCGAAAAAGAAAACGGAAGAGCTCTATTTCAGCTCTTCCAGTATGCTTAATACTTTTACGTCCGGGGAACCATTATTGTCTGTGATCTCATAGAACGAATTGTTATAGAGATTCTCCTCTGTCAGCTTCTCCCAGTAATTCTCAATAAAGTAGCTGTCCGCAAATTCCAGATACAGCAAATCGTACTCCCGCAAGAGTTCTTTCCACTCTTCAAAACTCATTTCTGCGGAAATCCCCAGCCTCTGCTCCCCGTTTTCCAGACGCAGGAAGCGGACGCGTTCTTTCGGTACGCCGTAATAGATCAGCTTGATCTGCAGCAGGTTGATCTTGTTGTACTGCTCAATGGCCAGAATCTTTTTCCCGTCATAGTAATTCACGTGTTCCAGAACTTCTTCAAACGCTTCGCTGTCCTTTGGCTCACTCCTCTGTTCCGGAAGAAGATCCGGATACAGGCGGTAGTCCGCAAAGAGAATAAAGCAGGCCAACAGTACTGTCAGAGAAAGGAAACGGTGCTCTTTTCTTTCAAGCAGGATCTCCCCGCCCAACAGAACCACAAAGCAGATTCCCAGATACAGATAGGAGAACAGATAGCGGTTAAAGGACGCCAGCGTCGGCCCTTCAAACGGCCCGAACGGGAACATGTACAGCAGCAGCATGACCACACTGTAGGCGATACTGCCAAGAAGATACAGCAGCGCTACGTAGAGCTGTTTTCTCTTACGGAGTAAGATTGCCATGCCGAGCGTGATGATGAGCGCGATCGGAAAATAGCTGAGATGCAGAGGGAACACCATCAGCGGACGGGTAACAATTGCCTTCATGTAATTCCGGAACGCTTCCGTCTGCCACCCTTCCAGCTGCCATTGGCCGCTCAGTAACGAGAGGCTCTTCTGAATGAGGTCCAGCGGAAGAAACTGTGCGTCTCCCGACACCCGGATGGCATCGCAGTAAAACTTCCACACAAAGCGCAGGAAAGCAGGACAGAGTAAAAGCGTCAGATAGCTCAGCCGCAGCGGCTGCTTCTCCACGATATGCCGCTGAATCAGAAAGATGACAACCGCCAGAAAGGCCAGGATGTAGCCCATCTGCTTCATGCATAAGAGCGTAAAGATGCACGCCCCTGCCGCAAACAGATCCGCAATTTTGTTCTCTCTGATTCCGAAACAGACCAGATAGATCATGTACGCCCCAAAGAGCGCCATCGGCCAGTCCACGTAAATGGAGCGGTAAACGAGGGCGGAATCCGAAGAATCCGGTGTCAGCTGCACCGTAAAGGCGCAAAGCAGAAAGATCAGAACATACAGCAGCGCTGCTCCCCAGTCCTTCGCATTTTTCCGCTTTAAATGAGCGAGCGGCGTCACAAAGAGCGAGAGCATGAAGGTGTTCTGCGCAATATAGAGACGGTTTTCCGCGTATTCCCCGCCGAATAGATCACAGAAGAGCACATTCAAAAGCGGGAAGAAGGGCGGATAGTCTTTATGGATGTAGAGATTGGAAGCCGCCGTGGAATAGAACGTATTGTAGCGGATGCTTTCCCGTACCATCGGTCCCCAGTGGGAAAACTCATCCCAGTAGCGGAAGAAGGTATACTTATACTTCTGACAGATGTAAAGAAACAAAAGAACAAAAACCGCATTGCCGATCGTCAGAAAATTGTCCCAGAATTCCCTGAGCCGCTCTTCATCTTTCTTCCAGAACAAAACAGCCAGACGTACCCAGAAGAGCAGCACCGTGATCCAGCTCAGCAGATAGCCGAGCCGCAGCTGCGTGAAGAACCCGGCGACATAAAGCAGAAAAACACCGCAGATAAAAACCAGCGGATAATTCCATTCACTGCGTTTTCTATTATATAAGGTGATAAGCCCGTTCTGCGAAAGAATCCAGAACAGTGCAATCAGTCGGCTCATACTAAGATTATTTTATCACACATTCCTTTGAGTCGCCCTTCCGAACCCTGACAAACGCCCCATTTTCAACTCTTCCGCATTTTTGAAAAAAAGTATTTTTTCTTGTTGACACATCAAAAATATAGTGGTATTCTAATAAAGCAGTCGGGAAATGGGCCTGTAGCTCAGGTGGTTAGAGCGCACCCCTGATAAGGGTGAGGTCGTTGGTTCAAGTCCATTCAGGCCCACCATTTCCTGATCAGAGTTGGGGTTTTAGCTCAGCTGGGAGAGCACCTGCTTTGCAAGCAGGGGGTCAGGGGTTCGAATCCCCTAAGCTCCACCAATTCGGCAATTCCGCAGAAGACTGCGTTTATATATAGATGAAAAGGGTCGACTCGAGAGAGTCCATTTTTTTTGCTTTCCGGGCAGAAAACCGGACTGAAAGTCCCCTGCCTCTGACACGGTACAGGAAAATATTGACAAAATGTTTTATAAAATAATAAAATGAAATTAGAATTAAGGTTTGTAACTCGATAACTCCGAGGCTTATCCTTAGGACAGTGCGAATATTCGCGTATTCGTTCATGTTTTAAGGCGGCAGCGGAGTTATTTTTTACAATAGGAATCATAATATTACATCATAAAACAGAAAGGAAAGATACATGATACAGTTAGGTGTTTCGTTGTATCCGGAGCAGGAAACTGCCCAGCAGATCGAAGACTATCTTACTCTCGCCGAAAAGTACGGATTTACCAGAGTGTTTACCAGTCTGTTTTCCGTTGAAGGCACAAAAGAGGAAATCATTTCCTATTTCCACGGATTGTGTGAGGCTGCCCACAGACACGGAATGCTCGTCTACGGTGACTGCAATGCCCGCTTCTTCATGCAGATGGGCTGCAGCGCGGATGATCTGTCCGTGTTTAAGGAAATCGGCATAGATGTGCTTCGTCTGGATCTGATGTTCAACGACGAAAGAGACGTGGCCATCGTCAACAATAAGGAAGGACTGAGTGTTCAACTCAACGCCAGCCTGATTCCGACGGTGAAGAAAATCATTGAAGACGGCGGAGATAAAAACAGAATCATCGGCTCTTACAATTTCTACCCGTTACGGAATACCGGGGCAGACAGTGAAGCCGTTCTGGAAGCGAACCGTTTCTTTAAGAAAGAAGGAATCAAAACACAGATTTTCATCACCTCCACCACTCCGGGAACGCACGGTCCGTGGCCGGTATCCGACGGTCTTCCGACCATTGAGGATGACAGAGACCTGCCAATCGGACTTCAGCTCAGACACAATCTGGCTTTAGGCAGCGATGAGGTGATCATCGGTAACGCCTTCGCTTCCGAGGAAGAGCTGAAAGAAGTCGCCGAGACAATGAAACAGTGCTATGTCCATGCCGAAGACAAACCGTTCTATTTCCCTGGCTTACGGACACAGATTCCAATCGGAGACATCGAACGGATCCCGCTGACGATTGAGTTGGCAGACGGACTCACGGATGCGGAAAAGGAACTTTTGCTGGTTTTCAATAAGCACAGTGTCAGTGAGTATACCCGCATCATCATCCGTTCCAGATGGGGACGGATGGATTTCCGGTTCACACCGATTGAACCGCGAAAGTGCGACAGGGAATTCTTTGAACCGGGCGATGTTCTGATTCTCAACGATCTTGCGACCCGCTATAAGGGTGAAGTTCACATCGCCATGAGAAGAATCCGAAATGACGGAACCATGAACTATGCCGGCAGAATTGCCGAAGAGGAAATGTTCCTTTTGGATTATCTGAAATACGGCATGAATTTCGGTTTCATCACCAAATAAGGCCATGATATCCGTAACGGATATTGAAAAAACATAATAATTGAAATGAAAGGAGAAGTTATGGCAAAAAGTGCAAAGGACTATGCGGAACTTGCTTCCAAAATAGTCGAATTCATCGGCGGTAAAGATAATATATCTCATGCCGCTCACTGTCTTACCAGATTGCGCATCACACCAAAGGACACCAGTCTGGTCAATCTTGATGCAATCAAGAAACTGGGCGTCATCGGCACTCAGATGGTCGGCGACCAGGTTCAGGTCATCATCGGCAATGATATCAACGAAGTCTATGAAGCATTTATCAATGCTTCCGGCGTCACAAGAGTCGCTGCCATCGATGAAAACCTGGATCCTGAACTGACAAAGAAGAAATCCATCAAGGATATCCTCGGGTCCATCTTCCCGGCAATCGTCGCCTGCGTATTCCCGATTCTGCCTGCTTTATTGGCCTGCGGTCTTTTACAGGCATTCGTCGTATTGCTGGTCAACCTGAAGCTGATTGCTCCTGATTCCCCTACCCTTGCAACCTTTTCCTGGGTTTATAACGTAGCATATTACTTCATGCCGGTACTGGTCGGTTATGCTGCAGCCCAGAGATTCCATGTCAAGACTGCCATGGGTATCTTAATGGGTCTGATCCTGGTATACCCTGATTTCGTGGCACTCTGCCAGGCCGGTGTCGGTGCAGTCATTCCTCAGCCGGGCGGACCTCCAACGATCATTCCTGGTACGGGAAATGCCGGCTTCCTGTTTGGCCTGCCAATCCATCCGGCAACGTATTCCAATACCATCATTCCTGTCATTCTGTGTGTCTTTGTGATGGGATATGTGGAAAAACTGTTAAACAAGATCATTCCGAAGGTCGTAAGATTTGTCTTCGTACCTGTTCTGGAACTGGTGATCATGGTGCCTCTGGCATTGCTGGTACTGGCTCCGATCGGTGCAATCTTATCCGAAGCCTTTGCCGGTCTGCTCATTGGAATAATGAACAGCCCGCTGGGACCGGTGATCATCCCTGTCTTCTGTGCAATCTATCCGTATATTGTCATCACCGGCATGCACTTCAACCTGATGGCTGTTGCCATGGCAATCGGTGCAAAATACGGCAAGAACCCGATTACACATCCTGCAGGATTCCTGTTCCAGTACACGCAGGCCGCAGCCTGCTTAGCTGTCGCTATTAAAGCAAAGAATGCTGACCGTAAAGCTCTGGCATACTCCTGTGCATTCTCGGATGCCGTTCCTGGTATTTCCGAACCTGGTATGTACGGTATCACTTTCAAGTATAAAACACCGTTATATGCCGCAATGATCGGTTCGGCAGTCGGTGGAATCGTCTGCGTACTGATGAATGTCGGTTCCTATGCAGGCGGACCTCCAAACATCTTCACATTCCCGGTGTTCATCAACCCGCAGACCCGTTCCACAGCGGACCTGACCGGCATGATCATTGCCGTCGTGGTTGCTGCCGCCGTGACATTCGCTGCCACACTCTTCCTGTACAAGGATGAGAAAGCGGACGAAATTGACGCGAAAGGTTAATAATGTCTAAATTTCCAAAGAATTTCCTCTGGGGCGGTGCAACCAGCGCCGCCCAGATCGAGGGCGGAAGATGCGAAGACGGGAAAGGCTTAAGTCATCTTGACTATGTCTTTTACCGCGGTCCGAAAATACCGTGCAACTTCATGCTCAAAAAAGACTTTGAAAGAGCCAAAGCAGAGGAAGCAACTCTGAATTTCCCGAACCGCAGAGGCATTGACTTCTACCATCATTACAAGGAAGACATTGCCCTGCTAGCGGAAATGGGATTCAAGAGCTTCCGTATGTCCATCTCATGGACCAGACTCTTCCCGACCGGACTGGAAGACAAACCGGATCCGAACGGCGTGGAATTCTATCACAATGTGTTTAAGGAACTCCACAAATACGGAATCGAGCCTCTGGTTACCATGATTCACTACGAACTGCCGATCATCTTTGTCGAAAAGTATGACGGCTGGGCATCTCCGGAAGTCATTCCGTACTGTGTGAAGTATCTGAAGTTCCTGATCGATGAGTATAAGGATGAAGTAAAATACTGGCTCACGTTCAACGAGATCAACATGGTCACCGCTGTCCCGTGGCTGGGCGGCGGTATCATACTCGACCGTTATGATGACTTTGAGATTCCAAAGGGATTCCGTCCGTTTGGCCGGTTGCCGGAAGCAATGGCCAGAAGATGGGATAACGCTTCTCATCAGGCACTGCACCATCAGTTCATTGCCAGTGCCATGGTTGTCAAATACGCTCATGATACGGCACCGAACTGCCTCATCGGCAATATGTTCAACCTGCATCATCTCTATCCGGAAACACCGTCTCCGGCCGATGCCTACCGGGCTCATGAGGAAACGGAATTCAACATGTTCTTCTGTGACGTCATGGTCAAAGGTTACTATCCGAAATGGATGCTGTCCTACTACAGAAAGAATAATATCGACATCAAATGGTATGACGGATATGAGCAGATCCTCTCCGAAGGCAAGGTCGATTTCATTTCCTTAAGTTACTATCTCTCATCCGTGGTAACGGCGGATCCGGCCAGACAGGAAAGAATCGGCAACTTCATTCGAATGCTGAAGAATCCGTATCTCCCTGATTCGGAATTCGGCTGGCAGATCGACCCGACTGCCTTACGGATCTCGCTGAACGAATTAAGAGACAGATTCAATCTGCCGATCTACATCGTTGAAAACGGACTCGGAGCCTTTGAGAAGCCGGATGAGGAAGGAAAGATCCACGACGATTACCGGATCTCCTATCTCCGCAGCCATATCGAAGCAATCGCCGAGGCCATTGAAGACGGCGTGGATGTCATCGGCTATACCCCTTGGGGCTGTATCGATCTGGTATCCTGTTCCCTGGTATCCATGAGCAAGCGTTACGGATTCGTCTACGTTGACGCAGACGATGAAGGAAACGGAACATACAAGCGTTCCCGTAAGGATTCCTTCTACTGGTATCAGAAAGTCATCGCCACCAACGGCGAAGACCTGGACTAACAAAACAATTTGACCAATACCGAAAAGTCTGCTGAGATTCAGCAGACTTTTTTCATGAGGTTCCCATTCGCCTTTTTGGAACACGGACACGGGAATGTTGTTCCTTCCTCTGTTTGCGATTATAATAGTTTTATGAAGAGTACTCTGAAAAAGAATTGCACGATCCTATCATTCAGTCTTCTACTGACACTGATTCTGGCAGTTCCTTTTTTCTTTTCTCCGCTGCGCTTCGGAGCCGATACCACATATCATATCAACCGGATCTATGAGCTCGCCGAAGCTATCCGCAATCATGACTTTTATCCGGCGATCCTGTTTGCCCAGAATTATCATTACGGCTACGGCTCACCGTTATTCTATTCCGTCTTTTTCCTCTATCTCCCTGCTCTTCTGGTTCTTTTGGGAGTGCCGAGCGTCATTGCCTATAAGCTACTGATCGTACTTTGCACTTTCTGCACGGTATATTTTCTGCAGAAGCTGCTTTCCCGCTTTACGGATAACAAAGCTGCTCTGCTTTTTGGCGGAGCGCTTGCGATCTATAATAACTATTATCTTTCCGATGTCTTCTACCGCGGAGCACTGGGAGAGATCATGGCGTTTGCCGTGATGCCGTTCCTATTGGACTGTACTTATCAGATCTTTTATGAAGAAAAACAGGAGTCCTGGCTTTCCTTGATCTTCGGCTTTGCGGCGCTCTTTTTATCGCACAATCTGTCCTTTCTGATTTTCGTCTTTGTCTTTGCGCTCCTTCTTTTATTCCATATCAAAAAATGGACCGCAATAAAGATCGGCAAGCTGGCGCTTTCCGCCGTCCTTACGCTCTGCCTTCTGGCGTTCTATCTTGTTCCGATGTACCGCCAGCTGACGCTGGGCATCTACCGTGTCTCGCACTATGTCAACAGTGCCATGGGAGGTGAGACATTACAAAGCCTGACGTCTTTCTCCATGGAATATGTCTATGTCAGTTCCACCTGCGGACTGCTGTTACTGCTGTGTCCCCTGCTCTATTTCTTTGTGAAGCACGACCGCTTTACCACGGCCTGTCAGATTATCGGATACATCTGTCTCTTCCTATGCACCAATCTTTTCCCCTGGGACAAATTCGGCTTCCTCAGCATCCTTCAGTGGCCGGGGCGCCTGATGATTCCCGTGATCCCGCTCTTCGCTTTCACAAGCGGAATTGCCGTCTCACGCCTTCCGCAGAAAAAGGTTTCCTATGTCCTGCTGGCGCTTACGGCACTCTATGCGCTGTATCTTGGAAACGGAATCTTCAAGTACCACGGAGAGATTCATAACACAGACAGCCATGAACAGCTGATTGATTACAAGTATTATTATCCGAATTCGACCAACATCTACTGGTACAACCCGAATGAGCTGAGCACTCCGGACTATTTACTGGAAGATGCGGCCATCAACTACGAAATGAATGCCCGCAGCGTTTACCGCATTAATGACGGTTACGTTGCCAATATCAATAATTCCTACTACAACTATCTCTCCTTCACCCCGACGGAAGAAGGAGTCTACAGCATTCCTTACAGCTACTACCTCGGATATCAGATCCAGGTATTCACGGACGGCGTCTATGAAAAAACCGTATTGCCGTCGGCCAATACGGAAACCGGACTTCTGAACGTGGAAGTAAGCGATGTCAAGGAGAATCAGGAATATGTGGTCGTCTACCGGCGCGCAAAGATCGAGAAGATATCCTTCCTGCTCAGCGGCGGAACCCTGCTGCTCTTAGCTGCCGGCACAATACTCATGAAAAAGCGGAACCGTTAAGTTCCGCTCCTTTTTATTTCATCAGGTTTTCCACTTCCGAGAGCTTCGGCATGGCCGGAATGGCTCCGTTTTTCGTGCAGCAGAGCGCTGCCGTCGCATTGCCGTATTTGGCGCATAATTCCACGTCCCGGCGGTTGTTGATCTCCTGCGAGAGATACGCGTGCAGGAACCCGCCCCAGAAGGCATCCCCTGCTCCCGTGGTATCCTTCACGGATACATGGAAGGACGGAGACTCAATGATCTCATTGTTCCAGGCCACGATGGCTCCGTTTCCTCCGCAGGTCACCGCAACGATGCGGATGCCCATATTGTTCAGTTTCAGTGCCGCCTTGCGCACATCCCTTTCTCCCGTTAATAGTTCCACTTCCTCATCGGACAACTTCATCAAGTCCACGACCGGTAAGAGTGAGCGCATCTGCTTCACAGCTTCCTTCTTCGAATTCCATAAGCTGGCGCGGTAGTTCGGATCGTAGGAGATCAGCGCTCCCGCCTTTCTGGCGGTTTTGATTGCTTCAATGGTCGCATCCCTGGCCGGCTCTGCCGTTAAGGACAGACTTCCCACATGGAAGATCTTTGTATTGCGCAACATTTCCCGGTTCAGCTCTTCCGTGGTCAGACACGTATCCGCTCCCGGTTTTCTCGCAAAGGAAAAGAAACGGTTCCCGATTGCATCCACATTGACGAACGCCAACGTTGTAAAATGATCCGGGTCCGTGATCAGTCCGCCGGTATCGATCTGCTCTTTTTCCAGCGTCTCTTTTAAGAAGGCCCCGTGCATGTCATCCCCGACCTTGCCGATAAAGGCAACCTTATGGCCGAAATGGCTTAAAGCGCACAGAACATTTGCCGGAGCTCCGCCCGGATTCTGCTCAAAAAGACGCATCTGATTATCACTGGTTCCGACATAGGTGAAGTCGATCAGCAATTCTCCCAATGCCACAACATCATACATAGGAATCACCTCTTTACTACCTTAACAATATCATAAAACAGGCTCAAATGATATAATGGATGCATGATACAGTTGCCGGAAAACTATAAGCAGGAAATGAAAGATCTCCTCAAAGAAGAGTATGAGGATTACCTCGCCAGCATGGAACAACCGTACAACCGTGCCCTGCGCGTGAATACCCTAAAGATCTCCGTAGAGGACTTTCAGAAAAGCGTACCGTTTCATTTAACACCCGTTCCGTGGTGCTCGGATGGCTTTTACTATGCCGAAGAAGACAATGTGACTGCCCATCCGTATTATTATGCGGGGCTTTACTATCTTCAGGAAGCAAGTGCCATGTTGCCGGCGGAAGCCTTGCCAATCGAGGCGGGAGATATCGTGCTGGACGCCTGTGCGGCGCCGGGCGGAAAGTCACTGAAACTTGCCGCCAAGCTGAACGGGACCGGTTGTTTACTCTCCAATGACATCAGTGCTTCCCGCTCCCAGGCCCTGTTACGGAA
>CADCPY010000041.1 GCA_902803495.1 uncultured Erysipelotrichaceae bacterium
CAAATCCACGATTTTTTAACCTGTGTCTTTTCTTACCCACACGATATTTTAACCTGTACCCCTAAATCCACGATAATTTACATTACCTAAAAAAGCACATGGAATCTCATGTGCTTTTCAATTTTACATGGTGCCGATAGAGGGATTTGAACCCCCGACCTACTCATTACGAATGAGTTGCACTACCCCTGTGCTATATCGGCGCATATAAAATTTTAATGTAAAAGTTGAAACAAGTCAAATCTTTCTTGCAACTAATTCATCATATCCGGTGTTTTCGTCAAACTCCCGGTGCATTTCATAGGATTCCAGAATGCCCAATACAAGTTCACAGGTCGTGTCCACGATACACCCGGTTAACAGGTGCCCGCCAATCGTATTCATTGTTTCATCGGACAGGCTGATGTGGATATGAACCTTCCCGGTAGCAATCGTTCCCATCAGGGAAACAATTTCGTAGTGTCCCTTGCTCCGGAAGGTTTCCTTTGCGCCGGCTTTGCGGATATGCACTTCCTTGAGGCAGCCGACGCCGCATAAAACCACACCGCTCTCAATGCGGTTTTCTTTTGCGATTCTTAAAATAGCTTCCTTTAAGTCCGTGTTTTCCGTCAGGCGCTCTGCATATTCTCTCATTTGACCCTGTGCTTTCCGGAATCGCGCAAACCGACTTCCTCATGGTTCTTTAAGCGGATGAAGTTGATCTTATGCTTATAGGTGATCACAGCTGCCAGTAAGGCCAGAAGAAAGAGAAACCCGGCTTCGGCTTTCTGAATGCAGTAGTAGATGAAGACAATGAATGTGGTGGAAACCGTGGCAATGAAAATGTAGTCTGTAACCAGGGTGCAGACAATACCGTAAGCAATCATGGCCAGTGCCAGTTTCCAGTTTAGGGCGATCAGCATGCCGGTATAGGACGCATAGCCTTTTCCTCCTTTGAAGTTCATGTAGAACGGGAAGATGTGTCCGAGCACGGCAAAGGTTCCGCTGAGAACCGGAGCCAGTGAAACGTTTGGAAAAAGCTTCTCTGCAAGCACTGTCGCTAAGAAGGCTTTCAGTATGTCGCAAAGGGCGGTCAGCACACCGTACTTCCAACCTAATGCCATTTTGACATTGCTGGCACCGGCGTTTCCGCTGCCGGTATCCCGGATGTCGAACCCTTTGAGTTTGGAGATGATGAACGCAAAATTAATACACCCGAAGGCGTAGCCGATCACGGCACAAAGTAAATATTCCATACCTAAAATATAACATAATTCTTGGTATAATAAAGGCATGAAAAGAATTATTGCGATGAATGATATTTCCTGCCTCGGCAGGTGTTCACTGACGGTGATCCTGCCGATCATTTCCGCCAGCGGAATTGAATGTACGATCCTGCCGACAGCACTGCTGTCCAACCATACCGGCGGTTTTGAAGGCTATACCTTCCGGGATCTGACGGAAGAGATTCCGGCCATCGCGGAACAGTGGGTGCGGCTGCATCTGAATTCGGATGCCATCTACTGCGGCTATCTGGCCAGTCCCGCACAGGCCAAGACGGTGCGGAATGCCGTGAAAGAGCTGAAACAGAACGGAACGCTGATCTTTGTGGATCCGGTCATGGGAGATCACGGAAAACTGTATAAGAACTTCACTCCGGAACTGATCGGAGCGATGGAAGAAATGGCGATGGATGCGGATATCCTGGTACCGAATATGACGGAAGCGCATCAGCTTTTGCACTGGGAATACCGGGAAGGTCCGTACCACAGAGAGTATCTTGCCAAAATGCTGAAGGAATTTGAAAAGAAATATCCGCATGCCAGAACGGTCCTGACAGGCGTGGATATCTCCGATACCAAGATCGGCTGTGCCTTCCTGAAGGAAGAAAAAGAGGAGATCTTTGTGCACAGGAAGCTGAGCGGAGAGTATCACGGCACCGGGGACATCTTTGCGAGTGTGCTTCTGGCAGGAATCGTGAATGGCTTAAGTCTGGAAAAGGCCGTGAAGGTGGCCGGAGAGTTCGTGGCGGACTGCATTGAAGCTACCATTCAGGAAGAAAACGAGGAAAAGTACGGGATCGCATTTGAATCCTGTCTTGATACATTAAAAGAAAGGATGGGCTTAAGAGGATGAAAGTGCTGGTATTAAACGGAAGTGCCAGAGTGAACGGCTGTACGGCACGGGCACTGAAAGAAGTTACGGATACGCTGAATCAGGAAGGCATCGAAACGGAAACCATTACAGTCGGTGCGAAAGTGAAACACGGCTGTATTGCCTGCGGAACATGCAGTAAAACGGGGAAATGTGTTTTCAATGACGATATTGTCAATGAAATCAGCGAAAAGCTGAAAGAAGCGGACGGCTTACTGGTCGGAACACCGGTTTACTATGCTCATGCTTCCGGGAACATTATTTCCTTACTGGACCGGGTCTTCTATTCTACGGATTTTGATAAGAGCATGAAAGTCGGAGCGGCGGTGGCCTCCTCCAGAAGAGCGGGCAGCACGTCGGCGTTTGATGAGATCAATAAATACTTCACGATTACCGGAATGCCGGTAGCTTCTTCCACGTATTGGAATGAAGTGCACGGCTTTACGGCAGAAGATGTCGAAAAGGATCTGGAAGGGCTGCAGATCATGCGCAACCTCGGCAGAAACATGGCTTTCTTAATCAAAGCAATCGCCGATGCGAAAGAGAAATACGGCATGCCGGAAAAAGAACGCGGTGCATTTACTTCCTTCCCGGACGGACTCTGAGAGGAATCGAATCATGAAACAGACAGCACTTGTGGATCTGCATCTGCATTTGGACGGCTCTTTGGATCTCAGATGGGCGTATCAGCGCTCCAAAGATCTCGGAATCATTGCCGAAGATGCAACCTATGAAGACTATTACAAAATCGTATTTGAAACCAAATATAAAAACAGGGAGGACGGCTTTCAAAAATTCGCTTTGATGTGCGATG
Organism: uncultured Erysipelotrichaceae bacterium; assembly: GCA_902803495.1. GTDB lineage: Bacteria > Bacillota_I > Bacilli_A > Erysipelotrichales > Erysipelotrichaceae > RUG14871. The sequence continues at coordinate 2,948 of CADCPY010000041.1, forward strand.
TTCTGCAGAGCCGGGAAGACCTCTTTTCCGCTACCTATGATCTCGTGCAGCGCTTGAATGAGCAGGGGCTCATCTATGCGGAGATCCGCTTTGCCTCTCAGCAGCATACCTTAGGCGGATTAAGCCAGAAGGAAGCGCTGGAAGCGGTCATTGCCGGCGCAAAGCGGGCCATGGAAGAGCTGCCGGAGATTCATGTCGGCATCATTGATGCCTTAATGCATAAAGGAAACTCCGCAAGCGTTAATCATGAAGAGAACCTTCTGACGGTGATGAATGCAAAAGAGTTTCTGGGAAACGGCCTGGTTGGCATTGATCTGGCCGGATATGAGAACAACTGCGATTTTAGGGAATATGCACCGTACTTTAAAAAGGCGGAAGAACTGGGAATCCCCTATACGATCCATGCCGGAGAGATGGGAATCGGCGAGCATGTTCTGCAAGCGCTGGAAATGCATCCGCAGCGTATCGGACACGGCATTGACTGCGTACAGAAGGAAGAGATCCTCTCGGAAGTAATCAAAACACAGATTCCATTGGAAATCTGTCTGACATCCAACTGTCGTCACAAGCTGCCGTACATGCAGCACCCGATCAGGGAACTTTTGAAGAAAGGCGCCTGTGTGACGGTGAATACGGATAACATGACTTTCTCCCGCACATCACTGGCAAATGAGCATGATCAATTGCGACTGATGGGTGTTCCGGAAGAAGTGCTGCAGCAGTGCACGAGAAACGCCATTCTGGCATCCTTTGCTTCAGAAGAGCTGAAGGAGGAACTGCTCGATAGAGCGGAGCGGATTATGGAATAAAAAAGACTCTCTTGCATCCAACGTGGAAAACGTATGGGTGAAAGAGAGTTTTTATTACTCAAAGGAAATTCTGAGTTTTTTTCCTAGCCCCTTGGCAATTGCTTTCAGTGTCTGAAGGGTAGGTGTTGCAGATCCGCTTTCAATGCGGCTGATATTTGATTGTCTTACTCCTGATTTCTCCGCCAGTTCTTTCTGAGTTAATCCTGCATCAATTCTTGCCTGAATCAGATCCCTTTTGATTTGATCTTCCAGTTCGGTTTCTGCCCAGGCTTTCGCAAATTCGGAATCCTTCAGCTGCTCATTGATGATTTCATCGAGAGATGTACCCGTGTTTTTTCTCATAATCTGCCTTCCTTTCCAGAGCAAGTTCAATTTCGCTTTTTGGTGTTTTCTGTGTCTTTTTTATAAAACTGTTTGTAACGATTATAATCTTGCCTTTTTGGTAAAAGTACAGACATCTGACGATGTTACTTCCCTGTTTTGTTCGCAATTCAAAGATTTCATTTCCCAAAGGAGCTGTGTCTGGCTCCCCTAATTCATTTCCAAATGTTTCCAATAGTTTTAGACTACGGAAAACTTTTGCTCTCAATTTAGTATCTTTTATTTCTAAAATCGAATTTAAGGCCGGCTTTTCTCCGTTACTGAGTTCATAAAAAACTACTTCAAACAAAGCAACAATATTCCTTTCCGGGAATATTATAACATGTTTCTACCATTTTTGTTATTCTTTTTTCATGTTTTATTCCGAAGAGAAGAAAAGAGGTCGCGGATTGATTCCGCAACCTTTTGATTAATCGATGGAAATGGTTTTCTTTTCGACGATTCTCTTCTTTTCTTTCGGGAATGTGACTGTCAGGATGCCGTCCTTGAAGGCAGCCTTGATATCTTCTTCGGTGACGTTTTCACCGACGTAGTAGCTTCTGCTCATGCTACCGGTATAGCGTTCCTGGTGGATGATATTTCCTTTGCTGTCCTTTTCCTCATTGTTTGTATTCTGTTTTGCACTGACTGTCAGGTATCCGTCCTGCAGTTCAATATTCAGGTTCTCTTTCGTGAACCCCGGCATATCAATATCCATTACATAGTTATTGTCAACCTCGCGGATGTCCGTCTTCATAAAGTCATGTCTTGTTACAGTCCGGAATGCCGGCATTTCAAAGAAATCATCAAATAAGTCTAAACCGTATCCGTTTGTTCTAGGTAAGTATTTCATTGCTGTTACCTCCTTTACACCTTCTATTATAGTCAATATTTTAGCACTGTCAAGCGGAGAGTGCTAAAAATGTAGAATGTTATCTTCCGGAAATGCGGGTGGATTAATCGGTATGAGAGTGTTATAATCAAAACGTAAACCAAAGGCAGGAAAAGACCGGAAAGAGCGGATCAAGAGAGCATCTGGGCGGTGGAAAGATGTGAAAGCGTTGCGGGGAGTGCACCTGTTTGGGTTCCGCGGAAGATAGTATGCGGAAACGTATCCGGCGTTAACGGCTGAAGTGAAAGTCAAAGTGGGACCGTGCCTTGCACCTTTGTGTTTCACTTTTTATTTTTTTGAGGAGGCAATAATCATGAAACTCTACAACAGCATGACCAACAGAATTGAGGAATTCAAACCGATTCACGAGAATGAAGTGAATATGTATGTCTGCGGACCGACGGTTTATAACTATATCCATATCGGCAATGCCCGTCCGATCATTGTCTTTGACACCCTGCGCCGTTTATTTGAAGTCAGCGGTTACAAGGTCAAATATGTCAGCAACTACACGGACGTGGACGACAAGATCATCAACCGCGCCATTGAGGAAGGCACCACGGAAGAAGTCATTACCGAAAAGTACATTGCGGCTTATGAAGAAGTCCGTGATAGACTGAATACGGAGAAGCTGGATGCGACACCGCGCGTGACCCGCACCATGAAAGAAATGATCGACTTTATCGGCGAACTTCTGGAAAAGGGCTATGCCTACCAGGTGGACGGGGATGTTTATTTCCGCGTCGGAAAGGTGAAAAACTACGGACAGCTCTCCGGACAGAAGATCGAGGATCTGGAAGTCGGTGCCCGGATCGAGGAAAACTCCAAGAAAGAGAACCCGCTGGACTTTGCCTTATGGAAAGTCACGGATAAGGGCATCAAATGGGGAACACCGTGGGGTGAAGGAAGACCGGGATGGCATACGGAATGTGTCGTCATGATCAATAAGGAATTCGGTTCGCACCAGATCGATATCCATGGCGGCGGCATGGACCTGAAATTCCCGCACCACGAAAACGAAATTGCCCAGAGTGAGGCACTGTACGGAACACCGATTGCCAACTACTGGATCCATAACGGCATGATCAATATCGACGGCATCAAGATGAGCAAATCCCTGGGAAATGTCATCTGGGCGAAGGACATGATCGATGCCATCGGCGCCAACGTTATGCGCTGGATGATGCTTTCCACGCAGTACCGCTCCAATCTGAACATCACGGATGAAGTCATTCAGGCGGCCAAGGCCGAACTGGGCAAGGTGGAAACGGCTCTGAAACAGGCGGAAGTTGCCCTGCAGAGACATGATGTGGAAATGAAGGAAGAGCCTTACAATAAGGAACTCTTTGATGCCTTTGTGGAGGCCTGCTCGGAAGACTTGAACACACCGAACGGCTTCAAGGTGATTTTTGATACGGTCAAGGCACTGAATCAGTCCATGCGTCAGAGAGAAGTGGATTATGTTACGGTTCTTTCCAACTACAACGCCTTAAAGAAGATGCTCTGGGTCTTCGGAATCCTGGTGGATCCTATTACTCTCAGTGCGGAAGATAAGGAACTCTTCAACGGCTGGGAAGCAGCCCGGAAGGAAAAGGACTTTGCGAAAGCGGACGAATTCCGCAGCAAACTCTTAGAGAAGGGACTTCTTTAATGAATTACGAACTCTTAAACGGAGGGGAACTTGCCTTTGTCGGTGATGCTTACATGACACTGCAGGTACGCGACTATCTGGTGCATCAGGGAATCACGCAGTTAAAGAAACTGCAGTCGATGCAGATCCATTATGTCTCGGCGACCTCGCAGGCCAAAGTGGCACATGCGATCGAAAAGGATTTGAATGAGATCGAGACGGAGATCTATCACAGAGGAAGAAATTTCAAGAGCCATTCCAGTGCGAAGAATGCCAATGTGATCGATTACCGCTATGCGACGGCGCTGGAAGCTTTGTGGGGATACTGGTATCTGACAGGGCAGAAGGAACGCCTGGACGAAATGTTTCAGAAAATGTTAGAGGTTTTGGATGAGTAATATTCTGGATTATGTGGACTGGAGAGGGGATCTTTCCTATCAGGTCGCCCCGTTCAATGACATTGATAATCTGATCTATACACAGCTGTCCTACGCTCTGTGGGACGGAATTCTTTCCTCTTCCTTTGACGAAGAGGTGACTCTGTCGGACGCGGTGGAGGAATTCTTCCGTTCCGAGCGCGATCGGCTGCAGCAGGAAGACGGCTTTTTCTCTTCCGATGACATGCTGAAGCTGATGCGGGCGATCCAGCATGCGGAGCGCTATAAAAACAATAAGCTGTTCGGCTATGTCTCCCAAATCGACGTGCCGAGCGCCAAGCAGTTCTCGGCCATGTGCTTTGCGCTGGAGGACGGAACGATCTATGTGGCTTACCGCGGGACGGACAATACGATGGTCGGCTGGCGGGAAGACTTCAACCTGAGCTTCATGTATACGATTCCTTCCCAGCATCTGGCTTTAAACTATCTGCACGATGTGGCCATCCACCGGGAGAAAACGATGTTACGGGTCGGAGGACACTCCAAAGGCGGCAATCTGGCCATCTATGCCGGAAGCTTTCTGCCGATGGCTTTACAGGGAAGAATCATCACGATATATAATAATGACGGACCGGGTCTCATGAAAGAGCTGACGGAATCTGCCGGGTATCAGCGGATCGTCTCAAAAGTAAGGACGTTTGTACCGCAGTCCAGCGTGATCGGAATGATCCTGGAACTGGTGGATGACTACCAGATCGTTCATTCCAATACGGTATCGCTCTTCCAGCATGACGCCTTCAGCTGGGAAGTGAAAGGGACCAGCTTCGTCTACGACCAGAAGCTGCACGGCAGCTCCCTCACACTGAATAAGGCCTTCAATGAATGGGTCAGCAATCTGTCCTATGAGGACAAGAGCCGCTTCTTCAACATCATCTTCGATATGCTGGAGGAGGCCGGCATCCAGACGACCTCGCAGATGCGCAAGGAATCCTTCAAGGCAGGCTACGCGCTCATCAAAAAATACAACACCTTAAGCGATGAGGAGAAGAAACTGCTCGGAGACGGGTTCGGGTATTTCCTGAAGATCATCGCCGGGGATACCTGGGATAAACTGCCGATTCCCTTCGGAAAAGACAAAACGGAAAAATAACATATTTTACTGAAATCTGTTCACTTAGTGTTCAGATTTCTTTTTTATACTTTGAGCATACAAAGAAAAGGAGGAACACCCGATGGATGAAAACATCTTTGAACGCTATGAGAAAAAATATCTCTTAACAAAAGCACAGTACAGGGCTCTGATGGAACGTCTGCAGGACGATCTCGGTACCAACCAGTATTCCTTCAGCACGGTATGCTCACTGTATCTGGATAACGATCAGAACACTCTGATCCGCAATTCCATTGATGCGATCGGCTACAAGGAAAAGTACCGCCTGAGAAGCTACGGGGTTCCGTCCGACACTTCCATGGTATTTCTGGAAGTCAAAAAGAAATACAACGGAATCGTCTACAAGCGCCGGGTTGCCATGACTTACGAACAGGCCATGGCCTATCTGAATCAGCACAAGATGCCGAATCAGACACAGATCATGAAAGAGATCGACTACGGCATGAGCCATTACGATCACATTGAGCCGAAAGTGCTCATCATGTACGACCGCAGCGCTTACTTCCTAAAGAGCGATCCGGAGATCCGCATCACGTTTGATCAGAATCCGCGCTACCGGCTGGACGATCTGAACATGCAGGACGGGATGGACGGAGAAAGCATCCTCTCTCAGGATCAGGTCTTACTCGAACTCAAGAATCCGGGATATCTGCCGCTCTGGCTGGCACAGATCCTGGACGAACTCAAAATCTATCCGACCAGCTTCTCGAAGTACGGTGCGGTCTACAATAACAGAATCAGGGGGAACAGCAGTTATGAACATCTTTACAGCAATTGATACAGGCAATCTGACGCTTGCGACTTATACGATCATCACACTCGCCGCTTTTCTCAGCGGTACGGTAACAGCCATCGCGGCCAACTATAAGAACCGTGCCAGCAAGAGCTTTGTGGCAGCACTCATCTTATTACCGGTCATCGTGGAAACCATCGTCTTAATGGTCAATGGCAATATCGGTACGGGAATCGCCATCAGCGGTGCCTTCTCCCTGGTACGCTTCCGCAGCGCTCCGGGAAAAGCCAAAGACATGGTACTGATCTTTCTGGCCATGACATGCGGCGTTGCCTGTGCGGCAGGTTACATCAGTGTGGCCTTCCTGTTCGCACTGATCGTCTCTTTCGCACTGGTAATCATCATGAGCATCCCGCTTAAGGAAGAGCGCACCCAGCAGTTACGGATCACCATTCCGGAATCGCTGAACTTCACGGATGTCTTTGATGAAGTCTTTGAAAAATATCTGAGCTACCACGAAATGGTCAGCGTCAAAACAACGAATATGGGAAGTCTGTTCCGCTTAGTCTACCGGGTGGAAATGAAACGCGGGACTGACATGAAACAGTTTATGGATGAATTACGGATCCGTAACGGGAATCTGGAAATCAGCTTAATGGAAAATACGGAAGGGAATGACGAATTATGAAAAAAGCATTCATTACATTAACAGCCGCGCTCTTACTGCTCACCGGCTGCGCAAATACAAAAGAAAACACAAATACCAGCGAGGAAACGGTCTCCGTCAGCGAAACGGAAACCGCAACAAATCAGAACAGCTATGAAGACGTAACGGTGGAAGATGTTGCGACAGTGGTATCTTCCGAAGAATACAGCTTCTCAAACCGCGACACGGATGCCTCCTATAACCTGGCGGAATCCACGGTCGTCACGATGAACGGCGATTCCGTCACGGTGGAAGGAGCCGGAGCGGCATATGAGAACGGTGTTCTGAGCATTACACAGGAAGGTACCTACTATCTCACCGGTACGCTCAACGGACATGTGGAAGTCAACGTAACGGATTCGGAAAAGGTCCAGATCGTTTTAAGCAATGCGACGATCAATTCTTCCGACTACGCCTGCATCTACATCGTCGAAGCGGACAAGGTCTTCATCTCACTGGACAAAGGGACAACAAATACGTTATCTGACGGTACAGCATACAGTGTGGGAACGGATGACTCCGGTGTGGACGGCTGCATCTTCTCCAAGGCAGACTTAACCATCAACGGCTCCGGAGCATTAGTCGTCAACGGCAACTATGCCCACGGCGTCGTCTCCAAGGATGATCTCATCATCACTAGCGGAACGATCACGGTGATTTCCGTCTCCAGTGCCTTAAGCGGCAAGGACTGCGTAAAGATCGGCGGCGGTACACTGACACTGAATGCCGGCAGCGACGGTATCAAGAGCACCAATGACACGGATGAAGGCAGAGGATATGTCTACATCAGCGGCGGAACCATTACGATCGATGCGGAAGATGACGGCATCAATGCCGCAACGGATGTGATCATTGACGGCGGAACACTGGACATCACCACAGCTGACGGTGCAACCTATACTTCCGCTTCTTCCAACTGGTTCTATGGCGATGACTCCTCTGAAGCGAGCGCCAAGGGCATCAAGGCGGAAAACAGCATCACCGTCAATAACGGAGACATCACGGTCAACTCCACGGATGACTCCGTACATTCCAATAATACGGTAACCATCAATGGCGGAACACTGAATCTGAAGAGCGGAGATGACGCGATCCATGCGGACTATCTCTTAACGGTCAACGGCGGAAATATCACCATCAGTGCGCATGAAGGCCTGGAATCCACGCAGATCATCCTCAATGACGGTACGGTGGATATCACAGCCAGCGATGACGGCGTCAACGCAGCGCAGAAAGTCTCCGGTATCACTCCGACCATTGAAATCAACGGCGGTGAGTTAACGGTCAGTATGGGTCAGGGCGATACGGATGCACTGGATTCCAACGGCAACATCTTCATCAACGGCGGTACTATTACCATCAGTGCCCAATCCCCGTTCGACTATGACAGCCAGGGTGCCATCAACGGCGGCACGGTAACAGTCAACGGCTCCCAGGTCACCCAGATGACCAATCAGATGATGGGCGGCATGGGCGGCATGATGCCGGGCGGTAACATGGGCGGCCAGACAATGCCGGGCGGCAATATGGGCGGTTTCGGTGGCGGCGGCCACGGACGTCCGTAGGAAATATCAAACAGAATCAGATCAGGACGGAATCCCGGATTCCGTCCTTTTCTTCATCAATTCTTAAGAATTTCCCTCATTTCTTCTTAAAACACTGCCGTATTATAATAGGTTTAAAGGAGATAGAGCCATGTATAACATCCTGATCTGTGACGATGAAAAGGATATCGTCAATGCATTGAAAATATATCTGTCCGATCCGGATTACCGGATTTATGAAGCGTATAACGGAAAGGAAGCGCTGGATCTGATTGAAAAGGAAGAGATCCATCTGTTGCTACTGGATATCATGATGCCTTTAATGGACGGCATCACCGCCTTAAGCAGGATCCGCCAGATCAGCAACCTGCCCATTATCCTCTTAAGCGCGAAAAGTGAGGATGCGGACAAGATTCTGGGGCTGAATATCGGAGCGGATGACTATATCACCAAGCCGTTTAATCCGCTGGAAGTATCGGCCCGGGTGAAGTCACAGCTCAGGCGTTACATGAAGTTCGGCAGCGGAGTCGTATCCAGCGACACCTATACCGTTGGCGGAATCGAGATGAACGATCTGGATAAAAGCGTCAGCGTGGACGGGGAAGCGGTAGCTCTGACTCCGACGGAATATGAGATCCTCAAGCTGTTCCTCGCATCTCCGGGAAAGGTGTTCTCTCCGAAAGAGATCTATCAGCAGGTCTGGAAGGAGCGTCCGTTGGGCGTGGATAACACCGTGGCGGTCCATATCCGTCATTTACGGGAAAAAATTGAAATCAATCCGGCCGAACCGCGTTATATTAAAGTGGTATTCGGTCAGGGATACAAGTTAGAAAAGGGGCGTGGAGAATGAAAAAGTTTTTCCGCAGTTTTACCGGCAAGGTAATACTGTTTCTGTTATGTACATTATCCGTTGTCAGTCTGATCGGCAGCGGCTTAGCTGCAATCTACAATCTGGATGAAGATGTTTACGGCAGCACGTATGAAGAAAGCATGGAGCGTGCCGCCCGATCACCGGTGTTCTCCGAAGCGCGACAGATCATCTGGGATCATCTTTACAAAAACAAAGAAATCACGGAGGCAATGCACTACGATTCCTCCCGCAGCAATCTGATCTTCCGCATTTCGGAAAACGGCAAGGAGATCATCGTTTCCGATGAGTATGCGAAGAATGCCTCGAAGCAGCATGTCTATCATCTGGACCTCAGTGCCTTTGAGGATCAGTACGGCAATCTGACGGACTGGACGTACGGAACCGTTTCCGATGAATACTTCAACCGCAATTTCTCGGCAGACTATATCATCAAAGAACCGCTGGTGCATCTTGACTATGTCGCAGTCACGGTGACGGCATTCCAATTAATCTATGACCTGCGCTTTGCGATCTATCCGATCGGCATCCTCTCGGCTTTGATCCTGCTTGTTTCCTATGTTGCCTTATGGCGGGTGGCGGGGAAGAGTCCGCAGGATGAAGAACTGCATCCGGGCGTGTTCCATAAGATTCCGTTTGATATCTTACTGGCCGGATTCCTGTTTGCGGCAGCTTTGTGGGTCATGATCGTCTCATCGACGTCATTTCTGCCGGCAGTCATCCTGTTTGTTGCGGGAGGCGGTATCCTCTATGAGGTCTTCCTCGGCTTAAGCATGTCGCTCTCCGTACGGCTTCAGGATCACAGTCTCTTTCAAAACTCTCTTATCATGCACTGCTTCCGCTGGGCATGGAATATTGTGAAATGGTTTGGAAGAAAACTCCGTAAGGTGTGGGATCTGATCCGTTATACCGCCGGCAATCTGCCTTTGATCACAAAGACCGTCATTGCGGTGGGAGTTCTCTCCTTTGCGGAATTCCTCGTCCTGGGGAATTATCATAATGAACGGGCGGAGCTGTTAACGGTCTGGTTTCTGGAAAAGCTGGTGCTGATTCCTCTGATTCTGCTGCTGGCGGTCAATCTGCGCAAGCTGCAGCAGAGCGGTCAGGCTCTGGCCAGCGGCAACCTCAATTACAAGACGGACACTTCCAAACTGCTCTGGGACTTCAAGAAGCACGGGGAAAACCTCAACAGCATCGCCACCGGCATGAATCTGGCTGTGGCGAAACAGACAAAGAGCGAGCGGATGAAGACGGAACTGATCACCAATGTCTCGCATGACATCAAGACACCTCTGACTTCCATCATCAACTATGCGGACCTGATCGGGAAGGAAGAGTGTGAGAATGAGAAAATCAAAGAGTATTCCGAAGTGCTCTTACGGCAGGGGAACCGTCTGAAACGGCTGATCGAGGATCTGGTGGAGGCTTCCAAGGCTTCCACGGGAAACCTGGATGTCGTCATGGAAAACTGTGACGCTTCCGTCTTTGTCTCACAGGCAAGCGGGGAATATGAAGACAAGCTGAAGAATGCCGGGCTGACGCTGGTAACAAAGATGCCGGAAGAGACCCTGACGATCCGGGCGGACGGCAGACGGATGTGGCGGGTCTTTGACAACCTCATGAACAATATCTGCAAGTATGCCCAGGAGAATACCAGAGTGTATCTGACATTGGAAAAACAGGGCAATAAGGCGGTCTTCACCTTTAAGAATACCTCCCGGGATTCTCTGGATATCTCACCGGATGAGCTGATGGAACGCTTTGTGCGGGGAGATGAATCGCGGAACACCGACGGGAACGGTCTCGGGTTATCCATTGCCAGAAGCCTGGCGGAACTGCAGAAGGGCAGTCTGGATCTGGCAATTGACGGGGATCTCTTCAAGGCGATCCTGCGCTTCCCGCTGGTATCATAAACAGAATGCGAAAGCAGGGAGAGATCCCTGCTTTTTTTGCGCTTCATGGTTTCTTCATGAATTCTTAAGGATTCCGCCTCTGTTTTCTTAATCGGCATCCGGGGGATAATTGAGACAGGAAAGAGAGGTGGCGGTATGGAAATGCTGCAGAAGATCAGCCAGATCATCGCGTTACTGTTTCTGGTCTGTTATTCCTATCAGATGGTATATATTCCCGTTGTATGGTGGAAAAAAAGAAAGCGTGTGCCGCACGGAGAAAAGAAGCACAGTTATGCCTTTTTGATCTGTGCCAGAAATGAGGAGGCGGTCATTGCGGATCTGATCCGTTCCATTCGGAAACAGGACTATCCGCAAACACTTTTGCATATCTTTGTACTGGCGGATAACTGCACGGATGCGACCGTATCCGTAGCGGAAGCTGCCGGAGCGAAAGTCTATGAGCGCTTCAACCGGAAGGAGATTGGCAAGGGATATGCGCTGAACAGCCTTTTGAATCATCTTCGGAAAGACTATCCGGAAGGCTTTGACGGATACTTCATCTTCGATGCGGATAATATTCTGAAAGAGGACTATGTTTCCCATATGAATGACCATCTTTCCGCCGGAGAGAGAATCGTGACCAGCTACCGCAATTCCAAGAATTACGGCACCAACTGGATCTCGGCCGGATACGGGCTCTGGTTTCTGCGGGAGAGCCGCTACATTCAGTATGCCCGCTATCTTCTGAACTCTTCCGCTTCCGTTTCGGGTACCGGCTTTCTGATCAGCCGGGAAGTGATGGAGAAGATGCAGGGGTGGAAGTATCATACCTTAACGGAAGATATCGAATTCTCCGTGGACAGCATGTTACAAAAAGAAAAGATCGGCATGTGCATGGAAGCGGAATTCTTCGATGAACAGCCGACGACCTTTGTGCAGTCCTACCATCAGAGACTCAGATGGTCCAAAGGATATCTGCAGGTATTTGAAAAGTACGGGAAACAGCTGTTATCGGAAGCGATGAAAGGAGACTATGCCTGCTATGACATGTCCATGTATATTATGCCGGCCTTTCTGCTCTCCTTTGCTTCGGTGGTATGCAATCTGCTTCTGCTGCTTTATCGGATTGCGGAAGGGGAAGCGCTGATGGCGGCACTGATGCCGCTTTTGGCAACGCTGGCAAATGCCTATCTTCTCTTATGGATCCTTGGCGCAATCAGCACCCTGACGGAATGGAACCGCATCCACGCTTCCTGGCAGAAGAAAGTGAAGTATGTCTTCACTTTCCCGCTCTTCATGTTCACCTATCTGCCAATCAGCGTGGCGGCACTTTACGCGAAAGCCGAGTGGAAACCGATCTGTCACAAAGTGACCATGGAAAGCATGCAGAAAAACTGGAAGGAGGCGCTGAAATGACAGTGTTAATGGAGAAAACTTCCCGGTTTGTATTGCGCTGGATGGAATTCCTGACGCGACCGCACTTCATCTGCTGTTTTCTGATCGCCTGGTTTCTGACCAACGGCTGGAGCTATGTCGGGCTGATCGTGGGGAGCATCCTTCACCTTCCCCTGTTGAAGGGGATCTGCGGGGGATATGTTGCACTGCTTTGGATGCCGTTTACCCCGGAGAAACTGATCACCTTAACGATAACCATCTTCCTTTTGAAGAAACTGTATCCGGAAGATGAGGAAGGACTGAGGATCTTATTGAATATGAAAAAGTCCCGTGAAACACGGGACTAGTTTTCTTTCATCTTGTTGTATTTGTAGGCAATCGCTTCTATGAGCACTTCACTGAATAGCATGAAGATTGCCTGGTCATCCAGAAATGACGCATAGGAATCCCTGGAGATCCGCGGAAGGACAACGCACTCTTTGCAGTGGTTTTTCAACGGCAGTTCCGACAGGCACTCCGGTCCTCTTATCCGGTTTCCTGACATGGGCTGACTTCCGCGGTGTTCTCTTACAGGCAGTTCTGATCGTTGTCTCCACTCTGATCTACTATCCGTTCTTCAAGATGGCTGACAACCAGGCATTAGCTTTGGAAAAAGAAGAAAAGAACTGATCATGAAACATGTTAAAATGAAAGCGGAGATTGTCACAGTCTCCGCTTTACGTATCTTGAAAGGGGTATTACTATGGCCAAACGACCAAATATCTTATATTTCGTAGCAGACCAGATGCGTTCCGATGTCCAGCATCATTTAGGCAACGAAGCTGCTCTGACACCGAATCTGGACGCCTTAGTCAATGACGGGGTTTCCTTTCGGAATGCCTACTGTCAGAATCCGGTCTGCGTACCGAGCCGCTGCTCGTTCTTAACGGGATTATATCCGCATACGACCGGGCACCGCACGATGCACTTCTTACAGAACAGTGATGAGCCGAACATTTTGCGCATTATGAAGAATGCCGGTTATGAAGTCATCTGGACTCACCGCAATGACGTATTGGGCGGAGATAAACCGAAGACGGAATACTGCGATGAATTCTATGACGGAATCCATCCGGAAAACCGCCGTGACTTTGTCCGCACTGAGACAGCCTTCGGCAAAGGACACTATCTGCCGGAAACATTCAACAAGGATATCTATTCTTTCTATTACGGAAAGGTGAGTGACCCGAGAATGGCGGGAATCCAGGATGTCAATGCCGTGAATGCCTGTCTGGACTATTTAGACCGTAAGAAAGAAGAAGGGAATGACAAACCGTTCTTCATCTACTGTACATTAATGTTCCCGCATCCGCCGTATGCCTGCGACGATCCGTGGTATTCCATGATCGACCGCAAGAAGACGGAAGAGTGCTGGCCAAGACGCGGCTGGGTGGAAGACAAACCGAGCATGCTGGTGGAAACGGCCAACAAGATGGATCTGCATGACTGGAGTGAAGAGAGGTGGACGGAACTGAGAGCCACTTATCTTGCCATGACGGCAAAATGGGACGACCAGCTCGGTCAGATTGTTCAGAAACTGAAAGATAACGGCTTCTACGACGATACATCGATCTTTGTCTTCTCCGATCACGGGGACTATACGGGTGACTACGATATCGTTGAAAAGCTGCAGAACTGCTTTGAAGACGATCTTTCCAATATTCCGCTCGTTGTCAAACCGGCAAAACAGTTTGAAGTAAAACCGAGAATCAGTGACGCTTTAGTGGAACTGGTGGACTTAAGCGCTACGGTCAGTGAAATGACCGGTGTGGAACTGGGCTATGTCCAGTACGGCAAATCTTTACTTCCTGCACTTGCGGGAAGCGACTTCCATAAGGATGCCGTCTTCTGCGAAGGCGGAAGAGACCACGGCGACATTCCTTCCATGGAAATCGGACACAAGGATCCGCGCGATATGTACTGGCCGCGTATTTCCACACAGCAGGAAGAAGGTCCGCAGCATACCAAGGCGACCATGATCCGTATGGGCAATCTGAAATACGTTCAGAGGCTCTATGAAAAAGACGAACTCTACGATCTGGAAAAAGATCCGAAGGAAATGGTAAATGTCATTGACGATCCGTCCTACGCAGCCGAAGTCCTGAAGATGCAGAAGAGAATGCTGCAGTGGTATCAGGAAACAGCGGACTGGGTTCCAAACCGGAAAGATATCCGATAAAATAGAAAGAGTCAGGTAACTGACTTTTTTCTCATGAGGTGCATTATGATTGTAATACTGTAATTGCCAGTGGGTTTCGGCGCCTCCACGATCGGTGCCGTCTGCGGCTCGGAGGGGGAGTCATCATTAAGCCGCTATTGGATTCATTCAATAGCGCGGGAGTGGACACCATCAGCTTTCTCTGGGGTAGTTCAATCGGTTTCCTGTTTATCATTATCGGAATCAGTATCTACAACACCGTATGGTTTCTGTAATCAGATAACGCAAAGCGGAGGAATGAAATCATTCCTCCGTCTTTTTTTTATCCATGAATTCTCCAGTACAGATACAGCGTGCTGCGCTCTTCGCTTCCAAATAACGGTTTCTGATTGGTGTCCATTAAGAGAATCGTATCATCCGGATTCAATTTGAAATAGCCGAGTGTTACCGGGTTGCTCAGATCATACAGCGGGCTGACTCTTTCCTGATAGTATCTGAGATCGGCGCTGTCTCCGTAGAAGCGGTAGATTTGATCGCCCTGATAGACATAGCGGCCATGGAAGAGGGCACAGCTTACAGTATTGATATTGTCGTATACCTCTATCCGTCCGAACTGGTCGAATGCGATGTGGTAGTTCAGTCCCTTCAGCTGCGAAAAGGGGAGATCCACTGCTTCCAGGAAGGTATAGGAACCTCCGAATCCTGCTGTTACGGGTTTTTCCGCCTGATAAGCGTAGCGATGTTCCAACTGAATGACTTCCTGATTCGCTTCTTTTCTTCTTTTTATGACGACGTAATCCGGGTCCCAGCTGCGCAGTGACATGTAGTACGCTTCCGTTTGGGGCTCTGTGGAATCGATGCAGTAATAAATCTCTTTATCGGAAGGATTGACTTCCGTCCATTCCACATGCGTATAACTATCTTCCTGATCTCCGTAGAACTGAAGAATCAGACTCTCTTCCTCATTAAAGCGGTACATGCTTTCCTTATGGTATTTATGGTTTTCATGATTGCGGATCTTTTCCTTCTGGAAAGAGGCCCGCATGGTCATGATCTCGTTTTGGGCAATCAGTACATCATCCTCAATACGGTATTCACCGTTAAGAACCATAAGCGGCTGTTTGTCAAATCCGAGAATGACAGCTGCGTCAAAACGGCTGTCCACTCTGTGCTCGGGATCCAGCATCATTTCCGACTTCATATGCGTACGCCTGTGGAGCCGGTACACCTTTTCCTCTATCGCATAGACGGTCTGATCCGGTAAATCCGCATTCAGCTTTGACAGGGTGTCGTAGAGCTTTTTTGGATTGAGGGATTCCGGCAATTCAGCGACCCTGCTGGTGTAGGGAACATAAAGCGTTCTGTCTTCGTATCCCAAAGCAACCTCATAAAACTGATAGTTTCTGTCGATAATACTCATCCGGTTTTCCGTGCTCTTGGCACAAAGGCTGTTCTCATCTGCCGCATAGCGGGAAAAATCCATGGCAATCGTTGTACCTGGAAAATCATAGAATGCATAACCCAGAAGCAGGGCGTGATCCAGATCATCATCCGGCAAGGCAAGAAGCAGTAAGAGAGAACAGTTGGAAGCTGATTGACAGCGGTAGTTCAGCTCGCTTCTTTCCAGCGGGAAGATCTTACGGATCTCTTCGTAATTCCGGCTGGCAAAATCCTCAAACTGCGTCTGTTCGCTGACGAACTGTTTCAGATTGTCTTTAAACTGTACCGCGAAAGCGTCCTCTTCCTGTTTGAGACGCTCTTTCGCATCTTCATAACTTAGATTTATGATAGGCCGGAGTTCTTTCTGAATCAGCGTTTGAGTGTCCTCTGAAAACTGCCGTATGATTTCCTCGCTTTTTAAGAGACAGGCATAGATCTCTTCCGGACTGCTGTCTCCAAAGAAAGTGACGGGATTTCCGCTCTCATCCACGGCGATGTTTCGCTCTTTATCCAGCAGTACATAACTGTCTTTCTGAAATCCCGCAGCATCCAGTTCATGATGGATTTTACCGTCGACAGAGACAACCGTATCGTAATAGACGAAGTGTTCCTTTCCGTAGGCGGCCATAAAGCCGAAGGGGAAGCGGATGGTGATCTTCTCTTCATCGCTGCTTTTGAACAGGTCAATTCTGAGATATTCATTATCTGTGTGCCAGCGTACACCGCTCGGATAGACAAGGCGGATCTGGGTGAGGTCCTCCCTCTTGTGAACAAGCAGTACCATACGCTTCTGCAACATGGAAAACGGCTGTCCGTCTGCTTCGTAGGATGGTGTTTTCTGCTGATTCAGATGTTTACAGAGTTCACTTTGATAATACGCGCGGAAGATCAGATCTTCATAGACTTCCTGCGGCGGGATGACTTCTTCCGCTTCTTCCTGCGGTCTGGTGCAGCCGCTGATCGGGAGGGAAAAGAGTATCATAAGCAGCACAATCAGAATCTTTTTATGACGCATATTCTCTCGCAATCCTTTCTGCCAGAGTACGGGTAGCGCTGTTCAGCTTTTCTCCGAACTCTTTTAACTGGGTTAAATGAGACTGAATCTCTTCTTCTGAATACCTTCTGACGTAGCGGCTATCCGGAAGAAGGAACGATCCGTCTTCGAGCAATTCCGCAATTTCACTCTCCTGCGTGTAAACGCTCCGGACAGAGTACTGGAACTCGCCGTCGGTTACATCAAGATAGTGATAGAAATATTCGTTGTGTTCGATAAAGAAATTGATGATCTGGAAATAATACGTGTAAGCACCGCCATCTCTTTGAATCAGAATCCGGAAATGCTTGACTTCCTCATCTGTGATGTAATGCCGGTACGGTGCAATGTAGATCTCAATTTCCTTATCCGTAACCTTCACCTTGGCTTTTAAGCCCGGCTCCGGCTGGCCGATTTTGCCGTACGTACCGTAGATGTGGGCAATCAGCTCCTGAATGGCTCCTGCCTGATTGATCTCTTCCGCAATCATCCGCTCCAGCTCCTGCGTATCCTTTTTGCGCAGGGCACTCTGGTGGATCTCGTTCATGGTATCAAAGACATCTTTGGAAATCTCATAGGCATAGCCGTCCGGTGCATCCAGGTAGGCACTGTCTTCTTTCAGATAAACCGCTGCGGAAAATTCCTTGTCTTCCTTAAGGGCAATGCGGATTTCATAAGCGGCATCCTCTGGCAGCCTCTTGCGGTCAGAGCCGGTAATGCGCCTGCTTTCCAGTGCATGATTGATACTGAGTATCAGATCGGGATAGTCGGGATAGGCGTACTCTGTCTGTCCATTCGCCACAAAGGTGGCACCTTTCACATCTTCCAGTGCAATCTTCTCGCTTTTTGCAGTGCATCCCGTGACGGCTGAAAGTATCAGAATTAACAAAAGTATCTTTTTCATTCTTCTCCCTCCACTATGCGGATAATCGTATTCCTCTGAGACAGAAACAGGGAATTCAGTAAACGGAGATCCGTGTTGTTTAATACGAAATAGGCATCCCGGTTTTCAATGCCGTCAGGAAAGACGGTAAGCGTTTTATCCCTGTTGTATACGGCCTGCGCACGCTCATCCAGAATCAGATCCGGATAGTAGAATTCCTGTTCAATATAGGCTTCATGGTGAATTTCATCCTGATTTCCGTAGGTGACTCCCATGCATTCAAAACGTTCTTTGGTTCTGGAACTGACAATATCGAAGTTGCAGTAGGAGATATAATGTGCCTCCATGTCGCTGTTATCCCGCGCATATCTGACATTGATCATGTACTCCGCATCAGAGTAGGGGTTCTCAATGTTTCTTAAGAGAATGCGAATGTCTTTCTCATCCACGCATACTTTCAGGCTGCTGATCCAGTCGATATCCTCACATTTCAGTGCTTTCCAGTTGTCCCAGAGATAGCTGCGCATATTCGGATCATCCAGAAGAAACTGCCGGATCTTCTCTTCCGCTTCATGTTGCAGGATTTCCCGCTTTTCCTTTTCGACAAGCTGATTCAGAAAGGATGCGTCTGTTTCCTTCATACGGTAGATGTGTCCGTCCGGTGTCTGCAGAAAGGTGCTTTCCCTGTCTTTGAAGACATAGAGCGTCTCCGTGCTTTCTCCCAACAGTTGAAGCGACAGATGGGCGGAAGAAGGAAACTTGTGCTTGCTTAAGGAAACCCGTCCCTGATCGAGGGTTTCCCAGATCCGCGGGAGAACTTCCTCCTTACTGACGGAAAAGGAAAGGGTGTCGTTTTCCGCAGAGATTCGTACTTCACGGATCTGATCTTGCTTCAGCACGTAAGACGGAGCACACCCGCTTAACAGGATTAGAATGAGAAAGTAAGCCAATGCCTTTTTCATACTATTATTGTAACCCCAATTCAAAGAAAAGAAGGATCGAAGTCGTGACACAATCTGTCGCACCGGGCTTTTGTGCTCCACTTTCGCAATATGAGATATAATGAAGTCAGAGGAAGTTATGAATCTGGGAAAGAAAATCCGTGAACTGAGACAGGAAAAGGGGCTGACGCAGCAGGAATTGGCAGATATTCTTTTTGTCACCCGTTCCGCTATTAGCAATTACGAGATGGAAAAACGCTATCCGGACCTGAATACACTAAAGGCGATGGCGGATTATTTTGGCATCAGCGTGGATGAGATACTTTCAGATGAAGACTATCAAAGGCAGCCGGAAGTATCGGAGGTGCTGGAAGAATATCCAATGCTGGAACTTGTTCTTTACGGTATACTGCTGATTGTCTATCTCTTGAAGCTGATCATGGATCTGAGTATAGCGAAACATTTTTTAAGTGACCCGTATGTGATACTTTCTTCCGTGGAAGATATAGCCTTTTTACTGTTGTTCTCATATTGTATCTATGCATCTGTTCATAAGGTAATGGATGCCCGGCTTATCGGAACGGTACTCGTGATTCGGCTTCTTCCGGAGACTTTATGGCATCTGTATAATATCCTGCTGTATTACGGAAGCGGCTATGGTGTCCTTAGCGGATTGATTACGGAGTCTGTGCGTGATTTTCTTTTGCCGCTATTCCTCATGACTGCTTGCTCGCTTTTCTTTTTTCAGAAGCAGAACACAAACAGCGGACTGGTTTATCTTTCCGTGATACTAAGTGCGGGCTTGAGCCTGTATCCTCTGTTCAACCGGAACTACTATAACTGGTCGCTTTATAATGAACAGTATGTATATAACGTACTTTCCGTACTGTCTTCCTGCATCCTTTATCTGTTGGTTGTGTTTCAGGCGTTTGTGTTGCGCAAGAAACGGATGCAGTCAAAAAGAAATACGGCTTCTTAGAGAATAAAAAAACAGGTCGATCGGACCTGTGGCTGCTGGTTTCACAGTTTAAAGTAAATGATAGTGCTGAAGGGCATTGCGGATACCATCGTGATCGATGGAGTCTGTGACCAATTCAGCAACTTTTTTTACTTCCGGCAAGGCATTGCCCATGGCGATTCCGTGAGCGACGGCTTTCAGCATGCAGATATCGTTGGCTCCGTCTCCAAACGCGTAGGTGTTCTCAAAGGGAATCTGTAAGGAAGCAACAACGTGTTGGATGGCAGTTCCCTTATCCTTGCCCAATACCGTTGCATCGGCATGCAGCATCGGCCCGTGCGGATTGAAGACGACAAGGTCCTTCATGCCTTCCGCAATGTTTTTATAGTGCTCAAAATCTTTAAAATGGATATTGAAGTTATAGACCGGGCGCTCTCCCTCCGGATAAATATGATAGATGCCGTCGATCCATCCGCCCTGATAGGAGCCGGCATTGTTATAGAAATGGTATCCGGCATGCAGTTCTTCGAGTCGGGAGCGCAGCAGTATTTCTTCCTCTTTGGTTAAAGGCTCATCGTACAAAACCGTATCATTCAGTTCGGCATATCTGCCGTTGAAGCAGATGTAGCCGTCCGCATAAGCGCCGAAGTGCTCTTTGACATAGTTGATGGGACGCCCGGTGCAGATAAAAACCAGTGTTCCGTTTTTTCGCAACTGAGAGAGTGCTTTCTGCGCACTTTCCGGAACGTCAAATCCGTTTGCCAGGGTGCCGTCAATATCAAAGAAAGCGATATTCATTCTCATTTCTCCTCAAAGATCGAAAGCAGATCGCTCATTTTCCGAATACGCAATACATCTGCCTGCATCGGGCGCGATACGTCATCCACCCACATCCAGATGGGCAACATGCCGGCATTATGAGCGCCAAGGATGTCATTTCCGTAGGTGTCTCCGACATAGGCACACTCTTCCGTCTTCAGGCCCATTTTTTCCGCGGCTAGCTGAAAGATGCGGATATCAGGTTTATGAATGCCAACATCTCCCGAAATCAGAATCATCTCAAAGAAGTCCTGAAGATTGGCGGAGCGCTCGATTTTCAGACGCTGTCCTTCGGAGTTTCCGTTGGAAAGGATACCGAGACGGTAGCCGCGCTTTTTCAACTCTTCAAGTGTCGGAATCGTATCCTCCCAGATTGTCGCATGATTGGGATGATGATAGGTCCACCAGTGATAGGGGTCTTTTAGCGGAATATCGACGTGATGCTTCTTGCGCAGACGCTCCAGGCAGTACTCCGTAGCCACGTTTCCGAACTGGTCAAACGTCATTAAGTCCTGCAGTAAGGCTTCGCGGTAGATGGAATTTTTCGCGAGTTCCGGATGAAATTCCGAAAGCATCTCATCGTATGTTCCGTAAGCAGAGGCATAACGGTTGGACAGGGTATTATCATAATCAAATAAGATGGCTTTGATATTACGCATGCTGTTTCCTCCTACTGCACTTTCTTGCGCTGTAATAATTCGTAGAGTTCCGGCAGAATGGTTGTCAGCACCTTCTGATAGGCACAGACGGAATCATTCAGATAACAGACATTCTGCCTGCGGCAGCCGCCGTTGCACATGTTGACAAAGCGGCAGGTGTTACACGGCTGTTTCGTACATCCGGAAGAATTCAGGAATGCTTCCGAATTGGCTTTCAGATCCTCAAAGGAAGAGGATCGGATGTTGCCGAGACGGTATTCGTCCAGGCAGTAGAAGTCACAGGGATAGACATCGCCGTTGGATTCAATGACATACTGCGGGATGCATTTTCCGATCATGCCGCACTGGTAGGGCGGATAGCCGTAAAGCATGCCTATCAGATTCTCAAAGAGATTGACACTGATGACTTCTCCCTTGAATACCAGCTTCTTCCACTCCCGGAAGAACTCCAGATAGAAGGTATCGTACAGTTCCGGCGTTAAGGACATGTCATCTTCCTGTTCACTGTCGAGTGGCGGAAGGCAGGGAATCAGCTGAACATAGCGGAACTTATGGGTATGATAGAACTCCAGCAGAGCTTTACCGTGCTTTGCCAGATTCTTGGTAACAACGGTCAGAATGTTATATTCCACGTTGGCTTTTTCGAGGGTATCAATTCCCCGCATGACTTTGGTATAGACACCTTTTTTCTGAATGTCATAGCGGAAATCATTCATGTTGGTTTCATATCCGTCCAATGAGACACCGATCAGAAAACGGTGTTCGGCAAAAAAGGCAGCCCATTCCTC
The DNA here is from genome assembly GCA_902803495.1 of uncultured Erysipelotrichaceae bacterium. Lineage (GTDB taxonomy): Bacteria > Bacillota_I > Bacilli_A > Erysipelotrichales > Erysipelotrichaceae > RUG14871. Next base: position 25,043 of record CADCPY010000041.1, read on the forward strand.
ATTCAGAAGGGTCCCGTTTGTCTGCAGGGAGTAGTGGACTTCAATCTTCGGATACTCCTGCATCTTACTGACAAAGTGACGGAAATAATCCAGTCCTGCCACGGTCGGCTCTCCGCCCTGGAACGAGATGTTGGCCACTCCTTCCAGCGATAAAGCTTCCGCGATGCGCTCAATCAGCCGGTCCGTCATTTCTTCCCTCATGACACCGTGCGATGCTTCCTCCCGCTTTTCGCTTTCATCAATATAAAAGCAGTATCTGCAGCGCAGATTGCACAGGGAGGATGCGGGCTTGATCAGTACGGATATGTTTTTCATGGGCTCCTTAATGGACCTGGGTAATGGTAAGATCTTCGGAAATATCAAACAGGAGGATGTCTTCGTCAATGGACATCTCTTCCCACGGACGCTTGTAAAGAATGGTGACGGAGGCTCTGCCGCTCTTTAAGGCGGTGAAGGTGAACTCTTCCGTTCCCGAAGCGCCTATCAAGTTGTTTTTTTCCGGGGCAAGATAGCGGCTTTTGACACTGATCATTTCCGGGGTATTGTTGATGACTTCCCACTGATATCCCGTGGTAGGATTGCTCTGGCGCGTCAGGATGAATACTCTGGCGTCGGTGGAGCCGAAGCCTCCGGTCCGCTTGGCCGTGGCATTATCGTCTTCCGTGATGCCAAACGGCAAAAAGATTCCCTGCACAAAGCGGTCTCCTTTTTTGAGGGAGAGCGTCTTGTCGGAGTGGTTGGTCACCTTGATGATGATATGCCCTTCGTTGTCTGCATGGTAGTAATCGGAATCGATGATTCCGACCGTATTGTCCAGCTGCAGGCGGTATTTAAAGCCCAGGGAAGAGCGCGGAAAGATCATTAAGACCCATCCGTCACGGATCTGAGAGCGGATGCCGCTGGGGATTCGAACTGTTTCCTTCGGACCTAATTCCAGATCAAAAGGCAGTGCGAAATCATAGCCCGCAGAGCCGGCAGTTGCCCGTTTCGGTAAGGTGATCTCATATTCCGGAAGATATCCCAGAATGACTTCCAGATCGTTTTCAAACTGTTTCTTTGAGACGAATTCAAATTTTCCTGCTGTTTCCATGATGCTCCACCTCGATATATATAGATATATTATATCGGATTTGGCCTTAAAACTTAAGCAGAAGAAAAGAAGCATTTCTGCTTCTTAGAGTTCGCATAAATTCTTGATGGTTTCAACGTAGATCTCAACCTGTAAGAGCAGATCGGAGATCTTGACGAATTCATTGGCGTCGTGAATATGGTTGTCGTCTCCGGCAAATTCGCAGCCGAAGCCGATGCAGTTATTGATGCCCTTGGCATAAGTACCGCCGCCGATCGTCATCGGCTGTGTGTCCATGTCGCCCGTGACATCGCGGTAGGCCTTGACCATGGCCTGGACCCATGGAGTTTCCGGTTCGTAGAAGAGCGGAGCAACCAGTCCGCGCACCTGTAAGGTTAGGCCGATCGTGTCGAAGGCCTTCTGCATGCGTTCGACAATCTCCTCGCTCTTTACGAGCAGTCCCGTACGGATGTCAATGGTGCCCCAGATCACGCCGTCTTCCGTTTTGATGACACCGTTGTTGAAGGTCAGTGCACCGTATTTGTCTTCGTATTTGACGTTACAATTGGAACCGTCTGTGGCTAAACCGATCAGGGCGTTGTATTTTGTGACGAGCGGATCGTTGCTGCCGGCAAAAGCCAGAGCCTGGAACGTATAGCTGATGGCATTTCTGCCTAAGTACGGAGTGGAAGCATGTGCCGCAACACCGCGGACGAGCAGTTCCTTTCCTTCCGCAACATCTGTCAGTGTATATTCCAGATTCTCTTTTTCAAGATACTGTTTTACTTTATCAAAATCGCAGAAGTCATTCGGTAATACAGTGGTGCATTTATTGCAGACAACGTTGCTGGCTTCCCCGCCGTTAATGGAGATGATTCTGGAGTCGTTACAGGAGAAACGGGCAGATACCATGCCTTTTTCTCCGTAGACACCCGGAAAGTTGGCGTCCGGTGTGAAGCCGTAATCGAAGTGACCTTCCTTTTCCACATAGTGGGCAAGGCACCTGGAGCCGGTTTCCTCGTTGGTGCCGGTGATCAAGCGGACACGCTTGTTGAATTTGTATCCTTCATCCTGCAGAATCTGCAGTGCATACATGCTGGCAACCATGGCGCCCTTATCGTCGGAAGTTCCTCTTCCGTATAACTTACCGTCTTTTTCCGTGACCGTGAACGGATCCGTATTCCATCCATCTCCGGCCGGTACGATATCCAGATGTCCCAGAACACCGACCAGTTTATCGCCTTCCCCGATCTCACCAAAGCCGATGTAGTTATCGAGGTTTGTCGTCTTTAATCCGTGCTCTTCCATCATGCCGAGCGCTTCCTTTAAAACCGCAGCGCAGGTCGGACCGAACGGTTCCGTTTCCGTCGGTGTACCTTCCACGGAATTGTATTTGACAAGTCTTGCCAATGAGGCAATGATCTCGTCTTTATATGCATATACTCTTTCTTTTGTCGTCATAAGTTTTATCCTCACTTCAATTATTTTACTATGTGAAAGTGAAAAAATGAATTATAATTATCCTTGTTGGAGGAAGATCGTATGATTGGAGTATTGTTGATCAGTCAGGGAAAACTGGCGGAAGGAATGTATGATACGGTAAAAGAGGAACTGAAGGAAGAAGTTGCACAGTTTGACTATCTGAGTTTCAGTGACAGTTTTCAAAGAGATCTTCTCAGGAAAATCAATCTGCTGGAAACCGGGGACGGTGTTGTGATCTTCTCGGACCGCCTGGGTTCCTATCCTACCAATTATGCATCTCTGTTATTAAGCAAGGGAATTCACGTCGTTACGGGAATGAACCTCAGCATGATTCTTCATTTCCTAAACAAAAGGGAAGACGGCATCAACTTTGAAACGCTGTGCCAGGCGGGAAAAGACGGCGTCACCCATCTGAATCAGATTCTGATTCTGGAGCCGGAAGTACAGTACGGATCATAAGAATGAAACTGCATGTTATTAGAATGTGCAGTTTTTATTATGTGACATAATTGTAACAGGGTTGCAGTAAAAGAAACAATTCAACAAATGAACCACCCGTTACAATGAAGTTGGAGGTAATGCTATGAAACAATTAATTCTCGTATTACTTGCTCTTCTCAGCTTTTTAACAGGGTGTGCATCAAACAAGGAAAGCAGCCAAATCCCGGAAAATCAACAAGATGAGGCAATCACGGTCAATACTCAGGATCAGGATGAGCCACAGGAACCAGATCCGGAGAATGTGATGGAGATTACGGAAGAATTGGATATGTGGATCAATTTACAGGATCCGATGGAATTGCTGGAACTTGCTGATGAAGTTATTATCGGGAGAGTGAAATCCGTAGACGGATGCAGCAATTACAACGAGTGGAAACAGACTTATGACAGTGATGGTATTTATACCTTTGGTACCATTGAAGTACTCCAATCCGTGAAGGGGGATTTAAAAGAAGGTCAGGTAATTGATTATCTGAAAATGGGAGGAATCATCGGAAAAGAAGAGTATTTGAAAGGCGTTTCTGATTCGGTGAAGAATAAGAAGGATTTTGATCCCGCCAAAATGAAGCCGTTCGTCTCATCTTATTATGCAGATGATGTACGAATTGAGAACGGAAAAGAATATCTGATTTATCTTGGAAACGATTTTGAAAAGTATATGGCAAACAGATATGCGATTTTCTATCTGGGAGGCGGATTAAGAGAAGTAAATTTAGAAGAAGGCAGTATACTGAATAATTTCACCGGAGCGTGGGAAGACTTGGATAGCCTGCTTTCAAAGATGAGCATGAAATAATAAAAAATCCCCCAAGCGGAGTGTGTTCATAAGAAATGAAATAACGTACTCGGTATGGGGGATTTTTATGTGTTCTTTCCGTATTGTATACTCATAAAGATGAGCAGTATTTGAGAGGTATTCAATAATAAATAATATAGTTTGACCTGCGAAGTAATATCAGAATCAATAAAACGGAAAACAAATTGTACAATCAAGTAGAGAATCAGACTGTATTTCACAATACTGTTTATCGTATGAATTGTGTTATTTGCTTTCTCTTTTTCTTCATAATACTGTAACAGGAACAGGCAAATAAAAATATCACAGAACTGGAAAGAATAAATGAGCAACATCCGAAGATTATATATCTCATAAATATAGTATGAAATGTACAGGTATTCCTGATTAATGATCTGAAGAGAATATACGGTGAAAGCAAGCAGTGCGGCATTGGTGCGCTTGATTTGTATCAGGGGGACAATCAGAAAGCATAGCGAGAATAACGAATAGAATAGGTTTTCATAGAGCACAAACGGAGCCAGGAATTCCTTTCCTATAAGAAAGTCATGAAGAAACTTTGCGATAAAGAGAATACATGCCAATAAGGAGATTGGATCATGTACAAAAGCGAACCTACCTTGTTTGGCAGATACCGTTTCAGGGTATAAGGCTTTCAGCTCATCGAGAATCTCCTGATCTATTTTTCTGCGGTCTGTCTCATAACTGGCAACAGTACTGCGCGAAACATGTAAGACCTGGGCCATTTCTTCCTGAGATAGATGTAACTGATTCCGTATTTGTTTAAATTCTTTACCGTTCATATTACCTGCCTTCTATTCTAATTGTATCACCGCATAATTTGTAACAATAGTTGTAACATTGTTTATTCCTATGTTACGCAGGAATATTTACAGAAACGGTCTTGTATAAATAAATAAAAAAACCGGCCTGTAACTAAGGCTACAGACCGGAAGCGATTGGCGGCAATCGCATTGAGCGCGTACTCCGTGAGTTCCACGGACGTCTGTTTTCCATCCGGAATAGCCTGAGACAGTTCTTGTACGTTCATAATGATTCCCTGCATTATGGAATAATATCTGTCAATCTTTGGACTGGAATCAATTTGTCAGGGTATTCTGTATCAAAAGAAAACAGGAAACCTCTGGTCGAATAATAGAAAAAAGGAGACGCTTGGTCTCCTTGGAATGGTTATTTGCTGTTCTCGTATTTTTTGACGATTTCCTTGTAAGCCATCTGCTGGG
>CADCPY010000042.1 GCA_902803495.1 uncultured Erysipelotrichaceae bacterium
ATTGATACAATAAATACAGGTGATAACTATGAAAAAAGACCGTTTATATAACATTATCTTTCCAATCTGGATGATTCTCTGGCTCCCGACGCCGTTCTGGTTCGTCCTGATTCCCGCCAACTATCTTCTGGATACCCTGGTTCTTTATCTCAGTATGGGACGCAAAGAGCGCTTCTGGAAGCTGTCCTCGCAATACGGGACAGGCATCTGTATCCGCGGCTTTCTGAGCGATTTTATCGGGGCGCTCTTACTCTTTGGCATCATGATGTTTATCGACTACGCGATCCCGAAGCAGGACTGGATGCTGGAATTGGCCAACGGCATCAGCATGAACCCGTTTAAGGATGTGCCGTCCTTCCTGATTGTGCTCTTCTGTATTGCCGTCAGCGGGCTTTGCATTTACTTATTCGATAAGCGCTATTTAACAAAGAAGGGGATGGAGGCAGCACAGGCCAAACGCTCCGCACTCTTAATGGCGGTAGTTACCGCACCGTATCTTTATCTTGTTCCGTACCATGTACTGGAACAGATGTTATTCCACTGAAAAACGGGTTCTTACCCGTTTTCTTTTTGATTAGTTCAGATAGTAGAGAATCTGCTCAAGACGCTTGTAGAAGTCGGTGATTCCCGTATGTTCCTTTAAGACCTCGTTTCCGATGACCGGATCGTTGGTCAATATGGCATCGACGTTTAATGCCACCAGGCGGTCCATCGTATCGCGCTCATTGACCGTCCAGACAAAGACCTTTTTCCCGGAGCGGTGCATTGCTTCGACATTGGAGAAGGTCGCAAAGGTTTCCTGGATGGAAATGATATCGACGGCATCCAGATTCTGGATCTCTCCGATACCGATGACGGAGGTATAAGCCAAGAGGATATCCGGATAACGCTCGTGAATGTAGACTAACGTATCGTAGTCCTGCGACGTGATATCGCAGAAGTTCTGGAACTCGTTCTCGCGGATGATCTCCACAACCTTGTCCTCAATGCCTTCATCGTGTCCGTTACGCTTGATTTCAATATTGATGTAAAGTTTTCCGCGGCAGACCTGAATGGCTTCTTCCAGTGTCGGAATTCTGGTTCCGGCAAATGATTTGCTGAAGAAGGAACCGTTATCGAGATCCTTGATCTCATCGTAAGTGACTTCCCAGACGTTCTTGTTGAGATTGGCCGTTCGGCTTAAGGAATCGTCATGCAGACAGATGATCGTTCCGTCCTTTAACATCTGCACGTCCAGCTCAATTGCCGTAGCTCCGGCTTCGTAGGCTGCCTCAAAGGCGGGCAGGGTATTTTCCGGCGCTTTATCGGAATAGCCGCGGTGGGCCATGATCATGGTGTTGTTGCTGTCACCTTTTAAAATCCATTTGAACTGACGGTACCGTTCCGGGATTGAGAAGAAGGAACAGACGACGATCATCAGAACCCAGGAAATCTTTACAAAGCGGTGGGAGAGGTAGTTCTGGTTTTCCTCATACGGCTTGACCGATTCTCCTTCCGCTTCCACTTCCTTATAGTAGATATCCATTAAGAGAGACTGAATAATCGGTGTGGCAATCCAGCTGAATAAAACCGTTGTCACAAGAACCAGTAAATAGTAGTAATTGATTTCTTCGAGCTTTGCGGTATTGAAGCCCGGCTCCAGCCATTGCAGAATGGCGAAGGTTAAGACGATCAGAAGCAGATAGCCGATCAGATAGAGAACGGCTAACAGCAGGAAACGCTTCAGTAAGGCAAACAGAAGATGCGTTCCTTTTTCCTTATCCGTAAAGCGGAAACTCTTTTTGGCGGCCGGAAGAAACGGAATCTCCTCCACGCACATAATGATCAGTGTGTAGCATAACCTAAATGCCATATATAACATTGCCGCCGCAAATACCATATAGGCAAAGCCGACCAGAGGATATTTCCGAAAGTGCTCCAGGATAAATCCCGGGATCCGTAAGAACCGGGTGATGCTGGAGGTATCCAGCAATGTTCCGAACGGGAAGACAATCAGAAGATAGGGAATCAGCAGGATGTTCTCCAAGCGGAAGAAGTTGACCATGAAGTCCACGGCATTGCTGAAGGCCTGCGAGGCGGAGACCGTCACGTGATCGTGCGACGCGTGCAGCAATGAGATGCGTCCGAACTGCTCCAGCTGGGCAAAGACGGTCACCAGTATCAGAATCAACGCCAGGATCACATAGGTCCAGGGCCGTTTTAATAAATCCAGCACGTTATAGGCCGCAATGATCGTGGTGTTATTAATTCGCGGCAGTAACCGCTCAATGTATATCAAAAGCGGGAAAAAGACAAACAGGCAGAGAATCCGGTATAAGAGTTCAAACCGGACGAGCCCGTGGTAATTGTGTGTCACAAGCTTCAGTGAATGAATGTTTTTGAAATGCTTTTTGATGTTTTCCATAGAAATACCTGATGCCGTGCTCTTTGTTTCAGTATACCTTTTTCTGCTTTTCTTATAAAGAAAAAAAGATGCTGCAGCGCAGCATCATTCACTTTAAATATAATCGGAAATACACGGTACCTCATGGAAGAGCACATCGTTGAGTGCTTCCATGGCTTTCTGCGAGCACTTCATGCGCTCCATCAGGCAAAGCTGCTCCGCATTCTTGTATCCGAGAAGTAACGTTGTTAATGTCGCAATATCGAGTGTGACGTCGTAGGCATTCTCATCTTCGATAAAGCTGCAGCTTCCGTCCTTGAAGCAGACCGTGAACTTACCGTTGTTCCATTTTAGGAAGTCATCCTTCACATGGAAGGTGATGTGGGTTTCCTTGACGGAGTCGTCACAGACGTACTGCTCAAAGAACTGCTTAATGTCAATGATCCGTCCCATGACATACGGCTTTAAGGTTTCCGTAATGTCGCTGTCCGCCATCTCAAAGGCGATGGATTCGGAGTCGTAGGTATTGCCGTGCACTTCATCGATCATGGAATCGTGGGCATGAATGTATTCCCATAATCCCTGATGGGCTTCATAGTCGATATAGATCATTTCCTTGATATACATGATATCGTCCTTGATCATATAAACCATGTATCCCTTTGGCGTGTCGTTTTTGGAATAGTAGATGGCAACGATCGTATCGTCTTCATCCCATCTCCAGTACTCTTCCCATGCCAGGGAATTCCGGAAGAGACAGCCATGTGTCATCTGTGCAAACTGATTGTGCAGGTTTTTGAATTCTTCGTTTTCCCAGCTGACTCTGCGGACGTATCCCGGTGCTTTGGCATTGGCTGGCACCTGTCTATCCTTGACGACATAGGAGATCTTATTGGAGATAATCTCAAAGCCGCGCTTGCGGTAAAGCGGAATCGAGTAAGGGTATAAAAGGGCAAAGGACTGACCTTTTTCCCGCATTCGCTCCAGCGACAGATGCATGAGCTTTTTCATTAAACCCTTGCCGGTATATTCCGGATAGGTACAGACGGAAGTGATGAAGCCGACGGAATAGACGGCATCGTAGATGTTCATCTTTAATGGGTAGACGGCAAACTGGGACACCAGTTCGTCTTCATCGAAGGCACCGATCACGTCTGCCCGCTTCAAAATCGGGAATTTCGACTGCACGATCTCATCGTTGCGCCAGCCGGATTCCTGAAGTTCCTGTTCCGTGACCTGGAAGGTATAGCGCAGTAAACGGTTATACTGATCGGCATCTTCCGTTGTTAAGTCACGTATTTGGTAGGTGGTATCACCGGATGTAAAATGCATAAATTACTTCTTGCTCCCAAAGCTGATTTTGCTTTCTGTATTATTGCGGATTCGTTCGATATTTTCTCTGTGCCGGTAGACGACCAGAATATAGGCGGCGCTGGCACAGAACATCACTAAGGTATTGCCCTGATAAATGGAGGCGGCTGAGCCGACAGCCAATGAGATCAGAGAGGCAAAGGAAACCATACGGAACTTATAGAGGACGCCGGCAAAGACGGAGATTGCCAGAATGAACATCAGATAGCTGTCCGTAATATAGGCACCAAGACCCAGAAAATAGCCGAAGGTACATGCCACGGCTTTCCCGCCGCGGAAGTTGGCAAAGATCGGATAACAGTGTCCGACACAGGCCGCAAGTCCCGCCAGTGTTCCGAAAACAGGGGAGAATCTGGAACCGATGTAAACGGAGGCCAAAGCTTTCAGGGCATCTAAAATGATGACGAGTGCCCCGATGCGGAAGCCCAGAACTCGGGCCGCATTGGTTCCGCCCAGGTTATGGGATCCGTGTTCCCGGATATCCGTTTGAAAGAACAGCTTCCCCAAGATAAGAGACGTTGGAATACTGCCTAGCAAATAACCGCATACAATCGATAAATACTGCATATTCTCTCACCTCACTCAATTATTGTATCATATGCGTCAATTCGTGGCAGGCATACCATTGCACTTATCTCTTCTTCCCCAAGTGAAAAAAGAAAGAAAATAAGGTATAATAACAAAAGGAATGTGAGGTACTTATGGCTCAAGCTTACAATGAGAAAAGTATTCAAATATTGGAAGGACTGGAAGCTGTCCGGGTCCGACCGGGTATGTATATCGGTTCCACAGACGTCCGTGGGTTACACCATCTGGTCTGGGAACTTTTAGATAATGCCGTAGACGAGGCGTTAAACGGTTACGGCAAGGTGATCCGTATCACCATTGAAAAAGACGGATCCCTCACGGTGGAAGATGAGGGAAGAGGAATGCCTGCCGGCAAGCATGCCAGCGGGAAATCCACACTGGAGGTTATTTTTACGGTGCTGCATGCCGGAGGCAAGTTCAATGAAGAGGGCGGCTATAAAACAGCCGGCGGTCTGCATGGTGTCGGTGCCTCCGTTGTCAATGCCTTAAGCAGTTATCTGGAAGTGACAACCTGTTATAACGGACAGGTCTATTTTATGCGCTTTGAAAACGGCGGCAAGAAAAACAGCGGCCTCAAAACGCTGAACAAGACAAACAAGAGCGGATCGAAAGTCCACTTCATGCCGGACAAGAAGATCTTCTCCGTGACGGATTTCAACTATTCGACAATTTTAGAGCGCTGCAGGGAAACAGCCTTTTTACTGCAGGGCATCACACTGATCGTCAAGGACGACCGAAACAACCGTTCCGAAACGTTATGTTATGAAAACGGTCTGGATGCCTATATGCAGTACATCAATGAGGACCGTACGCCGTTCTCTCCGATCATCTCGCTCAGCGGCAAGCAGAACGAAATCAACGTTCAGGTCGCCATGCAGTATACGGATGACTATTCAGAAAACGTCTTCAGCTTTGCCAACCTGGTTTCCACACCGGGCGGCGGCACCCATGTTACGGGATTAAAGACAGCCATTGCCAAGGCGGTCAATGACTATGCGAGAAGAAACAACATCTTAAAGGAAAAGGATAAAAACTTTGACGGATCTGATATCCGTGAAGGTCTCACCAGCATTGTTTTATGTGAGATTCCGGAACACCTGTTACAGTTTGAAGGACAGACCAAAGGCATTTTAGGCACGCCGGAAGCCAAGGCAGCCGTGGAAAGTGTCGTCTATGAAAAACTGTCCTATTATCTGGATGAAAACAAGGACATCTCCACGTCCATCGTGAAAAAGATTCAGAAGGCTGCCGTGGCCAGAGAAGCGGCCAGAAAAGCCAGAGAAGAGGCCCGGAAGGGCAAAAATGCCCAGAAGGAAAAGGGCGTCTTAAGCGGGAAGTTAGCCAATGCCCAGAGCAAGGACTACCGCAAGAACGAACTCTTTATCGTTGAGGGTGACTCGGCCGGCGGCAGTGCTAAAAGCGGAAGAGATTCCAAGTTCCAGGCCATTCTGCCACTCAGAGGCAAAGTCTTAAATACGGAAAAGGAACCGCTCAGCCGCGTCATTCAGAATGAAGAGCTGAACACACTGATCCACTGTATCGGTGCCGGGGTCGGTGCGGATTTTGACTATACCAAATCCAATTACAACAAAGTCATCATCATGACGGATGCCGACTCGGACGGTGCGCATATTCAGCTGTTGCTTCTGACATTCTTCTACCGCTACATGCGGCCTTTGATCGAGCACGGAATGGTCTATATCGCCAATCCGCCGCTTTACAAGATCTCCCGCGGAGAGAAGTACGACTATGCCTACAGTGATGAGGAACTCAACCAGCTGAAGGAAAAATACGGCAGATACGAGATCTCCCGTTACAAAGGCTTAGGCGAAATGAACGCCACTCAGCTGTGGGATACGACCATGGATCCAAAGACCAGAACTTTGATTCAGGTGAATATTTCGGATATGGTGCTGGCGGAAAAGCGCGTTTCCGTTTTAATGAGCGAAAACGTCGAACAGAGAAGAAACTGGATCAAGGAAAATGTCTCCTTTACGTTGGAAGACAATTTCTTTGAGGAGAATAAATAGTTATGGCAAGAAAGAAAGCAGAAGAGATTGAAAACAGAAGCGAGATCCTCACGTTGAACATGGAGGATGTTTTCGCTTCGCGTTTTGAAACCTACGCCCGGGAGATCATTCCGGACCGTTCGCTTCCGGATGCCCGCGACGGCTTAAAACCGGTTCAAAGACGTATCCTATATGCCATGTACAAAGACGGCAATACCTTCCAGAAACCGACACGGAAAAGTGCCAAGACGGTCGGTCTTGTCATCGGTAACTACCATCCGCACGGC
>CADCPY010000043.1 GCA_902803495.1 uncultured Erysipelotrichaceae bacterium
ATTCGATCACTTCCTTCCTTCTTTCATTGTACAAAAAAAGTAGATGGGTGTTTTTTTACACCTGTCTACTTTTAGCGTATCACTTCAACTGCAGCGTTTTTTTACAGGACGTGAAGGAATGCGAGCGCTTCTTCTTTGGAGAAGATGTATTCCGCTGCGTCTTTACTCTGATAGCTGACGGCAGGCAGTACCGGCGAGTTGCGGTATTCCTGCGGGGAGAGACCGAAAGTCTCTTTGAAGGCCTTTGTCATATATTTGAGCTCGGAAAAGCCGCTTAAGGCCGCAATCTCCGACAGGGTCAGAGAAGTATCGCTGAGCATGCGCAGCGAACATTCCAGCCGTTTGTTTTTCAGATAGTCCTGGAAGGACATGCCGAACGCATCGGTAATGATATGGGAGAGATGGGTGGTGGTCAGACCTTCCGCCTCGGCAATCTCATTTAAGCGCAGCGGCCCCTGATAGTTGGCATCGATATAGGAGGCGATGCGGTCGATCCGGCGGTTCTGCTTCTTCCGCTTGGCATATTCGTTTTCCTTTAACTCTTCATTTTCCGCATAGGTGAAAAGGCTCTGCAGGATTCTTGAGAAAAGCTCCACGCAGCGCAGCTCATAGAGCGCGTCCTCTTTCCAGTAGGTTTTGGCCAAGGAAAGAATGTCGTTTCGGAAACTCTCATAGGTTTCTTTCGGAAACTGCGGACGCAACAGCGGATTTAAGAAGACCGTGTTACGGATGGCATGGAAATAGTCACGCAGGAAATGGTTGGAGAACTGAACGATCAGTACGGTCAATGGTTCCTCATTGGAAAGAATCTCATGGGAGTCGTACGCGTTAATTAATAAGCTGTCGTCGGTTTTCAGGGGATAGGAGCGGTTTTTGATAATGACGCTGCCTGAGCCTGAAAGCACGAGTAAAAGCTCCAGATCGCGGTGCATGTGCACGGAACGCATCCGGATGGAATTGATGAAAACTCTGATATCGTTCAGATGTTCGTGACGGATGATCTCATACTCTACCATATAAGATAAGTCTAACATAAAATCGCATGATTGTCGTTTGAATGACTCATAACTGCCCTTGGGAAACCCTTTGGGCTTTTTTATAATGAAAGCGGATACAAAAGGAGCATAATTCTATGTACTATATTGGAATCGACTTAGGTACCTCCTCTTTGAAGTTACTGCTTTGCGACGAAGCAGGCGTCATTCATAATTCCGTATCGGAAGAATATCCGCTCTCTTTCCCGCAACCGGGCTGGTCGGAGCAGAATCCGCGGGACTGGTGGAATGCCTTAGAGAAGGCACTGCCAAAGCTGATACGGGACATTGACCGCACAAAGATCCGCGGCATCGGCTGCGGCGGCCAGATGCATGGGCTGGTGGCACTGGATGAAAACGATTATGTCATCCGGCCATGCATTCTCTGGAATGACGGCAGAACCGAAGAAGAAGTGACATATTTAAACGAAACGGTCGGAAGGAAGAAACTCTCCGCCTGTACGGCCAACATTGCCTTTGCGGGCTTTACGGCACCGAAGATCCTCTGGATGAAGAAGAACGAACCGGAGAATTTTAACAGGATCTCAAAGATCATGTTGCCGAAAGACTATCTCAATTACCGTCTGACGAGTGTCTTCTCCACCGATTATTCCGATGCTTCGGGAATGTTACTGTTGGACGTGAAGAACAAGTGCTGGTCGAAAGAGATGCTGGAAATCTGCGGCATTACGGAAGACATGTTACCGGAGCTGCACGAAAGCTATGACGTCATCGGGACCATCACGCCGGAAATTGCGGAAGAATTTGATCTGCCGAAAGATGTCATCGTGGTGGCCGGTGCAGGGGACAATGCAGCAGCGGCAGTCGGAACGGCAACGGTATCCGACGGTGACTGCAATATTTCCCTGGGAACCAGCGGTACGGTCTTTATCAGCTCGGATTCCTTCCGGGTGGATGACTATAATGCCCTACATTCCTTTGCCCATGCGGGCGGGAATTATCATCTCATGGGTTGCATGTTATCGGCAGCTTCCTGCAACAAGTGGTTTGCGAAGGAAGTACTGAGGAGAGGCGACTATGACGCGATGCAGAGTGAGATCACGGAAGACATGCTGGGAAACAACAGCATCTACTTCCTGCCATACCTGATGGGGGAACGCAGCCCAATCAACGATACGAATGCGCGGGCCTGCTTCATCGGCATGGACATGCACCATACGCAGACAGATCTCTATCAGGCGGTGCTGGAAGGTGTGGCCTTTGCGATTCGCGATTCCGTGGAAGTCGCCAAGCAGCTGGGCATCCCGATTACCGAGAGCAACCTCTGCGGCGGCGGAAGCAAATCTTTATTATGGCGTAAGATCATGGCAAACGTTCTGGGCATCCGTCTGGCCATTCCGGTCTCGGAAGAAGGTCCGGGATACGGCGGTGCAATGCTGGCCATGGTAGGAGACAGGAAATATCCGGACGTAAAAGCCTGCGCGAAGGCGTTAGTGAAGATCAAAGGCTATGAAGAAGTGGATCCGGCAATCGCAGCACGCTACGAAGAGAAATACCGGAAATACAGATTGATTTATCCGGCACTGAAAGATGTGTTCGAAAAAATAAGATAAGAAAAAGGAGACAATAGAATCATGAGCGAAATTTTCAAGAACATTCCCGTTATTCACTTTGAAGGAAAAGACTCCAACAACCCGTTAGCTTTCAAATACTACGACGCTGACCGGGTGATCTTAGGCAAAAAGATGAGCGAGCATCTGCCGTTTGCGATGGCCTGGTGGCACAATCTCTGTGCCGGCGGTACCGATATGTTCGGCAGAGATACAGCGGACAAATCCTTCGGCGCCGAAAAGGGAACCATGGAACATGCCAAAGCCAAAGTGGATGCCGGTTTTGAATTCATGAAGAAACTGGGGATCCGCTACTTCTGTTTCCACGATGTGGATCTGGTTCCGGAAGCGGAGGACATCAAGGAAACCAACCGCCGGCTCGACGAGATCAGCGACTACATCCTTGAGAAGATGCAGGGTACAAACATCAAGTGTTTATGGGGCACAGCCAACATGTTCGGCAACCCGCGCTTTATGAACGGCGCCGGCTCCACCAACAGCGTCGACGTTTACGCCTTTGCGGCAGCCCAGATCAAAAAGGCACTGGATCTGACAGTGAAGCTCGGCGGCAGGGGATACGTCTTCTGGGGCGGAAGAGAAGGATACGAAACACTGTTAAATACGGACGTGAAGTTTGAACAGGAAAATATTGCCAGACTGATGCACTTAGCCGTGGATTACGGCAGAAGCATCGGCTTTACGGGCGACTTCTACATTGAGCCGAAACCGAAAGAACCGATGAAACACCAGTACGACTTCGACGCGGCTACGGCCATCGGTTTCCTGCGTCAGTACGGACTCGATAAGGACTTCAAACTGAACATTGAAGCGAACCATGCGACACTGGCCGGACATACGTTCCAGCACGACTTACGCATCTCCGCCATCAACGGCATGCTGGGATCCATCGATGCCAACCAGGGCGACATGTTACTGGGCTGGGATACGGACGAATTCCCGTTCAATGTCTACGATGCCACACTCTGCATGTACGAAGTCTTAAAGAACGGCGGCTTAACGGGCGGCTTCAACTTCGATTCCAAAAACCGCAGACCTTCCTATACACCGGAAGATATGTTCTATGCTTACGTTCTGGGTATGGATACCTTCGCACTGGGTTTAATCAAAGCGGCGGAGATCATTGAAGACGGACGTCTGGATAACTTTGTGAAGGAAAGATATTCCTCCTGGCAGAATGAACTCGGACAGAAGATCCGCAACAACAGGATCACATTAAAAGAACTGGCAGAGTATGCCGATTCCTTAGGTGCTCCGGAACTTCCGGGCAGCGGCAGACAGGAACTGCTGGAAGGAATCATGAACAATATTCTCTTCAAATAGAAAACAGAGAAACAGGCGGCGGAATCTCTTCCGCCGCTCTTATTTATAGTAAAATAGAGATAAGTGAATAGAACAATAATGATAAAACAGTGAGGTTAGGATTATGAGAGCAGTGAATCTGAAAGCCGATCAGTTGAGAAATCCTCTGGGACTTCAAAACCGTCAGCCGCGCATTACCTGGAATTGCGAAGGCGGTATGACGCAGAGCGGCTACGAATACGAAGTGTCCGTCAATGAAACACCGGTGTATGCGTCGGGGAAAATTGAATCATCCGAAATGGCCTTTTTCCCGCCGATCGCGGCAAAAGAGAAGGAACGCGTCTGCGTCTCGCTTTCGCTTTACGATGAAAACGGGGTGAAGGGGGAAACGTCTGAGATCACCTATGAAGCCGGGTTGGACCGCTGGGAGGCCAGGTGGATCGATCCGGAAGTGAATCCGGACAAAAAGGTCCGTCAGCCGGCATCCGTATTGAGAAAAGAATTTACGGTAAAGAAGAGCGGCAGGGGCAGAATGTATATTACCTGCCACGGACTCTATGAAGCCTATTTAAATAACAGGCGTGTCGGTGACTTTGTCTTGGCACCGGGAACGGATGACTACCGCAAGAGACTGCAGTATCAGATCTACGATGTCTCTTCCTTATTACAGGAAGGGAAAAACGAGATCACTGTAACGGTGGCCGACGGGTGGTACCGCGGCAATAACGGCATTGACGGGGTGAACCATCTCTTCGGGGACGATCTGGCACTGTTATGTCAGATCGAAGTGGACGGAAAACCTGTCCTGATCTCTGACTATACGTGGCTCGCATCGCAAAGCGGACCGATCCGCTTCTCCGATTTGGAGATCGGGGAAGTCTACGATGCCACAATGGAAGAAGTCAGCAGTTGGCACGGCGTAAAGGAAAAGGATTACGGTTACGCGAATCTGGTCTTATCCGATGAAGTTCCGATTCAAGAGCAGGAAGTCTTCGAAGGAAAGCGCATTACTACACTGGACGGCAGTATTGTCTATGACTTCTCGCAGAATATGGCGGGATATTCTTCCTTTGAAGTAAATGCCAAAGAAGGGCAGAAGATCGTTTTATGGCACGGGGAAGCACTGGATAAAGAAGGAAACTTCACCCAGGCCAATTTCGATCCGGGGAAACGGAATCAGAACGGCGGCATTCCGCAGAAAGTGGAATATATCTGCAAGGAAGGGAAGAATATCTTCCATCCGCATTTCTCCATCTTCGGCTTCCAGTATGTCAAAGTGGAAACAGACTGCGACTTGAGCGACGCGAAGTTCTCGGCCATTGCGGTTTATTCCGCCATGAAGGAAACGGCAAAGTTTGAATGTTCCAATGCGGACGTCAATCAGCTGTTCCGCAATTCTCTCTGGAGCATGAAATCCAACTTCGTGGATATCCCGACGGATTGCCCGCAGCGCGAGCGCAGCGGCTGGACCGGCGATGCCGCCGTGTTTGTCTCCACGGGTGTTTTACTGCATGATTGCTATTCCGTTTTCCGCAAGTGGCTGAGTGAGTGCCGGCTGAATCAGAAAAAGAACGGCATCATCCGCAATATCGCTCCGCCGATCAACGATCCGGATAAAGGTTTCTCAAGGATTCTGGACGGCTCCACGGGCTGGGGTGACGCCATCGTCATCGTCCCGTATACGCTCTATCAGATGTACGGAGACAAGCGCATCCTGGAAGAAAACTACGATGCCATGGTGGGTTGGGTCGGATATCTGAAAAATCTGGCAAAGAAGAATTCCTTAAAGAATCTTTTCAAAAAGGATCCGCATAAGGAGTATGTAATCACCAAGGGCTTCCACTGGGGTGAGTGGTGTCAGCCGGATGTCAATTCCGGAGACGAACTCCGCAACAACTTCACCAAGGGTGCCCCGAAATCGGCGACCGCCTATTATTTCTACAGCGCAAAACTGCTTTCGGAAATCGCGGAAGTATTAGGCAAAGAGGAAGACGCCAGACAGTATGCGGAACTCTCTTCAAAAGTACGCGAAGCTTACATTTCCTCCTTTACGGAAGAGGGCATCGTGCACAGCGACCGTCAATGCGACTACGTGCGCCCGCTGCAGTTTGATTTAATTGATAAGAAAAAGGAAAATGCGGCATTATTAAACGAGATGGTCAAAAACAACGGCTACCATCTGAATACCGGCTTCCTTTCCACACCGTTCCTGTGTTCCGTCTTAGCGGAATACGGTTATGTGGAAACGGCATATAAGTTACTGTTACAGACGGAATGCCCGTCCTGGCTCTATTCCGTGAAAAAAGGTGCCACGACCATCTGGGAGCACTGGAAGGGGTTGGAAAACGAAGGCGGAAACGCTTCGCTGAACCACTACTCCTACGGAGCCATCTCCGGCTGGCTGATCCGCGGTGTCTGCGGCATTGAAGTCAAAGGCAACAAGGTGACCATCCGTCCGTATCCGTGCCGGCTGTTGGACTACGCCAAAGCGGAATATGATTC
>CADCPY010000044.1 GCA_902803495.1 uncultured Erysipelotrichaceae bacterium
AGTGGAAGAAGCCAACGGCGGCATCATCCTCTTTATCGATGAGATCCATAACCTCGTCGGTGCCGGCAAAACGGAAGGCTCCATGGATGCGGCCAATCTTTTAAAGCCAATGCTGGCCAGAGGAGAGTTGCGCTGTATCGGTGCCACTACTTACGACGAATACCGCGAATACATTGAAAAGGATAAAGCTCTGGAACGGAGATTCCAGAAGATCCAGGTCGATGAGCCGAGCGTGGAAGATACGATTTCCATTCTCCGTGGCTTAAAAGACCGTTTCGAATCCCATCACGGGGTACAGATTCTGGATGAAGCCATCATCGCAGCCGCAACGCTTTCCCAGCGTTATATCACGGACCGTTACCTGCCGGATAAGGCCATTGACCTGATCGATGAAGCCTGCGCTTCCATCAAGGTGGAAATGGAAAGTCTGCCGGATGAGATTGATGAGCTCAACCGGAAAGTCATGCAGCTGGAAATTGAAGAAGCTGCCTTAAAGAAGGAAACGGACTCCAAGACGCAGGAGAGACTGAATCAGCTGCGTCAGGAGCTGGAAAACTACAAGGAACAGCGTGAAGTCATCTATTCCAAGTGGGATAAGGAAAAGAAAGAACTTGCCGAAAGCAAGATGAATAAGGAACTTCTGGAAAAGGCGAAACTGGACCTGGAAAAGGCTCAGAATGAAGCCCGGTACGAAGAAGCAGCCAAACTGCAGTACGATACGATTCCGACACTTCAGAAAAAGATTGAAGCGAAGAAGCAAAAGAAGGGTTCCGAAGACATGCTGATTCCGGAAACGGTCGATGCCGAAATGATCGCCCGGATCGTCTCCAAATGGACACATATCGAAATCAGCAAGCTGATGGACTCCGAACGTCATAAACTGCTGACTTTGGAAGATACGCTCCGCAAGAGAGTCATGGGTCAGGATGAAGCACTGCGTCTTGTGACGGAAGCAATCCTGCGCTCGAAAGCCAACATTCAGGATGCCAACCGTCCAATCGGTTCCTTCCTGTTCTTAGGTCCGACCGGTGTCGGTAAAACGGAAGTTGCCAAGGCCCTGGCGGAACAGCTCTTTGACTCGGAGAGCAAGATCATCCGGATCGATATGAGCGAATACATGGAGAAATTCTCCACGTCCCGTCTGATCGGTGCTCCTCCGGGATATGTCGGTTATGAGGAAGGCGGCCAGTTAACGGAAGCCGTCCGCAGAAAACCGTACTCCATCGTTTTATTGGACGAAGTGGAAAAAGCCCATCCGGATGTCTTCAACATCCTGCTGCAGATTCTGGATGACGGACGTATTACGGACTCCAAGGGTGTCGTGGTCGACTTTAAGAACACACTGATCATCATGACCAGTAACCTGGGTTCCCAGTATGCCTTTGAAGAGGATGCGGAAGTCCGTAAGAAGGGGTATGAGGAAGAAGTGCGGAACTTCTTCAAACCGGAATTTATCAACCGTATCGATGAAGTCATCATCTTCAATAAACTGACGGATGATGTCATGGTACAGATTGCCGATAAGTTCCTCAAGCAGACAGCGGACCGTCTGAAAGACAGAAATATCAAGCTCACCGTTACGGATGCGGCCAAGAAGCTGATCGTGGCGGAAGGTGTGGACCCGAACTTCGGTGCCAGACCGATGAAGCGGTTCATCCAGCGGAACATTGAAACCAAGGTGGCGGAAGCAATCATCCGCGATGCCATCGAGGAAGATGCGGAAATCACCGTGGATGCCAAGAATGGCGAATTCACTGTCAAAACAAAATTACTCAAAGAGTAGGTGAGAAATCACCTGCTCTTTTTTCTTAGTGGTTCCGATTGTATAATGAAAGTAGAAAAGACAGAGGAATCATATGAAAACAGACTGGTATCAGAAAGCGGTGGTCTATCAGATCTATCCGTTCAGTTTTAAAGACAGCAATAATGACGGCTGGGGAGATATTGCAGGGATTCTCTCCAAGCTGGACTATATTCAGAATCTCGGAGTGACGGCGATCTGGTTTTCTCCGCTCTATGTTTCTCCGGATTATGACTACGGCTATGATATTGCCGATTACTATAACATTGACGCCAAGTTCGGAACGATGGAAGACTTCCGGCGCTTATTAAAGGAATGCCATGACAGAGGTCTGAAAGTCATCATGGATATGGTCATGAACCATACCTCCACGGAGCATCCGTGGTTTCTGGACGCCTTAAACAATCCAAATTCCAAATACCGTGACTATTACATCATCCGTCCGGGCATCCGTAAAAAGGGAAAACTTTTGCCGCCGAATAACTGGGCATCCACCTTTACGGGCAGCGCCTGGGAGAGAATGGGGGAGAGTGATGACTATTATCTGCATCTCTTCTGCAAGGAGCAGGCGGATCTGAACTGGGAGAATCCGGAAGTGCGCAAGGAGATGGCCAAAATCTTAAACTACTGGCTGGAAATGGGCGTGGACGGCTTCCGTTTTGACGTCTTCAACATGTATTCCAAAGTCTACCCGTTGCAGGATGACAATGATAGAAAAAGCTTCCAGAAAGGCGCAAAACACTTTGTGGACGGCCCGCGCATGCATGAGTTCTTAAAGGAACTCACGGCGAACAGTATGGCCAATTACGACTGCTTCTCCGTCGGGGAATCCTATCATCCGAGCGAAAAGAATGCCGTGGAATATGTCCGTAAAGACAATGAAGAGCTCAATGCCATCTTCAATTTCGCGCATCTGGATTCCGACAATATCGGCGGTGCCAAATTCTTCCAAAAGCCGTTTGATCTCCTACAGTTTAAGTCAGGCCTTTTCAACCCTCAGAAGAAGCTTTACGGCATCGGCTGGAATACGCTGGTTTTGGAGAACCATGACAACCCGCGTGCGGTCTGCCGCTTTTCCATTGATTATAAACGGTACCGCTATGAAGCGGCAACCATGCTGGCGATGATCACCTATTGCGGAAGCGGAACACCGTTTATCTATATGGGTCAGGAGATCGGCGCCGTAAATACGGATTTCCGTTCCATCGATGATATGAAGGATCCGGTCAGCCATTTCGTCTATGATCTTTTATGCCATTACGGTGTCCCGAAAAAACTGGCGCTGCATTTTATTAAGTACGGGGCGAGAGACCATGCGCGTGTTCCGATGGCCTGGGATGACAGTGTCAACGGCGGCTTTAATGAAGGAGCTTCCCCATGGCAGTGCATCAATCCGCTCTATAAGGAAATCAACGTCGAAAAGGATCTGAACAGCGAGAAATCGGTTTACCGCTTCTATCAGAAACTGCTGGCCCTGCGCGCAAAAGAGGATGCTTTGATCTTTGGAACAACGGAAGAGATCGACCATGAGAATAAGAAGGTCGTAGCTTATAAAAGAGCAGGGGAAGACAAAACGTTTTATTTGATTGCCAATTTCAGCAAGTCCTTCCTTTCCTATCCGCTACCAAAGGAAGCGGAAGGCGCTGAAGTAATGCTTGATAACTACGACAGCTATAAAACTGCCGGTGATAACGCGGAGCTGAAACCGTATCAGGCGGTCCTGCTTTGCGTTAAAGATGAGAAAGAGTAAGAAATCCGATATAATGGTATTAATATGAATAAAGGTGTGATTTTTGATTTTAACGGAACAATGATTCTTGACAGCAAGGTGCAGATCGAGGCATGGGTTGCCTTTTTGAGCGAACTGCTTCATCGCGAAGTCACCTATGAGGAATATGAGAAGTACGTGTACGGAAAGATCAATTCGGAAGTCATGCAGCACTTTCTTGATCCCAAGATGAGCTATGAAGAGGCGGAAGTCTACGGAAACCGAAAAGAGGAAGTCTACATCAATATGGTAAAGGAAAAGAAGATTCCCTTAGCGGACGGTCTGGAAGACTTTCTGCAGTATCTCAAGGAGCATCACTATCCGATTGCCATGGCGACCAGCGCACCTTATATCGTAGTGAGAAGTTTATATGATTATTACCGACTGGACCGCTATTTCCCGTTTGAAGCCATCATCTACGACCATAAGGGCTTAAAGGGAAAACCGGCACCGGACCTCTATTATAAAGCTTTGGAGCGTTTGGGAAAGAAAGCGGAGGAATGCGTCTGCTTTGAAGATTCCGCCAGTGGAATCTTAGCGGCGAAGAATGCCGGGGTCGGGACCATCTGTGTGATGGATCCGTATGACAACTATCCTGACGGCTATCCGGATAAAGAACGCGAATACTACGTATTAAACAACTTCAAGAAAGCAGTCGAAGTGTTATAGCCCGGATTTCACCTTGTTTTCAAATTTGGAAACTATAATAAGGGTATGGTATAATCAAAAAAGGTGATTTTATGAAGAAAAACGAGTTGATTCTGCTGGGTGTACTATTTTTTGTAGACATCCTGTCGAAATATTTACTGGAACATTTTATTTTATTGGGAACTTCCATTCAGCTGATTCCTAATTTTTTCTATCTTACAACCGTACACAATACGGGTGCGGCCTGGGGAATCTTAAACGGAAGAATGGAATTCTTCTTTGTGGTCACGCTTGTCGTGGTGGCTCTGATCGGTGTCATGCTGTTTGACGAGAAGACCAAGAAGCCGTTATTACGTACTTCCTTAGTCATGATCTTAGCCGGTACGCTGGGCAACTTCTATGACCGTCTGGTCTTCGGCTACGTGCGTGACTTTCTGGATTTCTATATTTTCGGATACAACTATCCGGTCTTTAACTTTGCCGACTGTTTTCTGGTCATCGGCTTTTTCCTGTTAGCTTATTTCATTCTGACAAGTGATGAGGAGTAGGGTATGGAAGAGTTGGAATTTCTGATCAGCAAAGAGGACGCCAAGGAGCGTATCGATAAATATCTGACGGCCCACTGTTCGCTCTCCCGCAGCCGCATCCAGTCCTTGATTGATGAAGGCTACGTGACGGTGAACGACGCCGATACCAAAAGCAACTACAAGTTAAGAGAGAACGACGAGATCCGCATGGAGATCCCGGAGGAAAAGGAACTGAAGGTGGAACCGATTCCGATGGATCTGGATATCGTCTATGAAGACCATGACGTCATCGTCATCAATAAACCGCGCGGTATGGTCGTCCATCCGGCGGATACCTATAAGGAACCGACACTGGTCAACGGACTCTTATATCACTGCAAGGATCTCAGCGGGATCAACGGAGTCCTGCGTCCGGGAATCGTCCACAGAATTGACAAGGACACAACCGGCTTACTCATCGTTGCGAAAAACGACGTGGCACATGAATCCTTAGTCAAGCAGTTACAGGTCAAGAGTGTCTCACGGAAGTATCTGGCCATTGTGCACGGCAATATCGAACACGATTTCGGAACGATCGACGCTCCGATCGGCCGCGATAAAAACGACCGCTTAAAGATGGCGGTAGTGGAAGACGGCCGCAATGCCGTAACGCATTTTACGGTCAGAGAACGGTTTAAAAACTACTGTCTGGTGGAATGCCGTCTGGAGACGGGCAGAACCCATCAGATCAGAGTTCATATGGCATTTATTCATCATCCGGTGGCCGCGGATAAAAAATACGGCCCGCGCAAAAGCCTGGACTGCGAAGGGCAGTTGCTGCATGCTTACGAACTGACCTTTACGCATCCGGTCAGCGGTAAGGAAATCACGGTAAACTGTGATCTGCCAGAGGATTTCAAAAGTATTCTGGAGGAATTGCGCAGAGAGAATGGACATCAATAACAAACAAATCTACAGTTTTCAGGTAGCCTCCTACCTGATGAAAGAATACGGGTATGAAGTGCTGCGGATCCGAAACGAGCAGCGGGCCGAAGAGGAAATCTGGCTGCTTTCGGAATCGCAGGTTTTCCCGTTGATCCGGATCACCCCGTATTCGGCCTTAAGCGACCGCTATGAAATCGAACGGCTCATGAATACCAAGTATTCCGTTTCGCATGCTTTGGACATCGATATTCCGAAGCTGCTCTGCATCCACATCTCGGAAGAGGAGCCGGCGCAGTATCATGAAGCCATTGAGGAATACTGCATGGAGAAGGGATATCAGTCCTCCCATGAGCTGGACGATATCTTCCCGAAACTGAAAACCTTATTAAAGGATATTAAAAATCCGTTGGCGGAATACCGGAAAGTCTTAAAGGAGATCCACGAGACCAATAAGGTCACACGGGAAAGAAATAAGCCGAAACTGAAGGATCTGCCCTGGACTTACTCTATTATTATTCTCTGCACGGCCGTCTTCGTTCTGGCTCTTTTGGCAGGGAAGAAGTTCAATGACAGCGTACTGGGCGGAATCCTGCTGGGTTCCTATTATAAGACACTGATTCTCGGGAATCATGAATACTGGAGACTGTTAACGCACGGCTTTGTGCATACGGAATTCTTCCATATCTTCATGAATCTCTATGCGCTTTACAGCATCGGACCGACACTGGAAAAGATCTACGGGAAAAAGAAATTCCTGATCACTCTTCTGGTATCCATCGTTTCCGGAGGGCTCTTCATTCTGGCCGGTTCCCATAATGAGGTATCGCTGGGATTAAGCGGCGGCATCTACGGGCTGTTTGCCTTACTGGTGATCTACGCCTTTGAAAGCGGTGCAATTAAAAACCAGAGAGTCTTGCGGACCTTTGGAACGGTTCTTGTAATCAATGTCATCATTTCCTTTTTGCCATCGGTCAGCCTTCTGGGACACTTGGGAGGATTTGTTGCGGGACTCTTCTGCGGCATCATCTTCTCGAAAAAGGACGAATGGAAAACACTGCGCGGCAACTGCAAGATCGCATCAGTTCTGCTTCTGGCGCTGGTTGCTGTCATCGTTATCCGGGATCCAAAGTATGGTACAATGTATGTTGGAACAGATCTTCAGTATGTGAATGCTCTGCGGGAGCTTGATCTCCGCTGGTTTGCAAATCTCACGGAGAAGAATCTTATGAAATATTATCAAATCGTCGGAGGTATGAGATGAAACGTTCAGAAGGTGTATTAAGTTGGGATGAATACTTTATGGGTCTTGCCAAGCTGAGTGCCATGCGCTCGAAGGACCCGAATACGCAGGTCGGTGCCTGCATTGAAAAAAAAGAAAAAAAAGTCGTCGGCTTAGGCTATAACGGAATGCCGTACGGCTGCGATGACGACTCCTATCCGTGGGAGAGAGAAGGCGGTATCATGAATACCAAATATGCTTTTGTCGTCCATGCGGAACTGAATGCCATCTTAAACAGCACGACATCGCTCGAAGGATGCACACTCTATGTTTCCTTATTCCCGTGCAATGAATGCGCCAAGGCCATCATTCAGAGCGGCATCAAGCGCGTCATTTACGAATCCGACAAATATGCGGATCTGGAAAACTTCAAAGCCAGCAAGAAGATGCTGCTGGACAGCGGCGTGACTCTGCAGCAGCTTCCGAAAACGATCAATATCACCGCAACATTAGAATAGTATGAAAAAGCATTCCCGAAGGAATGCTTTTTTTACGGCAGATAAGTGGATAATGAAGCATTTTTGCGGTAGGAGTTCGGCGTCATGTGGTAATGCTTCTTAAAGACGCGGATAAAGTTCTCCACGTTTTCGTAGCCGACCTGGAAAGAAATCTGACTGACGGAAAGGGAGGTGGATTTCAGAAGTGCCACGGCATGCTTGATCCTGCTGTCGGTCAACAGTTCCATGAATGTCTTGCCGGTGATCTTCCGGATAAAGCGGGAAGTGTACTCCGGCGTGTAATGGTATTTTGCGGCAACATCTTCCAAAGTGATACTGTTATGGTTTTCCTGGATGAAGGCGATGATGTCATAGGCTAGATTGGAATTAACCTCGCTCGAGGTGGCGGATTCGATCGTGCTCTGATAGTACCGCATCAGTTTCGCAAAGAAGATGGCGAACTGGGAATAGAGGATAGCATCGTATTCCTGATAGCGGTTCACGCTCTCCAGCATCATCTCCAGGATGAGGTCCTTGAGCTCCTGGTCGTTTCCGGTATGGAACAGCATGAAGCTGTTGTCGGAAGAGTAGCGGATGTTTCTCAGAAAGAACTCGGCCAGCGGGTTGTTTTTATAGAAGGCCGGATTCTTAAAGACATTCTCAATGACTTCGCCGGAGAGGATCATGTCGATGATGATGCTGGTATCCTGAACGGAGATCGTATGCGGCGTGCCCGGCGGGATGATGACAAAGTCACCCATCTGCAAGAGCCGGGACTGACCACCAACCTCATGGCGGCAGACACCTTCGTAGACATAGAAGGCCTCAAAGTAGGTGTGAAAGTGGCGGAATTCCGGCGTGAAGCAGTTGTGCTTCTGCAGGCGGATCCCGATATCACCGGCGGAGAAGAAGTACTCGTCCTTCATGGCCGGCGGCATGGTTTCCGCAATTTCGGGAATGATGTAGTGCGCCTGAACCACTTCGGCAATATTCAATGATTTGAGATAGTTCTCAAATGTTTTTTTATTTTGCTTCGCTTCCTGATAGCGTTTGTAGAACTGTTCGCTCTCATTCAGATTGTGCAGATTCTGCAGCAATTCGATCTTATTCACGGTATTTCACCTCCGTTAGATCAAAAATTATCAATAACTCATATATAAATTAACATTTGTGACAGAAAACGTCAATGTAAACGGTTTCTTTTGACAATTTTTGATTTCATGAGATTTCGCTATCATGTAATTGTAAAGAAATGCATCTGATAATGAGGATTGAAGAATGAAAAAAGTTGTTGAGATTTCGGATATGTCAAAACGCTTTGGTTCTACCATTGCACTGAATCACGTGAACATCAGTGCCTATGAAGGGGAAATCCTTGGCCTGATTGGCGAGAACGGTTCCGGAAAATCCACGGTGACATCCATCTATGCCGGCATGCAGAAAGCGGACAGTGGAACCATGATCTTTGAAGGAAATGCGTGGCAGCCGGACAGCATGAACGACGCTTTGAAAAAAGGCGTGGGAATGATCGTACAGGAAAACGGAACG
Source organism: uncultured Erysipelotrichaceae bacterium (assembly GCA_902803495.1). GTDB lineage: Bacteria > Bacillota_I > Bacilli_A > Erysipelotrichales > Erysipelotrichaceae > RUG14871. Next base: position 8,933 of record CADCPY010000044.1, read on the forward strand.
GTTCCGGGCATCAGCGTTGCCGAGAACATTTATCTCGGAGAGGTGAACCGCTATAAAAAAGGTGTATTCATCAACCGTAAACAGATGATGCAGGATGCGCAGAAAGCACTGGATGACATCGGTGCCGACCATATCCGTGCGGAGATGATCACCGGCATGCTGGACTTCCAGGACAGAAAGCTGGTGGAGATTGCCAGAGTCATGGCCAATCAGCCGAAGGTGCTGGTGGTGGACGAGACGACAACGGCACTTTCCCAGAAGGGCCGAGACATCATCTATTCCATCATGGAACGCATGAAGGAAGAGAAGAAGACAGTGATCTTCATCTCCCATGATCTTGATGAGATCATGCGTGTCTGCGACCGGCTGACAGTCTTACGTGACGGGAATATTATCCGTACCTTTACAAAAGAAGAATTTGAAGAAAATGCCATTAAGACTTCCATGATCGGAAGAGAACTGCAGGGAAACTACTACCGTGACGATTACGGTACACCGGTTTCCGATAAAGTGGCACTGAAAGCGGAACATATCAACCTCGGCGATCAGCTGATTGATTTATCGCTGGAGCTGCATGAAGGCGAGATCCTCGGCATCGGCGGTCTGTCCCATTGCGGGATGCATCCGCTTGGCAAGGTGCTCTTCGGAGCCATCAAGCCGGAAAGCGGCTGCGTATCGACAAAGGACGGTGCGATTCATTCCATTGCCGAAGCCATGAAGCATCAGATCGGCTACGTGGCGAAGGACAGGGATACGGAATCGCTGAATCTGGAAGCAAGCATCAAAGACAATATTGCGATTGCGGGACTCGACAGAATTGCCGGTAACATGCATGTGATCCTGCCGAACAAGGAATCCGCTTACGTGAAGGAACAGGTGGACGCCTTAAGCATTAAATGTGCAGGTATCAATCAGTATGTCTCCGCACTGTCCGGAGGAAACAAGCAGAAGGTAGCCTTCGGTAAGTGGCTGGGCAGGGAAAGTGAGATTCTGATTCTCGACTGTCCGACGCGAGGTGTGGACATCGGCGTGAAACAGGCGATGTACCAGTTGATGTACCGGATGCGCATGGAAGGAAAATCCGTTCTGCTGATCTCCGAAGAGATGGCGGAACTGATCGGAATGAGTGACAGAATCCTCGTCATGAAAGATGGGAAGATCCAAAAGGAACTTCTTAGAAGCAGAGAGCTTTCGGAAGCGGATGTCATTCAGTATATGATTTAGGAGCTGCATATGGATAACGAAAAGATGATTCGAAAAGAACAATTGAAAAACAGAATATTCCAGATCGCTCCACTGATTGGACTCTTACTGCTGTTTGCGGGCTTCTTCGCAATGGCAGTCATTAAGGATATCAACATCTCCTACAGTATGAAGAACATCCTGAACCAGTCCGTGATCGTTGTGGTGGTAGCTACGGGTGCCATCTTCATCTACACCCTGGGATCCTTCGATATCTCGCTCGGCGCAAACATGTGCGTCAGCGCTCTGATTGGTGCCATGGCCTATAACGCCACGGGAAGTTTAATCGTCATGCTGCTGGCCTGCGTGCTTACGGCAGTGGCGATTGCGTTGTTATGCTCCGTGCTGGCTTCGGTCTTCCATTTACCGGTCTTCGTTACCACGATCGCCATGCTGTCCTTGCTGAATGCGGGCGTGCTGATGCTGATCGGTGCCAACGGTACCGGCGATATCATTCAGGTCAGTGCCCAGGCAGTCAGCGGACTGAATACGGTCTGGTTTAAACTGCTAATCATGTTAGTGTATCTGGCGGTCTGCATCTTCGTCTTCAGTTTCCTGAAGCTGGGACGGCAGGAAAAGTTTGCCGGGGGCAATCCGGAATGTGCAAGACTGACCGGACTCAATAACAGCAAGCTGGCGATTCTGGCCTTCATCATGGCCGGCATCGGGGTAGGGCTGGGAAGCTTCCTGACAATTACCTATGCCCCGACATTATCAAGAAATACGGCGTCCAGCGTTGGTATGGACGTGATCATATCCATCGTCTTCGGGGGTATGCCGGTCTCCGGCGGCGCCCGTTCCAAAATCTATTCGGCAGTGGTGGGAGCCCTGTCCATGACTCTGCTGAGTCAGATCATGCTGATGCTGAATCTGAATTCGGGTATCAGTCAGATGATAAAGGCAATCATATTCCTGTTTGTCGTTTGTATTTCCATGAGCGACCAGAGCAAGAATATGTTACCGAGATAATTTCAAAAAAGGAGAAAATGAAATGAAACAGATCAAAAAGTATTTTGCCATTCTGCTCACGGTTCTGCTGGTTGTCGGTATGATCGGCTGTTCTAAGGATAGCGGTTCTTCCGATACTCCGACGGACGGAATCGATGACAAGACAAACGTTAAGATCGGTGTGCTGGTTGCCGACGCAACCGGAGCTGAGGCTTTGGCGTTCCGTTCCTATTATGAAAACTACATCCAGAAACAGTACAATGTCACATTCATGTACTCGGATGAAATCACTGATGCCGCAGCGGAAGCGAGCGCATTGGATAACTTCATTGCCAATAACTGCAAGGCCATCATTTCCTTCGCATCGTCTGACCGTCCGGCTCAGATCCGTAAGTGCATTGAAAACAAGATCTACTATGCGGTAGCTACAGGTACACTGTCTGATGACGAATACAAAGAATTCAAAGACAGTGAATACTATGTCGGCGCCATCGGACCGGATCTCTATACGGAATACATGGCCGGCTACAACATGGCCAAACATTATCTCGATGAAGGCAAGACCAAATTCGCGGTATTCGGCGGTGCCACACCTTACTTCGTTGACATGCACATCTACCGTATGGCCGGTATCTTAGTTGCCATGTGTGAAGCCGGTAACG
>CADCPY010000045.1 GCA_902803495.1 uncultured Erysipelotrichaceae bacterium
AATACCCGTACTCTCGGAAAGCATATCGACCGTCACATGAAGCCGCTTCATATGGTATCTGATCGCGTCACCCAGCGCCTCCGGGACCTGGTCTTTTGATGACAGTATGGACCTGAACTGCTGCTCGATCTCATCAAGGTTCCTGGCTTCTTCCTCAAGGCTCTGCTCTGCCATATCATTGCGAAGATTTGCCTCCACATAGCAGGATGCGTCAATACGGTTAAAGTACGGCTGAATTATTCTTTTCGCCGGTACTCTTTGCTCTGGATCTGATTGCTCTGACAGCCCTCTCTCCTGAACCATCTCGCTGGTTTTTTCTGCCTGCACACTTTCCATCTCCCTGTTCTCTGCACTCTCTTTTGCTCTGTGATATTTCAGGTCAAACAGGAAACAGCATTCATCCACATGCTCCCTTGCATAAGATGTAAGTTGAAGCTCACCTGCCTTTTCTGTTACATATCTGGGGTCATTCAGTACCAGCTTTCCTTCTGCAAAGACAACTTTCCCCTGGACATACAGCTTTAGCAGGGATGGTTTTGCCGAAAGCGCATGCGCCAGCTGGTCGGCTTCAACCAGATAGTTCCTGCACTCCTTCTGCCTGACGCCTCTGGCTGAATATGCCGGAATATAATGGCCATCCATGTAGTTCAATACTCCGGAAAACTCTATAAAGCCAAGCTCCTCAACGCGAATCTTCATCGCCTGCTTTGAGACTCCATAGAACTCGGAAAGCGTAAACAGCATATCCTCCAGATACCGTCCCCGGCCTCCTTCGGATGTGAGCTGCATCTCTAAAAGATCACGGATTGCTGTTCCAACTGTCGCTCTTGGGATCAGGATCCTTGCTGCAGTACGGGTTGCATTCTGCTCCAGGATCCGGAATACCTGCGGGGGAAACGATGATTCATCCAGCTTGTATAGGAGACAGTCACTACCCTTGTTTCCTTTATCATCATTTTCCGTACCCGTGCTGTCTGTTTCCATAAGGTATCTCTGCCCGCCCAGTAGCTCCAACAGTTTCATCAATACCTGGTCCCACTCCCAGTGACAAGCCTCATGGGACATAGTGAAACGGAACGCTCCACGATCCCTTTCCGGGTCGATGCTAAGATCCGTCACCAGTGTCCCTGCGCGGTAGTGCTTCCTTACAGGCTTTCCGCACTGTGAGAAAACCTCCGCATCGCATTCCCGAAAGTAGATCCTTCCAAGTGTCTTTCCATCCGGATCCAGCTTGTCAAAGACAAGGTCCAGTCCCATCTTCCCGGTTATGATATCTGCAATCGGAAGACGTACCGGGTCTTTCAGAGCGCTCGGATAATACTTCTGCAGAAACATTTCCGCCCTTTCTTCCAGCTCTTCATCATTAAGCTGGCGCAGCGGATAGTCAGAAAGGATGCCCTGCTTTTTCAGCATCCGTATTCTAAGATCTGATCTCCCGCTGCGGTCCATAAACCGAAGCACGGTAAGATGCCTGAGTGCCCCGTCTATGTCAGTTGCGCATTCCACATAGTATTGCCGCTTTTCTGATGACGGCTTTTTGAAAGATCCATCTGCTTCAAATATTGAAAACTCAACGTCTGCAAGAATGGTGAATCCCAGGTCAAAATGATAGCCGTCTTTGCCCTCAATCATGTCTGCATCCCCGGTCCTGTACCAAAGCCTTTTTATTGTCAGGCTCTGTGTTATGCAAAACGCATCATCACTTTCACAGGATGCCGGCTCTGAGAGGAGCTTTGCAGGAAAAGATACATCTTCATATTGCTGACCCAAATTACACAGTTCATTGAGAATGTCTTCAGCATGATACTCCTGCAGATATCTTTCAAACGTCATTTCATTCCTCCTATCTACCCCTGTCTCACACTTCCTGATCCGGATCATACCTGAGATGGATCTTCGGGAAATGAACTTCACAAGTGCCATCTTCCGGATACATCCCCATATCTGTCAATTCCTCATACAGCCACCGATAGTGCTCGATCCTTATACGGTGTGCATAGCTCCAGGAAGGATCTGCCTCCATGGTTCCGTATTTCTTTGCTACTTCAAGCAGCGATCTGAGCCGATCCTCCCTGTGCCGGCATCCCGGACCCGCTTCTATAATTCTGTTCATCTGTTTCATCTCCCTCCTTTTTGAATACCATTCTCTGACGTTTTATTGCTTGTTTGCTTGTTAGCATATTTGCTAACAAGTGAGTCAAAAGCAGAAGCTCCCGAAATGATACATGGCTCCCTTTCAGGAACTTCTCTTTTTTCCTGCTGTTCTTTTTCTTCTTCTGGGAAGTTTTATCCCCTGCTCATATTCCTCCTGCAT
>CADCPY010000046.1 GCA_902803495.1 uncultured Erysipelotrichaceae bacterium
CGACAATCATATCATCCGGGCTACGCTCGAATCCTTAGCCTATCAGACACATGACGTCTTAAAGGCCATGGAAAACGATACGGGTGTCAAGATCGAAACATTGAAAGTGGACGGTGGCGCAAGCCGGAACAACTTCCTGATGCAGTTCCAGTCCGATTTACTGCAGGCGAAGATCTCCCGCTCCCAGGTTTCCGAAACCACATCGCTTGGCGCAGCTTTTCTGGCAGGCCTTGCGGTAGGCGTCTGGAAGGATACGGACGAGATCTCCCAGAAGTGGAGAAACGATTCCGAATTTGAGCCGCAGCGCTCCAAAGAGGAAGTGGAACATCTCTTAAACGGCTGGCACAAAGCCGTAAGAGCCACGCAGGCATACAAATAGAAATGACAGGGGATATCTTCGGATATCCTCTTTTCTTTCGGGCAGATTCATTGCGTAAACGGCAGGGGAGTGGTAAAATGTACCACGTCAGGAGGAATATGTTATGGAATATCGTTTTCGTCCGCAGGGCGTCTGTTCCCGCGAAATGATTTTTGAAATCAGCGATGATAACAAGATTGAATCTCTGGTAGTTGAAGGGGGATGCAACGGAAATCTCAAAGGGATTGCCAACCTTCTGAAAGGCATGGATATTCATGATGTGATCGACCGTCTGGACGGTGTGAAGTGCGGCTTCAAGAACACTTCCTGCCCGGACCAGATCGCCAAAGCGCTGAGAAAGTATGCAGAGAACTAGGAATTCGTTCCGGTTCTTTTTCTTTTTGTTTCTAAGAATTGACAAAGCGTCAAGAAGTCAATAAAATGGGTATAGAAACTTTGAAAAGGACACGACCGAATGGGAAGCGTTTCAGAGAGAAGATGGCTGGTGAAAATCTTCCGGGGAACATGCGGTTACTACCTTGGAGTTTGCCGGAGGAAATGCCGGCACGGCAAGCACCGTTACAGCGCAATTAAGTGCACGAAAGTGAATTAGGATGGTACCGCGTCTCTCTACGTTCCTATAGGAGAGGCGCCTTTTATTTTTTACGGAGGAAACTATGGTAAATATCAAGGAAAATGAACAGCTGAACGTCTTGAACCATTCCTGTGCCCATCTGCTGGCGCAGGCGGTCAAACACCTCTATCCGCAGGCCAAATTCTGGGTCGGACCGGTCATTTCCGACGGATTCTACTATGACATGGATCTCGGAGATGCCGTTATCAGCGAAGAGGACTTTCCGAAGATTGAAAAGGAAATGAAGAAGATTGCCAAAGACGGCAAACGAATCGTCAGAGAAGAGCTGACAAAAGAGCAGGCTTTGGAAATGTTCCACGACGATCCTTACAAACTGGATCTGATCAATAACATGGATGAAAACGAAGTCGTTATCTCTGCTTACCGTCAGGGGGATTTCGTTGACTTATGCCGCGGTCCGCATGTCGAAAGTGTGAAGCAGTTAAAATACTTCAAGCTGATCAAGGCTTCCGGTGCTTACTGGAAGGGCGACAGCAAGAACAAGGTTCTGCAGAGAATCTACGGTGTCTGCTATCCGACACAGGAAGAACTGGACCAGCATCTCTTTGAACTCGAAGAAGCCAAGAAGAGAGACCACAGAAAGATCGGCAAGGAACAGGAACTGTTCATGAGCCACGACTTAGTTGGTAAAGGCATGCCGCTCTGGCTGCCAAACGGCGCACTCATCCGCAAGGAGCTGGAAAACTACATTTACGAAAAAGAAGAACGCCTTGGCTACAACCATGTTTATACCCCATGTGTCGGTACGGTCGATCTGTACAAGACGAGCGGACACTGGGATCACTATAAGGAAAACATGTTCCCGGTCATGCAGGTGGATGACGAAACATTCGTCCTGCGTCCGATGAACTGCCCGCACCACATGCTGATCTACGGCAACAAGCTGCATTCCTACCGCGACCTGCCGATCCGTATCGGTGAATTCGCCACGGACTTCCGTTACGAAGCCAGCGGCGCCGTCAAGGGTTTGGAGCGCGTCCGCTGCATGTGCCAGAACGACGCTCACTTATTCGTTACACCGGAACAGATCGGTGACGAATTCAAACGTGTTGTCAATTTGATTCTGGATACGTACCGTGACTTCGGTATCAAGAACTATAAGTTCCGTCTCTCCTTAAGAGACCCGAAGAATACCGAAAAGTATTTCGATGACGATGAAATGTGGAACAATGCCGAAGCCAAACTGCGTGAAGTTCTCGACGAAGTCGGGGAACCGTACTTTGAAGCCGTCGGCGAAGCCGCATTCTACGGCCCGAAACTTGACGTGGAAGTCAAGCCGGCCATCGGTCCGGAAGTCACTCTGTCCACGATTCAGCTGGACTTCCTCTTACCGCGCCGATTCGAACTGACTTATGTCGATGCCAATAACGAAAAGCAGACACCGGTCGTTATCCACCGTGCCATCTTCGGTACGTTCGACCGCTTCACGGCTTTCTTAATTGAAGAAACCAAGGGTATCTTCCCGTTATGGCTGGCACCGAAGCAGGTCAACATCATCCCGGTCAATAACGAAGCGCACGGCGATTACTGCTACCAGCTGCGCGACGCCTTGGTCGAAAGAGGATACCGCGTCGATGTGGATGCCAGAAATGAAAAACTGGGCTACAAGATGCGTGAAAGCCAGATGAAGAAGATCCCGGTCACGCTCGTGATCGGGGATAAGGAAGTTCAGTCCAATACGGTCAATGTCCGTCACTACGGTCAGGAGGGAACTCAGACCATGGAACTGGAAGCCTTCTTCGATTATCTGCAGGCCGAAAAGGCAGCAAAACGCTAGTATAGAAACAAATAAAAGCTGATCTTAGATTTCGATGATCTTCAGATCAGCTTTTTCTTTGGTACAGATGCATACGACATAGTTCTCGTCGATGTCGGCATACTGGTAGTAAAGGCCCTCATCGATCTGCTTGTGCAGGGCGCTGAGGCCTTTTCCGATATATTTGAGATAGGCTTCCTTCTGACACCACTTGCGGAAGAATTCCGCATTGGAGTCCGGCGTCTCTTCAAAGACGGAGCGCGCCACGCGGGAGTAGTCCTTATTGCGGATGAATTCCGTATCCACACCGATCTCTTCCGAATATAATGCACAGACCCACAGATCCTTGGAGTGGGAGAGGTTGAAATGCATGCAGGAATCAAAGTCCGGCTTGCCGTATTCATTGACGACAATATTCGGCTCAATGGCGGAAATGCCGGTATAGTCGTGCGCGCATTTTTTGATTAAGGAGAGCTCTTTTGCTTTCTCATAGTGAAAGGTGTAATATAAATAGACGGTGCTCATGGATTCATTATCGTCCGTTTTTCCCGCCTTTACAAGGGCACAAAAAACATTTTAGAAAAATGTAAAAAAGTGTTTCCTTTTTCCAAAGAGCTATGTTATAATAGCAAAGCGGATGGCAAAACCAATAAGGGTAAGCCTGGTTAGCAATCTGGCGCGGTAGCTTAGTTGGCTAGAGCGATCGGTTCATACCCGGTAGGTCGTGGGTTCGAGTCCCACCCGCGCTACCATCTTGTTTAACAAGGACCCTTAGCGCAGTTGGTCAGAGCAGTCGGCTCATAACCGATCGGTCGTAGGTTCGAGTCCTACAGGGTCCACCAAACGTGGAGGAATACCCAAGCGGTTGAAGGGGTCGGTCTTGAAAACCGAAAGGTCGGGACATCTCGGCGCCAGGGTTCGAATCCCTGTTCCTCCGCCAAGAAATTTATCTCATATCGCGGGATAGAGCAGTCTGGTAGCTCGTCGGGCTCATAACCCGGAGGTCGTTGGTTCAAATCCTTCTCCCGCAACCAAATGGTTCCGTAGCTCAGTTGGTAGAGCATGTGACTGAAAATCACAGTGTCGTTGGTTCAATTCCGACCGGGACCACCACGTAAACGATAACTCCCTGAAAAGGGAGTTTTTCTTTGCTCTTTTGAATTTAAATGGACAGAATTTCCGAATATGAATTATAATTAGTCTAAAGAAGAGATTTTTTATAATCAATAGGGGTATTTATGACAAACAAGAAAAAGAGTGATCTTACCAAAAAGGAGAAGGCATGGATCCTTTACGATGTCGGTAACTCGGCATACACCATGCTGGCATGCTCCCTCATTCCGATCTGGTTCAAGAATCTGGCCATCGGCAATGCGGCAGGGCAGTTAAGTTCGGACGCGGCAACAGGCATGTGGTCTTTGGCTACCGCTATCGTTACGGTTGTGGTTGCTTTGATCGGCCCGGCGTTAGGCGCTGTCGCTGACAGAAAAGGATTTAAGAAACCGGTCTTTATGACAGCGCTGGCTATCGGTATCGGTTGCTGTGTCTTAAACGGCTTTGCGAATAACTGGGTGGTATTCATCGTACTGTATGTAGCGACGAAGATTGCCTATTCCTCCTGTAATACATTCTACGATTCCATGCTGAATGACGTTACGACGGAAGAGCGGATGGATGAAGTCAGCTCCTACGGCTATGCCTGGGGTTATATCGGCAGCTGCGCACCGTTCCTCGTGGCTTTGATCTTCTATGTTCTGGACTATATGGCACATAAGATCGACCCGACAGTGGCTAGAATCATCGGCTTCCTGGTTACGGCTGCCTGGTGGGCACTCGTTACGGTTCCGCTTTTAAAGAATTACGAACAGATCAACTACGTGGATAAGGAACACGGCAGTGTCGTTGCTGTTTTCAAACAGATTTTCGGAACACTGAAGAAGATCTTTGTCCATGATAAAAAAGTGCTGCTTTTCTTACTGGCGTTCTTCCTTTATATCGACGGTGTCGGTACGATCATTGACAACTGCATCAATATCGGTACGGACCTGGGTCTGGATACGGTCGGTCAGGTCGTCTTCCTCTTGGCTACACAGGTCGTTGCCTGGCTGTTCTCGCTCTTATTTGCGAAACTCAGCAAAAAGTACGATACGGTCAATTTGATCTCCATCTGCATCCTCGGTTACTTCTGCGTCTGCGTTTACGCTTTGACGCTGAAGGAATTATGGCAGTTCGGAATCATGGCATTCGGTGTCGGCATGTTCCAGGGTTCCATTCAGTCTCTGTCCCGTTCCTACTACAGCAAGATCATTCCGGCGGAGAACAGCGGCGAATACTTCGGTATCTACGACATCTTCTCCAAAGGCGCATCCTTCTTAGGCAGCGCGGTCATCGCAGCCGTGAAGTTTGCGGGCGGAACCATCAATATCGCGGTTGGCTCCCTGACGGTATTCTTCTTACTGGGCTTTATCTTCCTGCGTATGGCTGATAAGACCAAAGCACGTACGGATGTGATTTAGTCCGAATAGAGCAGGGGAAAAAGTAATACAATTTGAACCAATGAGAACGGCAGGTATCCTGCCGTTTTTCTTTTGGTATCTTATAATGAAAAACAGGCAGGTTACATAAAATTTCGACGTCATTCGTTGAAGAAAAGGCACCCGTGTGCTATATTTAAAGCGTGAAGAATTGTTCTACATAATTTCAATGGAAGGAGAATTAAGTATGGCATTAAAAGATTTCATTAATCAGTTCACACAGGATGTAAAAGAAGTTGCAAAGAGCGTAACCGACAAGGCGAGCGATACAATCGAAATTACTAAATTAAGCGCAAAGATCAGCTCCGAAGAAGCAACGATCGCCGGTTTATTAAAAGAACTCGGAAGCGCAGTTTTAGCGAAAGTCGAATCCGGAGAAATCAAGGACGAAGTCGCGGAAGACTTAGTCAACAAGATCAACAACTCCAAGAATTTGATCTCCGTTTTAGAAGGCAAGATCCAGGAAATCAAGGACAACGCTGCTGCCAAGGCAGAAGAAGCCAAGGAAGCTGTTGAAGAAAAAGCTGAAGACGTCAAAGAAGCAGTCGAAGACAAAGTAGAAGATGTCAAGGAAGCTGTTGCTGATGCTGTCGAACCGGTTGTTGAAGAAAAAGCAACCAAGGTCTGCCCGTTATGCGGTGTGGAAGTCGAAGCTGACGCAAAGGTCTGCCCGGTCTGCGGATACGAATTCGAATAATTCCAACAAAATCCAAATGTAAAAACTCTGCACATGCGGAGTTTTTCTTTTGGCTCTTGGCCGTGTATTTTTTGAAAAGCTATGGTATCATGAAACCATGAAAATCGGATTTGTATCGTTAGGCTGTGCCAAGAATCTAGTGGACTCGGAAGAGCTGATGGGACGCGTCCGTTCCTTAGGACATACTCTGACAGGAGATGTGCACGAAGCGGAAGTCATCGTCATCAACACCTGCGGATTTATTGAAAGTGCCAAAGAGGAAAGTATCAATACGATCCTGGAAATGGCGGAATACAAGGAGGAAAACCTCAGATATCTGATCGTCTGCGGATGCTTGAGCCAGCGCTATAAAAAAGAACTCGAAGCGGAACTGCCGGAAGTGGACCGTTTTATTACGATCACGGAGTATCCGCAATTTGAAGATATTCTCTCGGAAGTACTGCATACTTCCAATGTGGTAACCAAAAAGGCGGAGCGCATCCTGACCACGCAGCCCTGGACGGCATACCTCAGAATCGGGGATGGCTGTTCCAACCGCTGCACGTACTGCGCCATTCCTTTGATTCGCGGACCGTTCTCTTCCGTGCCGGAAGAAGATTTAATTCAGGAAGCGGAATATCTGGCATCCAAAGGCGTGAAGGAACTCGTGCTGATCGCTCAGGATACGACCCGTTACGGGTACGACTGGGACGGAAAGCTGCATCTGCTTTCGCTTTTGAAAAAGCTGAATGCCATGGAAGCGTTCCACTGGATTCGCGTGCTCTACATGTATCCGGATGAGATTCCGGAAGAGCTGATCTACGGCATGAAGGAGCTGGACAAAGTGGTTCCGTACTTTGATATCCCGATGCAGCACGGCTCCAATAAGATGCTGAAGCTGATGAACCGCCGAGGCACCAAGGAGTCCGTGACGAAACTGTGTCAATTGATCCGCTCCAACTTCAAACACTCCACATTGCGCACGACCATGATCGTCGGCTTCCCGCAGGAGACGGAAGAAGACTTTGAGGAACTTCTGGACTTTGTCAAAGAGAACCGCTGGGACCGCCTGGGCGCCTTTACCTACTCCAAGGAGGAAGACACGCTTGCCTATGATATGGAAGGGCAGATCGACGAGGACGTCAAGAAAGAGCGTCTGGACCGTCTGATGTCCTTGCAGCAGGTGATCTCGCAGGAAAACAGCGAAAAGCTGATCGGGGAAACACTGGAAGTCTTAGTGGAAGGGTATGACGCCATTAAGGATCTCTACCGCGGACGCAGCAAGCTTTCCGCACCGGACGGCGTGGACGGCATCGTCTATATCCGCTCCAGTGAAGGACTTACGTTTGGGGAATTCTACAACGTGAAGATTCTCGAAGCGAAGGCTTACGACCTGGTCGGTGAACTGGCATAAGGTAAGGAAGGGGAAACCCTTCCTTTTTTCTTTAAGAGAAAAGAATAACAAAAAAAGAGGCATTGCCTCTTTTGATTTCTAGTGGCGGAGAGCAAGAGATTCGAACTCTTGGTAGCTTTCACTACGCCGCCTTTCCAAGACGGTGCCTTCGACCGCTCGGCCAGCTCTCCATGCGGTTTCATTTTTCTACGCTTTGTTATTATACTCGATATTTTTTGAGTTGTCACTATCTTTTTTCTGTTATAATAAATTTTGGGTGAGTAATATGACATTTCTATCAGCTTTGTTTTATATCTATATGATCGGATCGCTGGTATTCTGCATTCTGAATATCATCAGCGGCATGGTAACGAAGAAGACATTCCGCATGTTGCTGAATTTTATCTGGATCCTCTTACTGGGGGCCACGGGCGTTGTGACCTGGCTTTATTTCCAGGGCTTTGTCGCCTCGCATTACTTCGGCTGGTTCCCGGAGATGCAGCATATTACCTTCGGCATGAAGGACGGCAATAAACTGGCCCAAGCCGTATTATACGCCAATATCGCGGTATTGGCATTCTTTATCCTCTATGTCATCATCTTAATTGCCAGACTGGTGCGCGGCGTGAACCGGGCAGTCGACAAGACGGCGGAAACCATCAACAAGGGCGTGGATGACATCAAGTCCAAATTCTCGAAAAAGGAGAAGGAAACGGTGGAGGAAGCTGAGACAGCGGAAGAACCGGTGGTTGCTACACCGGTCGCGGAACCTGTTGCGGAGGAAGAAGATACAACAACAGAAGCGTAAGACAGTTGAAAAACTGTCTTTTTTTATTTCGGTAAAAAGAAAGCAGCAGGGGATTCCTGCTGCTTTATCTTCTTATATGGTGCCCCTATCCGGACTCGAACCGGAACCCTCTTCCGAAGAATTGATTTTGAGTCAATCGCGTCTGCCTATTCCGCCATAAGGGCAATTCCATGATGTATTATAGCACAAAGAAAAAGGGGCGCTCAAGAGGGAAAGGGGAAGAAAGAAAAAGCGGCTGAGCCGCTTGACTGTATTACATAATAATCATTTCGCATTCCAGGTGATAACCGGTCTTTTCGGCAACCACTTTCTGGATGTGTTCTACAAGTGCGATAACATCTTTGCTGGTGGCGTTGTCGTAGTTGATGACAAAGCCGCAGTGCTTGTTGGAGACCATGGCGCCTCCGACCGTGTAGCCCTTTAATCCGCTGTCGTCGATCAGCTTGGCTGCGTAGGCTCCGCCCGGACGCTTGAAGGTGCTGCCGGCACTCGGGTACTCTAACGGCTGCTTGGCGATACGGCGGTTGAGGAAGGTGTCCATCTTTTCCTTGATCTCTTCCCGGTTGCCTTTTTCCAGATGGATGTTGGCGCTGATGATGACGCAGGAGTGATCGTGGAAATAGGAATGGCGGTAGGAGAATTGGAGGTCCGGATTCAGGAAGGTCACCAAATTGCCGTTCTCATCGATGAACGTGCATTCCGTAACGACATCCTTGATCTCAACCTCGAACGCTCCGGCATTCATGTAGATGGCGCCTCCGATGCTGGCCGGGATGCCGTAGGCAAATTCCAGACCTTTTAAGCCGTGCTTTAAGGCAAACATGCAGACTTCCTGCAGGGAGACACCGGCTTCGCAGTGAATGGTGGTGTCATCGATCAGAGAGATCTGATGGAAGTTGGTTCCGCTCTTGCCGAGCAGGATGATGAGTCCGTTCACACCGTCATCCGGTACGAGGATGTTGGTGCAGTTGCCCAGAATGTAGTAGGGCATATCGATTTCCTTGGCGGAAGCGATCAGTTTCTTGATCTGGTCCGTGTTTTCCGGCCAGACGGCATAACGGCAGGTTCCTCCGACCTGGATGCTGCTGTATTTGCCCAGCGGCGCATTTTCCAGATAGGGACAGCCGATTTCTTCTATTCTATTTACAAATGATTCGTACATAAGATACCTCTTTCTGTGGGATCATGAAGTTCTCGCGATGGTATCATATCACATTTTATTCTCTTTAGGAAATACTGAAAAAAAGTGTGAATAAATTTTCAAGTGAAACCCCTTGCATAAAAGTGCAAATCCTATAAAATATAGGTAGAGTCTATTTCAAAACAATACAGAAAGAAGGTGATTTGGTATGAATACACTGGTAGCCGCTAGCGCTCTCATTGTATTAAATGCGCAAGTCGCGCAGGACAACCGAATCACGAAAAATGGCTTTTTTAAGGTGGTTTAACGGAAGTAAACCACTTTTGTTTTGTTTGAACACAAATCATTATCAAGGAGGAAATTATAATGGACCAGGTAAACAAAAATTACTACGATGCAGCAGCAATCGGTGATCTGGTTGGTGTCGCGGATGCACTCAACAACGGTGCGGATGTCAACGTTCAGAACGGTGACGGAAGAAGCCCGTTAATGAGAAGTGCCAAGCGCGGTCACACGGACGTCGTCAAATGCATCATAGAACATGGCGGAGACGTGAATCTTAAGGATAATAACAATAAGACAGCGCTGATGCATGCTTCCAAAAAAGGTCACCTTTATATCGCAAAAATGCTTGTGAATGCCGGCGCCGATGTCAATGCACAGGACAACAAGGGACGCTCCTCTCTGATGAGAGCTGCCTTCCTCGGCAATACGGAAGTCTGCGAATATCTGTTGGATAACGGCGCAGAGATCGACGAAGAGGACGAAATGGGCCGTACGGCATTCATGGAAGCCTGCCTCGGATTAAAATTTGATGTCATTCAGCTGCTTGTCGAACGTCATGCGGATGTCAACAAGCAGGACAAGAACGGCTGCACGGCTTTAATGAGAGCTGCCTACTCCGGATATCCGGAATTATGCCGCTACTTAGTCGAGCACGGCGCAGACAAGAATATCACGGACAACTCCGGCAACAAAGCCTATAATTACGTTCACCAGAGCGGTGCCGAAGAATTAAAAGAGTACTTAAAATAATCACAAGACTGAAGGAGATAATACGAATATGAAAGATTATAATTCCAAGGATGTCCGTAACATCGTCTTATGCGGACACAGCGGATCCGGTAAATCCACATTTATCGAAGGAATCCTGTTCAACCAGAAGAGAATTGACCGTATGGGCAAAGCAGCCGACGGTACTCTGGCCATGGACTTCGAAGACGAAGAAAAGAAGAGAGGCCTTTCCGTTTACACAAGCTTAGCACCAATCGAATGGAAAGACACCAAGATCAACTTCCTGGACACACCGGGTTACCTGGACTATGAAGGTGAAATGGTCGCAGCCGCCAGCGCAGCCGACGGTATGCTGATTATGATCGGCGCCAAAGACGGTATCCAGACCGGTACGGAAAAAGCCTGGAAACTGGCCAATGAAAAACATCTGCCGGTCGCATTCTTCATCAACAAGATGGATGAAGACAACGCAAACTTCGAAGCTGTTTACGAAGACCTGCGTAACAAATTCTCCAAGAGCATCGTAGCATTCGAAATGCCGGTTATCGAAGGCGGCAAGAATGTCGGTGTTGTCAACGTTTACAAGAAAAAAGCCTTCTACTATGACGGAAGCGAAAAAGAAGTACCGGCAAACATGGCCGATACAGTCAGCGAACACTATGACCAGATCGTTGAAGCGATTGCTTCCACGGATGACGAATTAATGATGAAATTCTTCGACGGTGAAGAATTCACGGAAGAAGAAGTCATCAAGGGTATCAAAACAGGTATCCACAGCGGTGAGATCCGTCCGGTCTACTGCGGCAGCGGTCTGAAGCATCAGGGCTCTGAAGGTATCTTAAAGACCATCCGCAACTACTTCCCGGCATATTGCGAAAACGGCACGGTTGCAGCCAGCTACAAGGGCGAACCTGTCACAGTCAAAATCGATGAAAGCGAACCGTTCAGCGCTCTTGTCTTCAAGACAGTAGTTGACCCGTTCGTCGGACGTATTTCCTACATCAAAGTCGTCAGCGGCGACTTAACAACAAGCACTCCTGTTCTGAACGTTCAGGAAGGCAAGACAGAAAAATTCAACCAGGTCATCACAATGTGCGGCAAACAGCAGATCCAGCTGAACAAACTGGCCGCCGGTGATATCGGTGCCTTAACAAAACTGCAGTTCACGGAAACCAACGAAACACTGGCAGCTGCCAACCGTCCGGTGGAATTACCGAAGATCGTCTTCCCGGAACCGATGCTCGGTGTTGCCATTGAACCGGCAAGTAAGAACGACGAAGACAAACTGTCCGGCGGTCTGTCCAAGATCCTCGAAGAAGATCAGACAATCAAGATCGTCAAGAACGCAGAAACTCATCAGACAGTTTTATACGGTGTCGGCGACCAGCATATCGATGTTATCGTCAACCGCTTAAAGAACAAATACAAAGTTGAAGTCAAACTGACAGAACCGAAGACTCAGTACCGTGAAACGATCCGCGGCAAAGTCGAAGTTCAGGGAAAACATAAGAAACAGTCCGGTGGCGCCGGCCAGTACGGTGATGTCTGGATTCGTTTCGAACCGTGTGATTCCGACGAAATGGTCTTCGCAGAAGAAGTCTTCGGCGGCGCTGTTCCGAAACAGTACTTCCCGCCGGTTGAAGCAGGCTTAAGAGAATGCATGGAACGCGGTGTTCTGGCAGGATATAAAGTTGTCGGTGTTAAGGCAACTCTGTACGATGGATCTTACCATCCGGTCGACTCCAAGGAAATCGCCTTCAAGGCAGCCGCCAGAAAAGCTTACAAGGCAGGTATGCCGAAAGCGAAACCGGTTCTGCTTGAGCCAATCGGAAAAGCCGAAATCATCGTTCCGGAAGAATACACCGGTACGATTTACGGCGACATCACAAAACGCCGTGGCATGATCATGGGTATGGATGCCACACCGGACGGAGACCAGAAGATCGAAGCCGAAGTACCGATGAGCGAAATGCTGAAATATGCAACAGAACTCAGAAGTATGACTCAGGGCAAGGGCTCCTACTCCTTAAAGTTTGACCGTTACGAAGCAGCTCCGGAAGAAGTTTCCAAGAAAGTTATCGCTGCAGCTGCCAAGGATATGGTCGACGACGACGAAGACTAATCTCTCTCAGTATTCAGAAAACAAGAAAAGGCGTGACCGCTACGGTCACGCCTGTTTTTGTGTGCCGGGCATGGCACATATCTCGGAGGTTGAAACGCACCTCCAGC
>CADCPY010000047.1 GCA_902803495.1 uncultured Erysipelotrichaceae bacterium
GCCGTATACCGAACGGTACGTACGGTGGTGTGAGAGGTCGGAAATAAATAGGAGGAAACCTATTTATTTCCTCCTACTCGATTTTCTGTTCGGAGATTCAGTTTTATAGTCCGGTGTTCTGAGACGGCTATTCTTATGCCTTTGCCAGTAAGCGTGCCTTTTCTTCCCGGGCGTGTTTGAGCCCGGTGTCTTCCGTAAATCCCCATTCGTTTGTGAGAAGATCAATGATCCTGTCATTGGTTTCGGCCGCTTTCCGGTATTCCCCCATGATCTCGTAGATATCCGCAATCGCCATCAGCTCATCGGTAAAGCGCGGGCGGCGCGTCTGTACTTCAAAGGATTTCTCGTACAGTTCGATTGCCTTGAGATAGTCGCATTTTTCCGCATGGTACTGTGCGGCTTCAAACAGGCAAACGGTATCCTTTGGGTTTTCTCTGATAAGCTCTTCCATGATGCTGTCAGCTGACGCTTCGTCAAAGCGTGCCAAAGCAATATGTGCTTTATAGACCTGAATCATGACAGGTCTAACGTCCGGAAGACGGCTGACCTGCTCGAGATACGCTTCCGCTTCGTCTGCTCTGTGATCGGCGAGCAGGTTGTCGATCAGATACAGGTACGGCAGACGGGTCTTCGGGTTGTCTTTGACGATGCTGCGCCAGAATTCAATGGCTTTGGTATGGTTGGCAATGTTCCAGTCCCAGCTGGCATGTCCCTCAGCACGCTGCAGTATCCACTGGCAGTCTTTGGCCTCCGGGGCATTTTTGATCGTATCTTTGGCGTATCTGGCCGCTTTTTGCGCAAAGGAATTCATGCGGTGCCAGTACAGATAGGCAAGAAGGGAAGTGGAGCGCTGAGCGTTCTCTTTGTCACTCAGCTGTGACTTCAGAAAGTCCTCGTATTCCCGGAAGAGATCCTGCGGGAGTTCCTCAGTGATATCCAGGCTGTTTTCGATCCGGTTCAGCCGCTGTTCGTTGGTCAGATCAAACAGGTCGTCGATGCTGATTCCGAAAATTTCCGCTAATTGGGGAAGTGATGTGATATCCGGCATGGCGACGTTGTTTTCCCATTTGGATACCGACTGTGCACTGATGCCCAGCTGATCCGCGAGCTGCTCCTGCGTCAGTCCGGCTTTGAAGCGCAGCTGTCTGATTTTCTTTCCCAGTTCCATAAGTGTTACCTCCTGCAGTTTTCTTTCTCTGTTCCCTGCAAGCTTATTGTACGGGGCGCAAAGCGGAAAAACAATAACGCGGAAAGCAAGTTCACTCACCTGCTGGTGGAGTCCACTTTTTCTTTGAAGCAATCAACTTGACGGAAAAAGAAGAAAAAGGATACAATAACAGCGTTGACAGGAAGTCAATGGGGATACAGAAGTATCCGGGGCAGTTTATTATTTCAGTAAGTATGAATATTACCATGAAGGTATGGAAGTTTCCTGAAGGAGACGGAAATACCTTTTGTTTGTTTTCAAGGAGAAGAAACATATGAACAGAACAAAACAAATCGTTTTGGCAGCGATGTGCATTGCCATCGGTGTCGTCCTTCCGCAGGCGTTCCACGCCATTCCGAATGCCGGCAGCATCATTCTGCCGATGCATATTCCGGTTTTACTGAGTGGTTTTTTATGCGGTCCGCTGTTTGGCGCGATCTGCGGCGTGATCACACCGCTTCTTTCCCACCTCATCTTCATGATGCCTCCGACGCCGGTCTTACCGGGCATGATGTGTGAACTGGCCGTTTACGGTTTACTGACGGGACTGCTTTCCCATGTCATTAAAAATAAAAACAAGCTCGCGAAAATCTATTGCGTTCTCATTTTAAGCATGCTCATCGGCCGAGTGACTTACGGTATCTTAAACAGCCTGATCTTCCGCGCCGGCAGCTATTCCCTGCAGATGTGGCTGGCCGCCGCTTTCACAACGGCACTGCCGGGTATTCTCATTCAGCTGGTGCTGATTCCGGCCGTATTGCTGGCACTGAATAAGGCCAAAGTGGTCACACTGTAAAATCTGTGTAACTTGCGACTGTTTTTTGGTAATATATAAGTATGGTGAATATCCTTTCTGAAGAAGGGGTATAATCAAAATGCAAAGGAGGCAAGGAACATGAGAAGATTATATCGTGTGGAAGAAGGTCATAAGATTTTAGGCGTATGCGGAGGTGTTGCCGAATATTTCAACATCGATCCGACAGTAGTCCGTCTGGTCTGGGGCATTCTGGCGTTATGCTACGGTGTCGGCATTATCCCATACTTCATCTGTGCCTTCGTTCTTCCGAAAAAATCGGAAGTCATTCACGACGATCAGTATTAAGAAAGGAAAGCGGAAGTTGTTGCAACTTCCGCTTTTTTCCATGCTTTTTTACTCCTTGTCCAGATGGTAGAGACGGGTGTATTTTTCCTTTAAGTGGTTGATGTAGTAGTGCGGATCAAACGGTTCGCCTGTGGCGATGAAGATCTGATCTTTCGGGAGATTGCTGCCGCCGTACTTGTGGATGTGCTCTTTCAGCCAATCCTTAATGAGATCAAAGCGGCTGTTGCGCAGGCAGTCTTCAATATCAAGGTCTTTGCGCATCGCGTGGATAAACTGTGCGGCATAGGCACTTCCCAGTGCATAGGTCGGGAAGTAGCCGAAGGAACCGTCCGACCAGTGAACATCCTGCAGGATACCGGTACGGTCATCTTCCGGGCGGATGCCTAAGTACTCTTCGTACTTGCTGTTCCATACTTCATCCAGATGCTCCACGGAGATCTCCCCGTTAAAGAGCGCCTTTTCAATTTCATAACGGATCAGAATATGCAATGGGTACGTCAGCTCATCGGCTTCCGTACGGATCAAAGACGGCGTGGAGGCATTGATGGCATCCACAAACTGATCCAGCGTCACATCGCCTAACTGTTCCGGGTAGGCGTTCTGCAACAATGGGTAGTTGGCTTCCCAGAAGGCTCTGTTTTTCCCAAGGTAGATTTCAAAGGTACGGGACTGGCTTTCATGCATGCCCATGCTCATATTGTCAAAGAAGTATGTTTCCGCCAGTTCGTCGGAGACCTGCGCATTGTATGTGGCATGACCCGATTCGTGGATCACGCTGAAGATGGAGGAATCCAGTTTGTCTTCCAGATATTTCGTGGTAATACGGTTATCGTATTTGGAGAAGGAAGAGGTAAACGGATGCAGGCTCTCGCGGAGAATGCCACTTTCAAAGTCGAAGTGCAGATAGTCCATCAGTTCCTTCATGACCTTGGCCTGGATCTCTCTCGGATAGTGCTTGTAGAGGAAGGAATCGTCGATCTTTCCTTTCTTAACGATCTTGTGAATGAGCGGTACCAGCTCTTCCTTGATCAGATTGAAGAACTTGTCATATTCTTCACTGTTCATTCCCGGTTCATAGTCATCCAAGAGTAAATCGTAATTGGACTTTGTGCCGTAATCGTCACGGTAGGTCAGAAGCTTGCTCTTTCCTTCGATGACCTTCTTTAAGTAAGGCTCAAAGATGGAATAGTCATTGGCATGGTAGGCTTCTTCCCAGGCGTTTTCCGAATTCAGGGCGAGTTCGGAGTAGGCAACGTAAACATCTTTCGGGATGTTTCTTGTTTTATTCAGGTCTTTTAAAATGGCTGCGGTTTCCTTACGGGTGAGCTCATCGGCGTCTTCCGCCTTGGAAAGTGTTTCCAGCAGATCAAAATATTCCTGAGCGTGGGTGAGGGAGAAAAGTTCTCCTTCTAAATAGGCCAGTCTCGGGTTGCGGTAGATTCCGCTCTTCTTCGGAGCCGTGGTCTGCATGTCAAAATACATGGTGGTCATGGCTAAGGAGTAGGCGGAGATCTTCAATTTGTATTCTTCATACTGTTGTAAGAGTTCTTTTGTCGTCATTGGAGTGCTCCTTTTTTTCTATCTTATCATAAAAAATGTATAATATAAGTATAAAGGCAGGGCATACTATGGCATACCGGAAAGAGGAAACAATTACATCTTTGATCACAAAAGAAGAATTGCGCAAAGGGTTTGCGTCTTTGGGTGTAACTGGCGGAATGGTTTTGGAAGTGCATTCCTCTTTAAGTTCGCTCGACTATGTGGTCGGCGGAGCGCAGACACTCAACGATGCCTTACTGGATCTTGTTTCCTATGAAGGTACGGTTGTCATGCCATTGCAGGACAGGGACAACAACGATCCGAGCAGCTGGCAGAATCCGCGGGTGGATCACAGTCTGCATCAGACGATTCGGGATAATATGCCGCCGTATCACCGCAAGGAGAGCGACACCCGCAGCATGGGCGCCGTGGCGGATAACTTCCGCAGAAGAGAAGGCGTGGTAACTTCCTTCTCGCCAGCCAGTGCCTACGGGGCCTGGGGAAAATATGCCCGGGTCATCTGTGAGCGTCAGCCGCTGCACTTCCCACTGGGGGAGGAAAGCCCGACCAGCAAACTGTATGATTTAGACGCTTCCGTCTTACTCATCGGGGTGCCGTATTCCGCGGCAACCGTACTGCACTTGGCGGAATACCGCTCGAATTTAAGAGGTATCATCGTCCGCGCGGGGGCAGTGGAAATGCAGGGGAAGCGCGTTTATAAAAAATATCTGGACCTGGATCTGAATTCCGAAGAATTCGACCGGCTGGCCGAAGAGATGGAAAAAAGTATCCAAGTGAAAACCATGACGATCGGAGGCAGCGAGTGCAAACTGTTCAAAGTCCGGGACGCCGTGGATTATCTGAGTGAGAAACTGAGGAAAGAGCGCTATGAAAAATAAAGGTGTTCTTTATCTTTTTGCGGCCGCAATGCTCTGGGGCTCCGCCTTTATTGCACAGAGGCAGGGCATGGACCATATCGGACCGTATACCTATGTGTTCTTCCGTTATGTTCTTTCGGTCGTAAGCTCTGCGGTGATGGTGGTTACCAGCATCCGCAAATACGGCTTCCATTCCCACCGGTTTTTCCGTTCGGCCCGCATCGGCATCATTACGGGACTGCCGCTGGCTATCGGGATGATCCTGCAGCAGGTGGGTTTAGTGAATACACCGGCCAGCAAGGCGGGATTTCTCACGGCAATGTATATCCTCATCGTTCCTTTCCTTGGACTGTTGCGTGGAAAGAAAATTGAAAACAATGTCTGGATCGCCCTGGTGATTGCGGTCGCGGGTTTCTATTTCCTCTGCGTGAGTGAAAACTTCACGATTCAGGCGTCGGACTTAATTATCTTACTGGGTGCTCTGGGCTTCTCGCTGCAGATCGACTTGATCGATAGGTACGGGAAGGAAGCGGACTCCTTTGTTCTGACCTGCTTCTCGCAATTGACGGTACTGGTGGTCGCTTTTATCTTAATGGTAAAAACGGAAACGGTGGTTATGGGTAACGTCATGAAAGCCTGGATCCCGATCGTCTACTGCGGTATCTTCTCCGGCTCGATTGCCGAGATATTGCAGGTGATGGCTCAGAAAACAACCAGACCGGCGGTAGCTTCATTGGTTTTGAGTCTGGAATCCGTCTTCAGCGCCATCTTCGGTGTCCTGTTGCTATCCGAGCGGCTCTCGTCCAGAGAACTCATCGGCTGCATTTTGGTCTTTGCGTCGGTACTGATTTCGCAAAGAGAAAAAAAGGACTAGTCCTTAACGACTAATCCCATTAATTTTGATAACGCAACGGCTTGATCGGTATTTACGGTTAAGCCGTTTACACTTTTGATCTGAAATGTGGTTTCGTTGATTTTGCAGGTGGAGATGTCCAGCTCCCTTAAATCGGACTCCAGAAATTCGCATCCGGAAAGATCGACGTTCTTTAACTTCAGATTCTTCTGCGTGAAGCGGTGGAAGAAGGTGCGCGTGCATTCCGAATCCGCCATCTGGCAGTCTTTCATTTCCGTTTCCGAAAAGTTCGCGTACTGGATCTTACAGCGCTCAAATAGGCAGTCCACAAAGCGGGAAGAGGAGAAGTCCGTTCCGAGAAGTTTGCAGTCCACAAAGTGGGTGCGGAAGAAGGAGTGGCGCGAGAGGTCCAGATTGCTGAGATCGCAATTCAAAAACCGGCAGTCCACACTGCTGAATTCCGCTTTCTTCTCACTGAAGTCAATGCCGCTGAGCTGACAGCTGTCGAGTGTGATATCGCGAAGAGGTTCTCCCTCGCCGTGCAGATCCCAGCCGAAGCTTTCCTCGCTTTCCAGCATTTCCTTCAGCGTTCCTTCCTGATACAGTTTCAGACGGATCGCTTTCATAACTTTGTTTCCAGCAGTTTTACGATTTCTTCCAGAGCCTCGGCATCTTCCTGATGGAAGGTGTCTTTGAACGGAGAGTCAATGTCGAGTACTCCCCAGATGGCATCGCCTTTATGAATCGGAACGACGATCTCGGAATTGCTGGCGGCATCGCAGGCGATATGGTCCTGGAATTCATGCACATCCGCCACGATGTCCGTGTCATTGGTGCTGACTGCTTTCTGACAGACACCCTTGTTCGGATAAAGATGCATGCAGGCCACCTTGCCCTGGAACGGGCCGAGGTTCAATACGCCTTTTTCATCGAGCAGATAGAATCCTGCCCAGTTGACTTTCTCTTCGTAAGCTTCCTTGATGAGGGCGGAAGCATTCGAAAGAATGCAGAGAAGATCGCTCTCGTCGGAAAACAATGCATCAAACTGCTGTACCATTAATTTATATTCCATACGTAAAGTATATAATATTTTCATTTGACGGAACAAATGATATAATAACAAATGTGAACAGGGGAGCCGTTAGGCTGAGAGTTTACCCTTTGAACCTGATCTAGGTAAATCTAGCGTAGGGAGTTTCATCAATTCCTTGCGCCTTTGAAAAGAGGTGTTTTTTTATGAAAACTAGAGATGTTGTTTACATGGGAATGTATCTTGCATTGTTCTACGTGCTGGATGTGCTCACGCACATGTTACCGATCCTTGACATGCCGCA
>CADCPY010000048.1 GCA_902803495.1 uncultured Erysipelotrichaceae bacterium
CCGACGTTCTGCGGAACGGAATCCGGCATTTTGATTTCAAAAGCTTTGATCTTTGCAAGTTTACTGTAGATAAGAATCGTGGCGATAGAAACGATGATGGCATAGAACATGCCCATGGAGCCGGTGACATCCTGGCTTAATCCGGTTGCCAGAACCCCTTCCACGCCTCTGACTGCGAATTCTGTCGGGCTCATGCAGACATAGGTAACCAGGCCTAATAAGCCGCCGAACATCGGTTCAACATCATAACGCTTTGCCAGACAGCGTGCCATGTTGAAGGCTAAGAGTAACGCGATCAGATTTAAGCATCCGTAATAGATGCCGCTCCATAACGGGTTGAACATTGTCAGCCATTCAAAGCCGTGAACAGTCGCAAGTCCTGCTTTCGGAGAGCAGATCAAGCTGGTAAAGAGTGTTGCGATGGATGCTAGGATAATAAACGGGTTGAGCGGAATGAATGCTTCCTGGATGCTGCTGACGATCTTATTGCCGTTCACTTTTCCAGAGAATTCAATCACCTTGCTGATAAATTTGTCTTTCATACTTTCCATGATGATTCCTTTCTGATCAGGGGGTGGTTCCCGTGACCTTTTTTGACAGTAACATCATATAAAATAAAAACCGTCCTTCCTGTTTTTTTCAGAAATCGGAGCACGGTTTTATCTTTTAAATCTTGTTTCAAAAAATGAATCAGAGTTTGCGGTAGCGGTATGCCACATAGTTGACAAACATGTTCATTGCCACATTCGCCTGCAGGTCCACATTCTTCTCTCCCAGAAAGATCTTATGGATGTTTTCGCTTTCCTTTTCCTCTTGATTGCCAAAGGTAACCAGATATACTTTCGGAGCGTTTTCCTTCTTTAAGAAGCGCAGGTTGATATCCATCCGCTTGAAGTAATCACCGGATGCGGAGAAGATGATGATCAGTTCTTCTGATGTCGCCTGCTCGATCTTTTCCACCTGTTCCGGCCAGGACTGCGTGGTATAGAGAAACTTGTTGTACATGGCCAGCGAATTTCCCAGAATATAGGCAATATGACTTGCCTGAAGATGTCCAAAGGCATAGATATGCTCATAATTCTTCAAGTCATGGATCAAATCTTCCGTCTCTTTCTGTGCCATGACACTTTTCAGATCTTCATAAGCTGTCTGCACCATGCGGTAGTAATCTGCCTTCTGTTCTTCTTCACTCATGTTACTTCCGGTAACACGCTCCTTCTGGGAACCGGTACGGATCAGCATCTGCAGATCTATGTAGTCCATCAGACCCAACTCCTTGCAGAAGCGGCTGACGGCTGCCTTGGAAAGATTGCAGCTTTTGGAAATCTTCGTTAAAGAGACTCCGGAAAGGGAGTTATAGTTTTCTAAAAGATATTTGGCAATGATGTAGTTATTACTGCCCGCTTCTTCCCTGTCAATAATGCTGAACAGCGCAATTCTCAACCAGTACATGATTCCCTCCAGCGTGCATAAAAACCGGTTTCTGTCTTCAGCCGATTGTCTGTACCGCTCCTTTTTCATTATTATCGCCTTTTTGGAATCATTATTCAAGATAACACCTGTCGAAAAGGAAAACGGATTGAGAAAACAAATAAGGAGAACGCATAAGCATTCTCCGCATTTTTCTATTTGAAGTTTCCTGCCCAGAGCGGGGAGTTGATTTCCTTTAGATGATTTTGATAATCATGCGTTCCGAGAAGCGCATCCCGGAAGTTGACCAGTTCGATTTTGTTTTCGATGATCCACTCCTTGATTTTCGGATCGCAGCACCCTCTTAACTCTTCCACGCGGTGGATCGTGGCGCTGCTTTCCTGCATGATGTAATCATCCAGATAACCGGTGTGGCCGTTGGTCCAGCAGATCTGATCGTCATTGTCCCACTGAATGGACATCATGTTTCTGGTTGTGTTGTAATCCTTGAAGATGGCCAGATCATACGGCGGATTGAATTTCTTTCCCGTGGTCCACGGATTAAAGCCGCCCTTCTGGAAGACCATATCCTCTAAGCGGTAGTTATTCGGCCCGAAGCACCAGCTTTCCATGTCCAGATCCTTCCATCTCTCCAGTCTTTCCGCTTTTTTAAAGCCGTACATGATACCGAGCTTGTCACAGACATCCTTAAATGCCTGCTCCAGCTCGTTTTTCGGCTCGACCTGCACTACCGTGCAGATATCCGGGTATTTGCCTAAGATGGCATAGCAGCGATCCATCTCTGCCATAAATTCCGTGTAGGCTTCCGCGTAGGGAACTTCCGCCATCCACTGCTGGTTATGATGACGCCAGCGGAATCTCCCCTCTTCATCCACCATATGCGGAATCAAAGCAGGATCCGCCACCGGTGTCTCCCATAAATGACGGTGCCAGCCGATGGAGAGCCACGGGCGCTCCTTCAGCCAACGGAGAACCTCCTCCGTATGCGGAGAGTCGAACATGACATCCGCGTGCGTTGAAATTCCTTCATCGAAGGCTTTCATGCAGCCGAGATCATAGGCAAGCGTGTATCCGACATCATCGGAACTGTATGCGAGTTTTTTCATAAGTTTGCTCCTTCAATAAAGAAATGCGGCTGCAGAAGCAGCCGCATTGTGTATTTTCAATTATTCTTTTGCGGCTTCGGCATCTGCCTTATCCAGGGCAGCGTCATTCATCTTAACAAACGGGATGTATAAGAGGAATGTCACAAATGTCACCAGGAGGTTCACAACTGCGCCCTGCCATCCGTAGTAGAAGAATGCCTGTACGGTAGTCGGCAGAGTCCAGGCGACGGAAGTACCGTTGTTGTATCCTAAGAATCCGATCAGCTGTGCGCCGTGAGTCAGAACCCAGCCGATGATTGGTGTTAAGAGATACGGGATGAAGAAGTTCGGGTTCATGATGATCGGAACACCGAAGTTTGTCGGTTCGGAAATATTGAAGAGGTAAGGAACGATACCGATCTTGGCAATTTCCTTGAGCTCTTTTCTGTGGGATGCAAATAAGATTGCCAGGTTGACCGCAAAGCCTTCACCCAGTAAGACCGTGCCGACGAACATGTTCGGTAACGGCTGACCTGCCGTGTAAGCAGCCAGGTTGCCCATCGTCTTTTCCATGAAGATAACCATGATGATCGGCATCATGATCATGCCGCCGTGGATACCGAAGAACCAGAGCATTGTGCAGTAGACAACCAGTACGAATTCACCGAAGGCATTGGCACCGACAGCCGTGAGCGGTACACGTACCACAGCGTAGATGATATCCTGCAGAGTTCCGAAGGATGTGAAGCTTAAGGCAAAGTTAATGACCATGAAGACTAAGCAGACCGTTAAGGACGGTAAGAGTGCCACGAAGGACTGGGAAACCATTGGCGGAACGCCTTCCGGAAGCTTGATCGTGATGTTGGCTTCGATCAGTTTCTTGAAGATCCAGCCGACAAGACCGCCGACGATGAAGGCACCTAACATGCCCATCGTGCCGATGTAGCTTGCCGCGTTGTCACCGCAGGAAATAAGGAAGCAGCAGACGGACATGATGCCGCATGCCAAAGCGTTCTTTCTCTGCTTATTGCTGACGGCATACTGATAAGCCATGCAGAAGGATAAGATCAGAGACATGTAGCCGTATGTGCTGTTATAGACCAGGTTGAAGGCATTTACCAGACCCGTACTGTTGATGAAATTTGTCCATGGGGTAAACGGAAGACCTGTTAATAATGAGAACAGGGATCCTACCAGAGTGACCGGTAACATCATGGCCAAAGCTTTTTGGATATACTGTAAAGCAGCAATGTTATTTGTCTTTTCGGCGATTTTCGCCAAGACCGCTTTTAATTTTTCCATTTCTATCTCCTTTATTTTTCTAAAATGCTTTCTGCGAGAGCCAAAATCTTGTCTGCTCTCATCTTGCCGTAGTCGTCTTTATCGATGACGGCAACCGGAATATCGTCACCGTATTCCGAAACTGCATCCATGACGACATCGATTTTGCCTCCGACCTGCGGGCCGATCAGGCAGCAGTCGAAGGATTCTTCATCATCAACGATGTTATCAACGGAAGTAGCCCAGATTTTATAGTCTTTTCCCTGTTCCTGAGCGAGTTTTCTCATCTTCTGAACAATCAGGGAAGTGGACATGCCTGCCGAGCAGGCTAATAAGATTTTCTTCATGAATGATTTCTCCTGTTATTTTTCTTCTAACTGTCTGTAGAGTTTCAGAATGATTTCTGCCATGTCGATCATGGTTGTCGCCATGGAGAAGTGGTCCTGTGCGTGGACCATGATGATGTTGATGTCGACGCTCTCGCCCGTGCATTCCTGCTGGATCAGCTTCGTCTGAACATGATGGGCATTGACCAGGGATTTCTTGGCTTCTTTGATTTTCTCTTCGCCCGCTTCCAGTTCTTTGTTCTGAATCAGTGCAATGGCTTCGGAAGCCTTGCTTTTGGCATCACCTGCTTCCGAGATGATCTCAAAAGCCAGGCTGTATTTATTGTCATCCATATTTAGTCTCCTAATTTTTTCTTCATGATGTCGATAAACGTATCATAATCCTCCGCTTTTGCGAGCTCGCGCAGCGTGGACTGTGATGAGATGATCGCGCTGAGACACTCGAAGAACGTGTCATTTTCCTTGGCGAATTTCGCCGCGAAGGAAGAAAGCAGTACGATTTTGACTTTCTGATCTTCCGTCCAGTCAACACTCTTTTCCAGAATGCCGATTGAGACAAAGGTGTCTTCCGTGAGGATCTCGTACGGGTGCGGCATGGCGATTCCTTTCGCAAAACAGGTGTTTGCCAGATTCTCCCGCTTTAATACACCTTCATAGAATCCTTCCGGTAAATCACGGTGCTTTCTGATGTTGTCCACCATGATTTTCAGGACTTCTTCCTTACTGGAAGCTTTGATTCCGCTCAGAAAGAGATTTCTCTCAAAGTAGCGGTAGAAGCTCTCCTCGTTTCCCGAGAGAACCTTCAGAATCCGTTTGTCATCCTGATCCGTAATGAAGTGCGAGATCAGCAGGTACGGCCGTTTAAAGTCTTTCAGCGGAATGGTGGAGAAGATGTAATCGTATTCCGATACATCCATCTTCAGTACATTGAGATAGTCCACAACCGTCACGCGGTTCAGATAGCGCTCATATTCCTGCTTGAATTTCACCTTGAGCAGAGCCGCGCTTCCCCGTCCCGTGGAACAGACGATCAGAATGTTCTTCTTTTCCTCTTTCTTCTGGTCATTCATCGACAGCTGCAGATGCAGTGCAATGTAGCTCAGTTCATTTTCGGAAAGCGTTGTGTTCAGTTTTTCGCTGAGGAACTGTCCGCACACCGAAGCGTAGTCAAACGCCCGAATGTAGCGGCTCTTGATTTCCTCCAGCAGCGGGTTTCTGAGTTCCAGATTGTAGCGGATCCTGGAGAGGAACGGCACCATGTGCAGTGCCAATCTCAGCGCCAGGCGGAAATCCGTACGGAAGTCCGTCTTCCGGTACTCATCCAGATAAGCGAGCATCTCCGCCACCAGTTTCTGTGTCTCGCTGTTTACGACATATTCCGTATCCAGCGATTTCTTGGAGCAGAGGTGGATCGTGCAGTAGTAGATCTCGTTACGCGGAAGCGATACGTTCAGCATGCTCTGAATGTCAAGGATAATGGCACGGGCAAGTTCGAACTCCTCTTCCTTTTCAATCTTGGCTTTGTCCTCTTCGGAGAACTCTACCTGATACTGTTTCTCTGCGCGCTTGATGGCGACGTAAAGATGGGTAACGAGATTGTCGCAGATCATGTCGACTAAGCGGTAGTTGAACTTTTCGCACTCATCGATGATGATCGTCTTGATTCGGGCCAGGATCACGTTTTCTTCCGTGTCTGACGAATAGGTCGTCGCATAATTGGAAGAGAAGAGATTCTCCGATTCCATCTTGGCCAAAGCCTGGCGGACCGCAATTTCATCCGCTTCAATGCCCAGGCCGTAATACGGTTTGTTGACCACTTCAATTCCAAGCTGTTTCAGATGGCTGCGGACCTCTTTCAGATCCTTGCTCAGCTGATTTTTGGAGATCATGAGCTCTTCGCAGAGATCATCGGCCTTGATGAAGTCTCTGTTCTGTAAGAAGCGCTGACAAATATAGTTGATTCTGGCTTCCTGATTGTTGAAAAGACCCTTCTCCTCTTCCTTCTGGCGCGGAAGCACCTCATGAAGATAGGACTGGAATTTCCTTTCGTCCTCAATCATCAGCGTATATCCGTTTCCCCTTCCGGTTTTTCCGGAAATCTCGGCACCGTAGTTCAAAAGAGACTCATTCATCTCCTTGATGATGTACTTGACTTTGGAGCGGGATACACCGATGCTGTTTGCCAGCTCTTCCGTTCCGAGCGGCTGTTTCGCTTCTTTCAGTTCTTGCAATAACTGAATCTCGATCTCTTTCATTTTTTCCCCCAGTTCTGTGCTAGCAGTATTATTACGTAATCACTAAGGTTTACATCATCATTATATCCATACGTGGAAAACACTTCCACACACTCAATTCGTCCAATATTGGTCAAAATCGGTTTACTTTAAGTCGTTATAGGTAATTAATTCAATGTCGTTCTCTTTAATCCACTGCTTGATCTCATCGCTCATCAGCATTTCCGCATCCTTAAATCTCTCTAAAGACAGTGAGCTGAGTTTCATCAGATCCGCATCCACATACCCGGCGTGACCGCCCAGCATGGCATATTCATGCGAGAGCATGTACTCTTTATTACGGTTGATGTCCACCCACGGGTCATACTGCATCATCGCACTCATATCCGCCACTTTGGCCATGGAACCCTGATGGTCTTTCAGCCACATGGCGATGTCATACTGATCGATGGCATCCTGCGAGAAGATGACGCCTGTCTCTTTTGAGATGTGGCGAATGGTCTCAATATAAGGTTCCACCGGGAGCGAGTGCACGTGTAGATATCCCGGCTTCTGTCCCGTCAGTTCCACAAAGCGGTCATACTGTGCCTTGAGTTCGATATACATCTCATCTAACGGCAACATTTCCCTTCTGCCTTCTTCCGTTTGAATGCGCGGATCTCTGACGCGCACGGAAGAGCGGATCAGATTCCCGTTTTCATCCACCAGATGCGGGATCAGTTTCGGATCGGCGCAGCAGGGTCCGGAGACATAGTTGAAGTCGATGCCGAAGCAGACATGCGGTCTGTCCTTCATGAAGCTGACCGCAAAGGGAGCGCTTGGCATATTTGCAAACAGTCCCGTGTTGCGGACGATGCCGAGGTCGATGGAATCGATAATTCCGTAGGTAACGGCTCTTGTGAAGCCGAAGTCATCTGCCTGAGTTAAAAGTTTCATATTGTTTCTCCTCTGTATTATTTCTCTTCAAAGAAGGCCAGCGCTTTCTCGATGGAAAGATCCCAGAAGCGCCATTCATGCCGGTAGGAAGGAACCGATTCAAAGCGGGCATCCAGTCCGATCTCTTCCGCATATTGTTTGAATTTCAGCCACTGCGGATATGCCTGGTCCGCTTCCCCGCAGGTGAAATAGAGTTTCACCGGGTATGCGTTATCAACAAGTGTTTTGCAGTGATCCCAGGTGTTCTCATTGGAGAGTAAGAACTCCTTTTCTCCTCCGGCACGCTCAATATCGTGCAATAAGCGCTCTCTGAATTGAGGCGGCAATTCAGAAATGTGCGCGAGTTCCTCACGTAAATCACGCGGGCTGCTGGAAAGAACGGCTGCCTTGGAAAAGAGTTCCGGGTGAGCGCAGACAAACTTCATCGTGCCTCTTCCGCCCATGGAAAGGCCTGCCACAAAGTTGTCTTCGCGCTTTCTGCTGGCCGGGAACCAGTTGTAGACTAAAGGCATCAGCTCTTCAAAGACGAAGTCCCACATGTTGTATCCCATCGCGAAATTCGGCCAGTTTTCATAGACCGTATTCAGAGCCGACGGCATCACAACGATATAGTTCTTCTCCGTCGCATATAATTCGATCATGCTCTTGCGCACCCAGTCGGAGTGATCTCCAAACGTTCCGTGCAACAGCCAGAGCACCTTGTATTTCTTTTTCTTAGAATATAATTTTTGCGGATCTTCCATAAACGGACGGTCCGGCAGAATCACGCTCACTGTCGTGTTTCCGTAAAGATGCTTGCTTTCAAGCTGCAGTGTGACAAGTGCCATCCTAATCCAGCTCCTTTCCGTCAGATGCTATGACCTTTTTGTACCAGTAGAAGGAATCCTTGCGGTAGCGTTCCATACTGCCTGTTCCGTCATCGTTGCGGTCCACGTAGATGTAGCCGTAACGCTTGCGCATCTCGCCGCTGCTTGCCGAGACAAGATCGATTGGGCCCCAGGACAGATAGGCGCGCACATCCACGCCGCTCTCTCTGGCGCGCATCACTTCTTTAATGTGATCTCTCAGATAGCTGATGCGGTAGGCATCATGTACTTTATGATCCTCTTCCAGCTGATCAATGGCACCAAGACCGTTTTCCACGATCATAAGCGGCAGATGATAGCGGTCATTGACGATTTCAAGGAAATAGCGCAGTCCCAGCGGGTCGATTTCCTGATTCCAGGCATTGCGTCCAAGGTACGGGTTATTGACACGTTTGTTGGATTTTCCTTCCGTACGTTCATCATGATCACTCATGACTGATGTCTGATAGTAGGAGAAGGTATACATATCAATGACGCCTTCCTTTAAGTCGATCTTATCCTGCTCCGTGATATCCAGTTCAATGCCGAACTGATCCCAGATGCGCTTCGCAAACGTCGGGTATTCCCCAAATACCTGAACATCACTGGAATAGTAGATGCACTGTTCCATGTAATGACGGGTATAGAGTACATCCTTCGGATGGCAGGTTTCCGGATAGGCAACCAGTGCCGCGATCATATTTCCGACCCTGTTTTCCGGATTGATCTGATGCGCGAGTCTTACCGCTCTTGCGCCGGCCACAAACTGGTTGTGCAATTGCTGATAGATTGCCTGTGCCTCTTCCCTTGTGCAGTTTGGCTTAATGGACGGCAACATGGCCGAGAGATTGATCTCGTTGATTGTGATCCAGTAATGCACTTCATCTTTAAACTCTTCAAAACAGGTTCTGGCAAATTTCTCATACAGATCGATGACCTTACGGTTCTGCCAGTTGCCGTAGTGCTCTTCAATATAGAGCGGTGTATCAAAGTGCCAGATGGAAACAAGCGGCTCAATATTGTATTTCTTTAACTCCTGAAAGACGCGGTGATAGAAATCCAATCCCTTGCGGTTTGGCTCTTCCTCTAACCCCGTCGGATAGATTCTGGCCCAGGAGACAGACATGCGGAACATCGTAAAGCCCATCTCCGCCAGCATGGCGATATCCTCTTTATAGCGGTGATAGAAGTCCACGGCTTCATGGTTCGGATAGAAATAGCCGTCCAATACCGCGTAGCGTGCCCCTTCCGGCAGTCTTCCAGTGTATTTGTTATAGGCTCCGCCATTTCCGTCCTTATCGATGTAGGTGATCATACGCGGCGTCTTGTTTGTGCCGCCGGTTGTGACATCGGTCAAAACCATGCCTCTTCCATCAACGTTATAGGCGCCTTCCAGCTGATTGGCAGCCGTTGCGCCGCCCCAGTAAAACTTCTGTTCCATCTTATTTTTCCTCTTTCTCTAAATTCTCCGCAAAGGAAAACGGTTTTTTCCACTGTTTCATTTCCCTCAGGAGATCTTCATCAAAATTACATCTTTGTTCACATGTTTCCTGATACAGGTAGGTATAGGTTTCGCCCTCTTTGCACTCATTCCACTTCGGATAGTTCTCACAGTTCACATCTCCGGTATGCGCAAAGTGCAGAAAGCGCGTGACAATTTCTTTTTCAAGGCGTTTGGTGGCTCTTCCGATGTCGCTGGCGGCCACAAGATCCGTATTCGCAAAGACGTACGGAATATCCGCGCAGTGCATCGGCATCGAGGACTCATTCAGCTTCATTGTCGGGCAGAAGAGATAGAGATACGTCGGAGCGCAGCCTTCCGCTACCCTCTTTTTCGCGTACTCAATGCTGCCGAGGCGGAAGACATCCGCATCATACGTCAATACGTCCACCATCTTCTTTTCAGGAAAGGCTTTTTCAAACTTCTCCAATACGCGGTCTACTCCTTCACGGAACATCTCCTTAACGTATGGATATACAGCGGATTCTTTCGCGAAGCGATCTGCTTTTCCCTTTAAGGAAGAAAATTCCGCGAAGGTGCTGCCGATAATCACCGGCACGCTTTTCGCAAATTCAGAGAAGCCGACATGCATTGGATCCCCGAGGTAATCCACCCCTCTTTGCGGGGCGAAAAACGGCGGACCGGCAATGCCGCACTCCGCATTTGCCTCCCGGTATGCTTTGGTGAGCACGTTATAATCCATGGATTCGATTTCTTCGATATTGTCTTTATTCAGCTTCAGCTTTCTGAGGAATGCGTCCACAACATCGGAGGTATCTACACCCTCATCGCTTAAGAAGTCTCCCAGCGTTCCGGACATAATCATCGCCTTATGGAAGAGTCCGAAGGCACTTGGCATGTTCATTAAGGAAATCACCTTTCCGCCGCCTCCGCTCTGTCCAAAAACCGTGACGCTCTCCGGATTTCCTCCGAAATGCTCAATATTCCGCTTCACCCACCGTAAAGCCGCAACCAGATCAAGGTTGCCGGCATTCGCCGAGTGAATGTATTTTTCCCCGTACTTTCTTAAGTCCAGATAGCCAAGCAGGTTCAGCCTGTGGTTCACCGTTACCACGACCACATTCCCGCGCTTAGCGAGATTATAGCCGTCATAGGCCACCTGCTCAATGGCACTTCCCGCAAAGAAACCGCCGCCATGGAACCAGACGATCACATCCCGTTTTGCATCATCCACTCCCGGCGTCCACACGTTCAGATTCAGACAGTCTTCCGACTGAGGATAGAAGCGGTGCGGTGTCGCCAGATCATCCCCGATGATCTCCGGCATCATCTGTTTCGCAATATAGCCGTAGGAAGTCGCTTCTTTAACGCCATCCCATGCCTCTGTTTCAACTGGCGCGCAGAAGCGCTCCGCTTTGGCATAGGGAATATTGAAGTAATGATAGATTCCGTTCTTCCTGTATCCGCGCAGCTTCCCCTTATCGGTGGAAACCACGGTGCTTCTGCCATGTTCAAAGCTCATGGTATCTTCCCCTCTCAATTACTTTTTTTCTCTTATGACATCCTGGATATTGACCAGTTCCACGTTGTTTTCCTTAACCCATCTCTTCAGATCATCGGACATGAGGAATCCGGCTTCCATGGCTCTCAGCATATTATAGGAGGAAAGCGAGAGCAGATCTCTGTCCAGATAGCCTGCATGGGTATGTAACATGAAGACTTCCTCGGACTGTAAGGCACGGTTCAAAATCTCATCGAAGCGTCCTTCACGGAACCAGGCCAGCGGGTCATTTTCGCTCTGTGTCAGAACGTTGAATTCCCATCTGCCGTCTTCACGCTGGATCGGGCGTGCCCAACGCATTTCCAGATCGTTTTCCAGGCTGAAATTAAGTACCTTGATCAGATTCACAACACCGTACTTTTCGCAGATATCGTTTAATGCCCGGCGTGTTTCATCGCTCTCCCAGGCATGACCGCCGATGTATCCCGGCAGTTTGCCCGTCAATTCGATGAAGCGCTTGACCTGATTGTCATATTCCAGATACGCTTCTTCATATTTCGCATGATGCGGATCCGTCTGATCCAGTTTCTTATGCATGGAACTGGTTAAGAAAGCACCGTTCGGCTGAACGAGAGAAGGAATCAGTTCCGGAGAAGTCACCGGGGATCCCGTAGAGAGATTGAGGTCCTGTCCCAGTAAGAGATTCGGTGCTTCCTTTGCCTTTTCGGCACAGTACTCTGCCCATGGCATATTGGTAAAAAAGCCTGTCTGTGTCATCATGCCTTCCTTGGCACATGCCACGATACCGTCCGCAACTGCTCTGGTAATGCCGTAATCATCGGCCTGAATCATCATTTTCATAAGTTTCAATTTCCTTTCCTATTCTGCAAGCGGTCTGTCCTTCGCCGCTTTATGATTTCTGTGAAATAAATGGAAGTACCCAAGTCCCGCCAGGCACAGAATTGCCAAAGCGAGAAAGGTCAGACGGTACCCGCAGGTTTCAATGACAAGCGAACCTGCCATGGGTCCGATAATGTTTCCGAGATCCTGCCCCACTAAACACGTGGAGATTGCGACACCGCTCTTCCCCTGCTCGGCCACCCGGGCACTCTCCGCCTGCAAAGCCGGAGAACCCGTTCCCTGTCCCATGGCTTTAAGCACAGCCGCTATCAGAACAACGTAGAGCGTAGTTGCGTTAGATAAAAGCATCATGGAGATTGCGGAGAGGAGAAAGGCAGGATAGATAATATAGGCGATTCCCCTGCGGTCATGAATCTTTGAAGCGATTGGTTTTAAGAGCGCCATGGCCAGCGAATTCACCGTAAAGAACAAGGCGACATTATCAATTTTTCGTACAGTGCCGAAGTTTCTGAGATAATATGAGATAATTCCGTTTCCAATCGAGAAAATGCCGATCAGAATCATATAGGGCAAAGCGTCTTTATAGATGAGCTGATCCGCACGGATGCGGAATGCCTCTTTTGTTTCCACCGCTTCAAATTGATACGGTAAGAAGAAGATGATCAGAAAGGCAATCCCGTTCAGAAGTGCCGCTAGGAAGAAGACCCACTTCATGGAGAAGGCATCGGCAATCATGGAGCCGATCTGCGGACCGAACATCGATCCGATGAGCTGGCCGAGACTCAGATACGCCAGACTTTCCGCCAGAGCGCTCTTTTTCAGAAACGTTGTCGCAAAGGTCAGGGAAAGCGTGGCGGTAAAGCCGAAGGAGATTCCGTGCAGGATGCGTACCATGATGATCCAGAACACATTCGGGCAGAGCGGATATAATAAGAGGCTCAGCGAATTCAACCCGTAAAAGAGGATCATCATTTTCTTCTGATTGTAACGGTCGCTTGCCCAGCCGGAAAACGGGCGGAGCGTCATGGATACCCAGGAGAGAATACTGGAAATGATTCCGGTTAAGGCAAACGGAACCTGCATTTCCGTCAGATAATCCGGCATAACGGGATTTGTCATATACATGGCAATGCCGTTAAACAGATTGATCAGAAAAACCAGAACAAACGTTCCGGTCCAGATTCTTTCCTTGTTCTCCATATGATGTGACATGCCGCTATCCTCACTTCATATATATCGTATCTGTATTTATGAAAGACCTCCAACCACAAAAAAGGACCAATATTGGTCCATGTTGTTTGATTTGAATTTGGAATAAACTGATTTATTTCACTAAAGGATAATACCTTACACTCAGATCATCGAGCTTTAAGGCAGCCAAAGCGCTGCGCGGGGAATTCATGGCCAGCCCCATGTCAATGTCATACCACTCCCCGTCCGTCTCCACTTCATTCTTTCGGAATTCATACTGTACGATTGTATGTCCGACAACTACGATCTTCCCTTCCACCTTACAGTAAGGATCTCTCGCCCATACAAAGTCATTGATGTGGTCCTTAACTTCCTCGTAATAGAGATACGGCCGATCCGCGATTCTTGCCGGATAGGAGTGCACCAAAACAAACTGCCGGTGATTGACTTCAAGCTGCATCAATACCGGAAGATTGTAAAGATAGAGATGAATGTCATTCTGTTCCTCTGCGGATAGTTTCTGGAAATCCCTCAGTGTTCCCATTCCGTCATTCCAATCCAGCCAGAGCATCTCCATTTCCTTGTATGCCTTTAAATAAAGCAAACGTGTGGTCAAAGAACCCTTCGGTAAATGCTGAAGATTGTACTCCGCCATTAAAAACTGCAGCATCATCAGTTCATGATTCCCCATCAGCAAAGTGAAACGCGGATCGTTTCGAATCAGGTTTAAAACCCGGATCCCGTCCGGCCCCTTGTCAATGGTATCGCCAAGACAGATTACCCTGTCCTCTTCCGTAATATCTTTTAAGAAGTCTTCCAGTACGGAAAGATGCGAATGAATGTCACTGATTACGTACGTTGCCATATTATTTTAAATACTGATGATAGTCTCCATAGGTGCTGCGGTAGGAAGATGCCCTTTCAATATGGGGGAAATCCTCCTCATTCGGGAAGTGCGTCGGTTCATTCTGCGGATGATCCTTATAGATTTCCAGAATGTCAAGGGCGTCTTCATAGATATCCCGGAATTTCATCTGACCGTACATGCGCTTCGGCAGAATA
>CADCPY010000049.1 GCA_902803495.1 uncultured Erysipelotrichaceae bacterium
ATATCCGGGAGTATGACTATTTTGATTCGTACCGTAATCTGGATAGCGTAGGGGACATGGCGGTTGTAGCATACAGAGCAGTTCCACCGGTACCAAAACGTCAGCTAATTCTAAAGCGTTTTTTTGATTTGGCTTTGTCATTATTATTGTTACCTGCTTTCCTGGTTTTATATGTTTGTGTGAGATTGCTTACCGGCTTGGAATCCAAGGGAGGCGTTATTATCCCCAGAGTAAGGGTTGGGAAAAACAATATACGTTATTATCAATATCGTTTCAGAGTATACCGTCATGATGCAAAAGAACGGATAGAGCAGGGAAAGAGCCCATTTACAAAGGTGGGAAAATTCCTTCGTAAGACACATCTGGATGGGGCTCCGATGTTGATTAACATCCTGGGCAGCGATATGAGTTTTGTCGGGCCTAAGGCTCCAAATCTGGTTAAATACATGAGAATGTCGAGTGTAGAAAGAAACGTTCTTTCCATAAAACCGGGTGTAACCGGTTATTGGTCATTACGTTCTGAACTGGATGCTATCCGCGAAGAAGACCAGAAGTATATCAGCCAATGGAGTATTTTCAGAGATTTAACCGTATTGGGATTGATGGTTTTCCGGTATTTTACCGGACAGTCATTAAGAATCGATGGAGATACCCATGTGAAGGAAGAACTTGATTTCTGTGACTCTTTACAGAAAGCCAAAAAGTATATTCACTACGATTCTTCTTTATATAAGAGTAAGAAATCTATTGTATATTCTTGCGTAAAACGTCTATTTGATATTGTCGCCTCATTAGCAGTACTTGTTGTTTTAGCAATTCCTATGATGATCATCGCGATGATCATAACTGTGGATGACGGCGGTAACCCGATTTATAAACACAGGCGTGTCGGAAAAGATGGGAAATATATAGATTTATATAAATTCCGCAGTATGGTTGTAGACGCCGGTGATTTGGAATCGCTGTTGAACAAGCAACAGCTGGAGCAGTACCAAAAAGAGTTTAAAGTTGACAATGACCCGAGGATCACCCGAATTGGCAATTTTATTCGTAAAACAAGCATTGATGAATTACCGCAATTAATCAATGTGTTAAAAGGTGATATGTCATTGATTGGACCACGGCCTTTATTGGAAGAAGAATTGTTTGAAAACTATAACAAAAAGGAAATTGCCAAGTTCCTAAGCGTTCTCCCTGGTCTTACCGGCTACTGGCAGGCATATTCCAGAAATAACGCAACTTATGAAACAGGAGAGAGACAAAGGGCCGAGATGTATTATATTGACCATCAAAGCTTTTTGCTTGATATTCGAATCTTCTTCAAGACATTTGAAACTGTCTTAAAGAGAGAAGGAGCCAAATAGTATTGCAGAAATAGGTAGGAGGAAGAGATATGTATACTATCAAGAACTTATATGATTTAGATCACACGATTGCAAAAGAATACCTGGAAGGTTTTACTTATCCATGGGAAGCCTTAAAAGGTATCAAAGACCTAATCATTGAATTGGGTCAGAAGCTAGATAAAAACGAATACGATGAAGTCAGCGAAAATGTCTGGGTTCATAAAACAGCAAAGGTTTTCCCGAGTGCTTATCTCGGAGCCCCATGTATTATTGGACCGAATACGGAAGTAAGACACTGTGCTTTCATCCGCGGTTCCGCTTTAGTCGGTGCTGACTGCGTTGTCGGAAACAGCTGTGAATTAAAGAATGTCATTCTCTTTGATCATGTACAGACTCCGCATTACAACTATGTTGGCGATTCCATCTTAGGGTATTATTCCCATATGGGAGCCGGCTCCATCACTTCCAATGTGAAGAGTGACAAGAAACTGGTTGTAGTTCACGGGGAAGATGAAGAAATGGAAACAGGTATGAAGAAGTTCGGTGCCATGCTGGGAGATAACGTGGAAGTCGGCTGCAATTCCGTTTTAAACCCGGGAACAGTGATTGGCAGAAACTCCAGAGTCTATCCGACCAGCTGTGTCAGAGGAGTTGTTCCGGAAAACCACATTTGGAAAGTGGACGGAACAGTAGTGGAAATCAAGTAATCAATATAAAAAATAAGAGGTTATATGATATATACAACCTCTTTTTCATTCATAAATCTTGGAATCGGTGCGACTGAGTTGGCCAGACCTCTGGTCACAATCAAATGGTTCTTATTGTTCACATGCATTCCTTCTGAATACTGCGGGAAGAACCCCTGATCCGGAGAAAGAACTCCCTGCCATTTCTTATGTATGATGTCATAGATGCGGAACTGACCGCCATGGGCATGTCCGGCAACCACCAGGTCGATCGGCATGTCTTTTAAATACGGTTTCTGCATAGCCCAGTATTCCGGGTGGTGACATAACAGAATCTTGTACTTGTCAGATTTCTCAAACGGCTCTAACCAGGAGAAGTCTGTCTGGAATTCCTTATAGAGTCTCTTGCGGATTCTTAAAAATTCGTCTTGGGAAAAGGTAGGAGAACTCTTATAGTTCTCTTTGTAGTAACGGTAACCCATGACTCTGCGGGAGGTGAGGCCTCCAATTAAAAAACCTTCATGTTCCACGATGCGGTTATCCAGTACCGTAATACCGTAGGATTCTAACACTTCCATGTCTTTCTCCGTAATGAAACACTCATGGTTTCCCAAAGAGAAGAAGGTAGGGGCCCGTCTGGCACATTCTTTTAACAAAGTAACGGAATTGGGTGATTTATCCAGAATGGAGTCAAAACCTTCCGTTTTATATTTCTCCACAATATCCCCGGCATAAAGAATCATGTCAGGTTTGTTTTTGTCAATGGATGCCAAAACGGGAAGATATTCCTGGTTATGAAGGTCTGCCAGAAGGCAGATCTTTATGTTATTGGGAATACCGATGTTGTAATAAGTATCTTTCATGCCTTAATGATAAAAGATTTCCATCTGTTTGAAAAGGTGAAAAATGTGGTATAGTAGGAATGAAATTGAGGTTAGAAATGAAACGGAAACTCAGTGTAATATTGGCATTCCTGCTGTTATTGAGTGTCGCATGTTCAAAGAAGGAAGAACCGTTACCGCCGGAAGAAGAGGGCGGACCGGAAGAAGTTGTTCCGGAGGTCCCTGCAGAAGAGGAAGTGATTGAAACTCCTCCGTATGAAGAAACACTCAACTACGAAGAGATGAGTAGCCACTATGATGAAATGAAGTCTCAGTATAAAGACTATGTCGGTGAGATCTTCTTTGAAAGCGGCCTGATCGATCTGCCGTTTGTGCAGGGTGCTTCCAATGACACGTATCTCAGAACGGACTTCATGACCGGAAAGTATGATTCCAGCGGCAGTATCTTCATGGATTACCGCAACTATCTGAATGATGAGAATGTCATTATCTACGGACACTATGTTTATCTGACAAAGGATCCGAGCGGAACCAGAATGTTCACACCGCTGCGCTTCTTAACGGAAGAAGAGAACTATGAAGAGAACAAGTACTTCTATCTGGCCGTAAACGGGGAGTTACGGAAGTATGAGATTGCGGTTGTCTATATCTGTCAGCTGTACGATGTTGACGGCTATTGGGCAACAACGTACCAGAATCAGTACTATATTCCCAATTACGATAAAGATTACTTTGAAGAATATAAGACAGCCATCTATCAGCAGGCCTGTTACCAGACGGGAGTGGACATCACCCACAGAGACAAGCTGGTTACGCTGCAGACCTGCATTGAAGACCATGAAGACCAGAGAGAAATCGTGGTCGCCAAGCTGGTAAGAACCATGGATCTCTATACCGGAGAGGAAATCTGGAGTCCGGAAACTCAGGAATAATATCGAAGAAGCCACGGGTAAAGTGGCTTTTTGAATGGCTTTGGGCAAAAGACGGAAAATGGCTAAAAGTGGTTCATGACACCTTATTGTTATTTCTTTTTTTGTTGATAGAATTAATTGTTATGAGCAACAGAACAGAAAAAGCCATTCAGAGAGCATTTAAAAAGCTTCTTTTAAATAAAGCGTTCAGTAAGATCACGGTGCAGGATATTGCCGATGAGAGCGGCATTAACCGCAATACGTTCTACTACCATTATCAGGACATTCCAACCATGCTGAAAACAATGGTCAAGGACGATCTGATCTCCTTATTGGAACAGAGCAAGCAGGCCAGCTACGAAGACGATCTGGAAGCTTTATTAAACTATGTGCGTGAGAATG
Source organism: uncultured Erysipelotrichaceae bacterium (assembly GCA_902803495.1). Lineage (GTDB taxonomy): Bacteria > Bacillota_I > Bacilli_A > Erysipelotrichales > Erysipelotrichaceae > RUG14871. The sequence goes on from CADCPY010000049.1 coordinate 4,188, forward strand.
AACAGATCATTAAGAATGTTTACAACACCGCCAGAAGGGATATCTTTGATAAGGAACTGCTTTCCGCGATTGAGCATTATATCCGGAAATGGGTGATTACGGATGAGATGTCCAAGTCGCTGAACGAAGAAGAGAAAAACGCCATGATTGAATACTGCCGCTCGCTTTACTTCGGCTTATTCATTTCCTGGATCTCTTCAAAGAATCCGAGCGTAGAGGAATTCCGGAAGATCCTGATGTCCTCTCATAAATTCCTGGAAGTACATAAGCGCTACAGGACGAGAAAATCATAAGCAAAACACGAAATTTAACCAATAGTTAATATACAGAAAAGTGTATAATGAAGTTGCCAAGAGATTGGCAGCAGTGGATGAGCAATCTATGTGTTAATAACAATTGGTGTCTTCCCCTTAATTGCATCTGAATTGTTGTTGAAATCCATCGCTGAAAGAAGAGATCCGTCTCTTCTTTTTTTGTTTGTCTTCATTCCCTTCTGAAAATAGGGTAAAATGATTTTTAGAAAGATTACGATATGAAAGACATTAAAGTTGTTGTAGCAGCACACAAACCGTATCAAATGAGTGGAGATCCGCTGTATCTTCCCGTTTTTGTCGGTAGTAAAGGAAAAAAAGACATCGGCTTTCAGAGAGATGATGAAGGGGAGAATATTTCGGAAAAGAACCCTTATTTCTGTGAACTGACCGGACTTTACTGGGCAGTGCATAATTTGAAATGCGATTATATCGGACTTTGTCATTACCGCCGTTATTTCGGCTATGGCAGGGTGAATAAGAAGAATAAGTTTGAAAGTGTTCTTACCTTAAAGGAAGCGGACGCATTACTGGAAGACTGTGACATTATCCTTCCCAAGAAAAGGAATTACTATATCACAAATATCTACGATCACTATAAAAACACCATGTATGTCGAACCGCTGGATATTGCCGGTGAAATCATTCAAGCGAAATACCCGGAATACTACCCGGAATTTGAAAAGCTTCATACCAGAAAAAGCGCACATATGTTTAATATGTTTATCATGAAACGGGAGATTCTCATCGATTACTGCAACTGGCTTTTTGATATCCTGTTTGAATTGGAAAAGCGGGTCGATGTCAGTCAGTATGACAGTTTCCATTCCAGGTTTTACGGCAGGGTTTCCGAACGGCTATTGGATATCTATCTGAATACGAAACAGTTGAAGTATAAAGAAGTCAAACTGATCGATATGGGAGAAGTGAACTGGTGGAAAAAGGGAACTTCTTTCCTGGTAGCAAAGCTTTTTAAGAAAAAATACGATAGGAGTTTTTAACTATGAAAACAGTCGCAATTATCGGCGCAGGCAGCTGGGGAGTTGCTCTGGCCATACATATCAGCAAATTGGGGAATAAGGTCCGCTTATGGTCCTATAACCCGAGTGAAACGGAAATGATCCGGAAGGAGAGAGTCTGCAAGTTTTTGCCGGGTGTATTGATTCCGGAAGAAGTGGAATGCTACAACGAATTTGAACCGGTCATTACCGGTGCGGATTACATCTTCCATGTCACACCTTCCAGAAGTGTGCGTGAAACATTACGGAAGTATAAGGATCTGGTTACGGATCAGCCGATCATTCTCTGCTCCAAGGGCTTTGAGAAAGATACCATGATGACACTGGACGAAGTGGTGGAAGATGAGCTTCCGAAAGCAAAGATCGGTGTCTTATCCGGTCCGACCCATGCGGAGGAAGTCTCTATCGGCTTACCGAGTGCTCTGGTCATCGCTTCCAAGAACAACCGTTTATTACAGGAAGTTCAGACATTGTTAATGAGCGATACGCTGCGCGTCTATACCTCCACCGATATTAAAGGTGCGGAACTGGGCGGAGCGCTTAAGAACATTGTTGCCTTCACCGCCGGGATCGCCTATGGCCTGGGCTTGCGGGATAACTCCTTTGCGGCTTTGATCACACGTGGCTTAGCGGAGATCACACGGTTAGGCGTAGCCTTAGGCGGGCAGCACGATACCTTCTACGGCCTAACGGGTTTAGGAGATCTGATCGTTACCTGCTTAAGCGAGCACAGCCGCAACCGCAGAGCAGGCATCCTGATCGGGGAAGGCAAGAGTCTGGACGAAGTGAAGAAGGAGATCGGCATGACCATTGAGTCGATTGACAACCTGGAAGTCACTTATGAGTTAAGCCAGATCCACGGCATTGAAATGCCGATCGTGGAAAAAGCCTATCAGATCTTATATGAAGGGCTCTCCTGTAAGGAGGCCTTAACGCAGTTAATGAACCGCGGAGGAAAACACGAATAAAAGGTCACAGTGAAGTGACCTTTTTTAGCGGGAAAGAAAAAGCGAAGCTAGATGGCAGCTTCGCTGATATTCAGAACATTCTTTACTTTGCTTACGGCATCACTGAGCAGTTTGGTCGTCGCAACATTACTGATGCCGGCAATCAGGGTTTCGCACTTGTTGAGCGGAATCAGAACCTTGGTGGCAGATGACTGCCCGACCGCAACCGCCATGGCAGGGGAGACTTCTCCTAATAGAGCATCTGCGACCACAATGCCGATCGGGCCGACGATCACATCGGCGCTTCTGGACTGAACGATCACGGCATTTTCGCCGGTTGCCGCCTGCGTGCAGCCTGCCTTTAACATGTTTCCGGTCGCAATGGCATTGGTGCCGACCGCAATGATCTCCGCTTTGGGGATCTCTTCCTTTAACATTTTGATCATCTGGCTGCCGATGGCTCCGCCCTGTCCGTCTATTACAAGAATCTTCATAGTTTCTTACCTCAATATAAACTATTATAACGTATCTTTATGACTTGTTAAGTGGGAGTGATTTCATTATAATATTTAAAAATACGGAGGGTCTTATGGCAACTTATTTAAAAGATGTTTCCAGAACGTTTAATGAATATCTTCTGATTCCGGGGTATACCAGCGAAGAGTGCATTGTTTCCAATGTCGATCTTTCCACCATCATTACCCGTTATAAAAAGGGAGAGGAAGACAAAGCGATGAAGCTGAATATTCCGCTTGTCTCGGCTATCATGCAGTCGGTCAGCGGGGAAAAACTGGCAATTGCCTTAGCCAAAGAAGGCGGTATTTCCTTTATTTACGGAGCGCAGTCCATTGAGAGCGAAGCGGAAATGGTCCGTAAGGTCAAAGCCTACAAGGCAGGTTTTGTGCCGAGCGATTCCAACATCCGTCCGGATGCGACACTGAAAGATGTTTTGGACCTCTTGGAAGTTACCAAGCATTCCACGATGGCGGTAACGGAAGACGGCACACCGAACGGAAAACTGCTGGGTGTAGTCACAAGCCGTGACTACCGCGTCAGCCGCATGAGTTTGGATACCAGGGTATCGGAATTCATGACTCCGTTTGAAAAACTGGTGTACGCGAAAGAAGGCGTTACGCTTTCCGAAGCGAACGACATCATCTGGGACCACAAGCTGAATGCTCTTCCGATCATCAACGACAAACAGCAGCTCGTATGCTTCGTTTTTAGAAAAGACTATGATTCTCACAAGGAGAACCCGAACGAGATTCTGGACGAGCAGAAACGCTTCCTGGTGGGGGCGGGCATCAACTCCCGTGACTATAAGGAACGCGTTCCGGCCTTAGTGGAAGCCGGTGCGGATATCTTATGTATCGACTCTTCGGAAGGCTATTCCGTCTGGCAGAAGGAAACCATTGCCTGGATCAAGGAAACCTACAAAGGTGAAGTGAAAGTCGGTGCCGGTAACGTGGTCGATGCGGAAGGCTTCCGTTTCCTGGCAGATGCCGGAGCGGACTTCGTCAAGGTCGGTATCGGCGGCGGATCCATCTGTATCACAAGAGAAACCAAAGGGATCGGCAGAGGTCAGGCCAGTGCGGTCATTGACGTTGCCAAAGCCAGAGATGAATATTTTGAAGAAACAGGCATCTATGTCCCGATCTGCTCCGACGGCGGTATCGTCTATGACTACCATATGACCTTAGCGCTTGCCATGGGCGCGGACTTCTTAATGCTCGGCAGATACTTTGCCCGCTTTGATGAGTCTCCGACCAACCGTATTGTTGTGAACGGCCACTATGTCAAGGAGTACTGGGGTGAAGGCAGCAACCGTGCCAGAAACTGGCAGAGATACGATATGGGCGGCAAGGAAAAGCTTTCCTTTGAGGAAGGTGTTGACTCCTATGTCCCATACGCCGGCGCTTTAAAAGACAACGTTGCCGCAAGCATGCTGAAGATCAAGTCCACCATGTGCAACTGCGGTGTGACCAACATCAAAGACCTGCAGAAGAATGCCAAGTTAACTCTTGTCTCGGCTACTTCCATTGTGGAAGGCGGAGCACACGACGTTATTGTCAAAGACAAAGACACGGCACATTAAGCATACGACAGACCCGAAAGGGTCTGTTTTTTTGATGCTTCAAATAGTACGGGATGAGAAGAGAATATCGAAAAGAATACGTGAATATGTACAATCTGGGGCTTGTGAAAGAATCATTGTGCTATAATTTTCTTAATAGTTAGTTTCTGATAATAGATAGAGAGCCATTTCTATCTGTTTCGGAAAAACACGGAATCATCATAATTACAAGGGGAGGAGAATTTTATGTATTGCAGAAATTGCGGAAAAGAGATCCCGGACGGCTCACAGTTTTGCAAGTACTGCGGAGCCACGCAGAAAGGTGAAGTGAAAGTACCGCAGCCGCCGATTAACGCTCAAACTAGCATTCCGAAAAACGAGAGTGAAGATTCGGGAAATGCGACCAAATTCATCATTGTTATGGGGGTAAT
>CADCPY010000050.1 GCA_902803495.1 uncultured Erysipelotrichaceae bacterium
TATCCTGCGAGCATGAATGACATGATAAAAAGAAAAGATACAAAACATATGATTGTACCTTTTGATGACCAAACCGCCGTATGCCGCACGGCACGTACGGTGGTGTGGGAGGGACTAGCCTTGAGAGTTAGTCCCTACCCGATTTTCAGGGAATGATTCCTAGCGGTTGAGGATTGCAGCAATCGCGCTGCCTGCCAGATTGACGTCATCTCCTCCGACGAAGGAGTAATGACGGTGCAGTGTATTCACCACATAGTCCTGCATGTAATATTCGATTCTTTCCTTATAGCCGTAACATTTGTAGAATGTGCTTCCTTCCACCATGACTCTGACCGGAGCGGAAACCTTCTTGCCGCCGTCCATCTTGACGATACAGGCAGCGATATTGATGACGACCAGTTTGGCGGCACGCTCGATGGCATAGTCGATAAATGTGGACATCATCTCGACATCGTCTTCGGTTGCGCAGGCTTTCGCCAGCATGTTGTCACCGTACGGAGCTCTCAGGAATTTGTCGACTTCGCTCATACCGAAGGATGGCAGAGAGGCAATGGTGTTCTTCTCAGAGAAGAGACCTTCCAAAGCTGCCTGTTTCAGCGTTTCGGTAATGACGTTGCCGAGATAGATTCCGGAGACGCATTTTTCGAATTTGTGTTCTCCCGGATTGGAACTCTTCGCATCCATGCGCTTGTCGAATTCGCCGAATGGGAACTGATCGAAACCGCCGGATTCCATGTTGATGATCATCTTGCCGTCCTTATCGCAGTTCAGCTTTTTGATCTCACGGAGATTTTCGGAATAGGCTGTATTGGTACCTGTTCCCAAAATCAGACCGATCTGTCCGTCCACCATGCGCGGATCCGCAATGGCCGGACCGCCTAAGAGCGTGGAGACCGTATCGTTTAAGATGACGATATCGATGTCTTTATTGACGCCGTGCTTTTTCAGACAGGCTCTGATCTCTTCGCCTAAGATGGTATTTTCGGCACCGGTGATCTTAACGTCTTTATTGAAGCCGATGACTCTGCCGTCTTTATTCGGCAGGATTTCGGACGGGAAGGAGAAGCAGAAACCGATATCGCTTGTTTTGTCCATATACGGCAGAATAAGCTGAGTGAGTTCTTCGATGAATTCCTCATTGGTCATTTCCTTTTCCGTACCGAACATCTTCTGTTTTTTCAGTCCGTCCAGGACAATGCCGTCCTTTGTGAATGTTACCAAACTGACACGGAGGTTGCTGCCGCCGGCATCGATGGCCAAAGACGGTTCATTGAGAGGTACGCTTCCTTCCGTGGAAAGATATGTCGGAATCATCATTAAGGAAGAAGGTTCACTGTTCAGACCTTTTTTCATTTCCTCAACCATGGCTTCCGTGCCTTTTTTCAAACTGATATTATCCGGATGCTGCTGATATTTTAATAAGAATTCTCCGGCAATTTTCTTGAAGTCCATATGATTATTCTCCTTTGTAATCTCTACCAAATATTATATCATACTTTAGTGTTCACGTTTCCAGGTTAGTACAACTAAACTTAAAGGATAGAAATACTATTTTTTTTGAAAATGATGTTGTATAATAAACTTAACAAAGAGGAACCGCGAATTAATATTCGGTTCAATATTCAGTCTCGACATCAATCTGCTCTGTCTTATATTTCCTTAAGCAGATTGTCCATATCTGTTTGAGTTTCACGTTGTAAAGGATATCCTTTCCACTCGACCCCTCAAATAGCAGTAAAACCTAAAGAAAGGATATTCGTGGAAAGCGGAAGAAATCTTCCGCTTTTTTCTTTGAAAGTACGGCAGTTTGATTTTGTTATATAATGGATTCATAAAGCGAGGAGTAGTTGCAATGAAGAAAACGTTTCCCCACGGATTCCTCATTGAAGAAGACGCGAGAGGTTTTTATGATTACAACAGTTACATTCAATCCGTCACTGGATTATATCATCCGCACGGAACATTTTGAAAAGGGTGAGATCAACCGAACCACCTATGAGAAGATTTTAGCCGGCGGGAAGGGGATCAATGTCTCCATCGTATTGGCAAACCTGGAGCACAGAAACCGTGCCCTGGGCTTTCTGGCAGGCTTTACGGGAAAGGAGATCGAGCGTCAGTTAAACGAAAGAGGCATCGTTTCCGACTTTATCTGGGTGAAGGAAGGTCTGAGCCGCATTAACGTCAAACTGAAAAGCGATGAGGAAACGGAGATCAACGGCCAGGGTCCGAAGATCACGGAAGACGATATCAGAGAGCTGTTTGTAAAGCTGGATGAAATGCAGAGCGGGCACTGCCTGATCATCTCCGGATCCATCCCGAACACTTTGCCGAGCGACATGTATGAGCGCATCATGGAACACTTAAAGGGCAGAGGGATCCGCATCGTAGTGGATGCGACCAAAGACCTCTTAACCAGAGTATTAAAGTACAAACCGTTCCTCATTAAACCGAACCATCATGAACTCTCGGAGATCTTCCATACCGAACTTCATACGGTAGAAGAAATCGTACCGTATGCAAGAAAACTGCAGGAAATGGGTGCCGTCAATGTTCTTGTTTCCATGGGCAAAGACGGGGCGATGTTGCTGGATGAAAACGGGAATGTGACTTCCTCCGCCGCACCGAAAGGGGAACTGGTGAATTCCGTCGGTGCCGGGGACAGCATGGTGGCAGGCTTTTTGGCCGGGTATCTCGATA
>CADCPY010000051.1 GCA_902803495.1 uncultured Erysipelotrichaceae bacterium
GAGTACTATCAGAAAGCCAGCGAAGAGATCAAGAAGGGGAAGGAGATTTCCCTCTTACCGCCGGGCAAGGAATATGCCGTGGATGCTCTGGGAGAGATGGCAGCGGAAATACCGTGGGATAAGATCCCGATCGTTCTGGCCGGGGGCAGTTTTAACAGCGATGAGCGCGTAACGCGCTTAAGCGAAGAAGGCAAGGGCGTGGTGAATTATCTGCTGGAAACCTGCGATCCGGAGAAGTTCTTCTTTGTGATCGGATATAAGCTGCAGGGCTATGAGCAATATCTGACGGACAGAAACGAGAAAGGCTTTGAGGTCTTTGCGGTGGTCCCGAGTTTACTGGAGAAAAAGGAAGTAAGACGTCTGAAGTCTGTTCCGCTGAAAATCTGCATCTCACCGGAGATCGTCGGCATGGGCATTTACAAGAGCTTCAACTATGAGATCTTTGAGCGCAGAGACTCCTACGTGTTCCTCTTTGACGGCAATGCGGCAGCGGCCAATCTGTTACAGGAAGCGCGCAACGGTAAGGGAAAAGCCCGCATCTTTGTCTCGCAGAGCTGTGCGGCCTTAAAGAACAAGGCGGGGTCACTCATGGGATATGTCAGTTTGTTTAAAGACGCAAAGGATATTGCGGGGAAAGTGGTTACGGAAGGTGTGAAATCCGATTTCATTTGATTATTTTGTAATTCATAATACAATAGTGATGTCAAATGGAAGTCGAGGACAGTTATGAAGAAGTTCAGTAAGATCCTGTTACTGATGTGTCTGATGCTTGGTGTCATCGGATGTACAGCGCAGGAAGAGAAAACAGCACCGGAAACACCGGACCCGGTAGAGATCGTACCGGAAGAAACACCGGCCGCAAACCCGGGCGCCCAGAATCCGGAGGATCTTCTTTTCTTCCTGAATGACGGAGAATACTATCTCGATTTCAATGTGAAGGAAGGAACATTCAAGCTGATACTTGGAGAGGAAGACCTTTCCGCAGGCGGCAAGCTGACCAAAACAAAGGACGATCTCGCAGCTGCTTCCTTAAGTGTGGAAAATAGTGAAGAGACAACGTACAACTGCTACGTTGTGACGATCAAGGAAAATGACGGCAAGATCAAGAGTTCCTCGCTGGTCAATTTCCAGATCAAGGCGAATGACCTGGGGAAAGTCTACGCACAGTCCGCCCGCTATCTGAGCCGCAAAAAAGGCTACATCTACATCGGGGAAAGCGTGGACGGCTGGGACAATGATCTCTCGACCGGCTTAAACGATCTGTTAAAGAAAGTCATTGCCGACAATAAGAAATAACAATAAAAGCAACCCTCAGGGTTGCTTATTTTTTCTGTAATTTCTGTTTCTGCTGTCTCGCGACGATTCTCATGAGCAGCGGCATCGGAACGATGTGCTGGATCGTCAGTAACAGCCGCATCGGAAGGGTCGGGACGATGATCGTCTTTTTCTTTGCCATTCCCTTGAGGCACTCATCCACGCAGGTTTCCACGCTGATTCCTTTCAGCGCAAAGATGACATCGGCATTCTCGTTGAATTCGGTATTGACCGGACCCGGACAGAGCGCCGCCACATAAAGCGGGGAGTTCTGCTCCTTGAGCTCAATGGCCACGCCTCTCGTTAAGGAGACCATGTAGGCCTTGGAAGCATAGTAGGTGGCCATGTAAGGCCCGCCCGGCAGAATTCCGGCACTGGAAGCAACGTTCAGCACCGTGCCATAGCCCTGCTTCTGCATCTTCTGCAGCATGCATTTCATTAAGAGGTGCATGGCGATGTCATTGACCTTCACCATGGAGATCTCTTTGTTTAAGTCGGTATTTAAAAAGTTTCCGGTGGTTCCGAACCCGGCGTTATTGATAAAGACATCGATGTTCTCGTTTTCATAGTGCTTTAGAAGCGCAAAGCAGTCTTCCTCTTTGGAAAGATCCGAGACGTAATAGTCCACTTCCGTGGAAAGGGAATTCTGCAGCTCCTTTAAGCGTTCTTCCCGCCGGCCGCTTAACAGTAAACGGTAGCCTTGAGCGGCATAGCGCTTCGCAAATTCGCGTCCGATGCCGGAGGTGGCACCGGTGATCAGTACGGTTTTCATGCAGGAGTACCTCCTATTTCTGTGATTATTATAGCGCAAATCGTTTGACAGGTACCAGGCTGCGCCTTAGAATATAGAGGGTAGGGGGGTATCCCCTCTCAGAAACGAGGTATTTTCAATGGAACAGTATCTGGTGAGTGGCATGAGCTGTGCGGCATGCCAGAACCGTGTGGAAAAGGCAGTTTCCGCCGTCCCGGGTGTGACTTCGTGTTCCGTGTCGCTTCTGACCAACTCCATGGGAGTGGAAGGAACGGCGAAAGAAGCGGATATCATTCAGGCCGTGGAGAATGCCGGATATGGCGCTAAAAAGAAAGGCGCAAAAGCGGAAGAGCGGAGAAACGTGATTGCGGAGCAGGAAGAGGCTCTGAAGGATCATGAAACACCGGTATTAAAGAAACGGCTGATCTGGTCGGTCGGGTTCCTGCTGGTGCTGATGTATCTTTCCATGGGGCATCACATGTGGAACTTCCCGGTCCCGGCTTTTCTTCAAAACCACGTGGCACTGGCCTTAACGGAAATGTTACTGGCGATTGTCATTATGTATATCAATAAGAAGTTCTTCACTTCCGGCTTTAAGAGCTTATGGCATAAAAGCCCGAATATGGACACCTTAGTGGCCATGGGTTCGGCAGCTTCCTTCGGATACTCCTTAGTGGAGCTGTATCTGATGATCGATGCCATGGGCAAAGGGGAGATGGAGCGTATGCACTCCTATGCCAACAATCTCTACTTTGAATCCGCAGCAATGATCGTAACATTAATCACGATCGGAAAAATGCTGGAAGCGCTAAGTAAAGGCAGAACAACCAATGCCTTAAAGAGCTTAATGAAACTGGCACCGAAGACAGCCATGGTGGAACGCAACGGCGAGATGGTGGAAGTCGGCATTGAGGAAGTGGAACAGGGTGATATCTTCGCGGTCAAACCGGGGGAAAATATCCCGGTGGACGGCATCATTGTGGAAGGCAATACCACCATTAATGAAGCGGCTTTAACGGGAGAGAGCATCCCGGTGGATAAAGGTGTGGGAGATGAGATCTCCGCAGCAACCTTAAACCAGGTCGGCTATATCAAGGCGAAAGCCAGCCGGGTCGGGGAAGATACCACATTGGCGCAGATCATTCAGATGGTCTCCGATGCGGCCGCCACCAAAGCGGAGATTGCCCGGATCGCCGATACGATCTCCGGCTACTTTGTCCCGGCAGTCCTGATTCTGGCAGCCTTAACATTAGTGATCTGGCTGGTTGCGGGAAAGAGCTTCCCGTTTGCGATTGCCAGAGCCATTTCGGTCTTAGTCATCTCCTGTCCGTGCGCCTTGGGCTTAGCCACACCGGTAGCCATCATGGTCGGCAACGGGGTCGGCGCCAAAAACGGCATCCTCTTTAAGACGGCAGTCTCCTTAGAGGAAGCAGGCAAAGCCGAAATCGTCTGCTTAGATAAGACGGGAACCATCACCAGCGGCGGAATGTCCGTCACGGATGTGGTTGCCCTGAGTGGTGACAAGAACGGTTTAATGGCCGTAGCGGCGGGACTCGAAGCAAAGAGCGAGCATCCGCTGGCCAAAGCCATCGTAAAATATGCGAAAGAAGAAAACATTGAATATGAAGAGGCGGAAGACTTTGAAGCCTTAGTCGGCAACGGGATTTCCGCAAAGATGAATGATGCGCAGTATTATGCGGGAAGCGAAAGCTTCATTTCTGCCAAAATTACACTTACAAAAGAAGTGAAAGAGATCTCCGAGAAACTCTCCAAGGAAGGTAAGACACCGCTCTTCTTCTTAAAGGAGAACGAGTTGTTGGGTATCATCGGGGTGGCGGATACGATCAAGAAGGAATCGAAGGAAGCCATCCGTCAGTTAAAGAATCTCGGAATCAAGACCGTCATGTTAACGGGAGATAACGAGCGCACCGCCAACGCCATCGGCAAAGAAGCCGAAGTCGATCAGGTCATTGCCGGGGTCTTACCGTCCGGCAAGGAACAGGTGGTCAGAAAACTGGCGAAGGAAGGAAAGATCATCATGGTCGGAGACGGCATCAATGATGCGCCGGCCTTAACCAGAGCCGATCTGGGTATGGCGATCGGGGCAGGAAGCGATGTGGCCATCGATGCCGCGGATATCGTCTTAATGAAGTCGAATCTATTGGATGTGCCGGCAGCCATCCGCTTAAGCCGGGCAACGATTCGAAACATCCATGAGAATCTCTTCTGGGCGTTCTTCTATAACCTGATCTGCATCCCGTTAGCCATGGGACTCTATCAGGCAATCTTCCATCTGAATTGGGAGATGAGCCCGATGCTGGGCGCAGCGGCCATGAGCTTATCCAGCGTCACGGTCTGCAGCAATGCCCTGCGCTTAAACTTAGTGGATATCTATAATCCTGCAAAGGATAAGAAAAGAAAGAGAAATAAGAAAGAAAGTATTGAGGAGGAAACGGAAATGAAAAAGACATTAGTGATTGAAGGCATGATGTGCCCGCATTGCGAAGCGACAGTCAAGAAAGCTCTGGAAAATGTGGAAGGCGTTGCGGAGGCTCTTGTCTCGCATGAAGCCGGAACGGCAGTTGTCACGCTGAACAGTGAAGTGGCCAATGAAACATTAAAGGCCGCCGTGGAAGCGAAAGACTATACGGTTAAGGACATTCAGTAATGAGCGAAAAGCACAAGAAGCGCTCCGAAGAGGAATCCAAGGCATTAATACGCCGGCTGAATGTCATTGAAGGGCAGATCCGGGGGCTGGCGAAGATGATTGAGGAAGACCGCTACTGCGTGGATATTCTCATGCAGGTATCCTCCGTGCAGTCCGCACTCAATTCCTTCAATAAGGAACTCTTATCCTCCCATATTCATACGTGTGTGGTGGAGGATATTCAGGCCGGCAAAACGGAAGCCGTGGATGAGCTTTGCGAACTGCTTCAGAAAACCATGAAATAACAAAAGAACGGTGATTGAACTAGTCAACTAAAAGTAGACAATTCATAAAAAGCCTAGAACCCCATTTCGGTTTTGAACTGAAGTGGGGTTTTATAATGGA
>CADCPY010000052.1 GCA_902803495.1 uncultured Erysipelotrichaceae bacterium
TTGCGAAGGATAAAGTCTCTGTGATTTCCTCCAGCAAGTACAACCCGGCCGGCGCCGTGGCACGCGTCAAAGGAGAACTTCTGAACGGCGGAAACAGAGTCGGCATCAATTATGTCACTTACTCGCAAACAGGTCTCAACGTGGCCGGATACGGCTACCAGAGAGGCATTGCGTCCAGAGATAACGGCGACATTGCCCATGAGCTGGTATTACGCAATGTGGACAGCGGCAAGGAATATACGTATGCACTAAGCAATACGGCCTTTAACACCAATGAAAACGTGGCGGAGATGGCGTATGAAATGACGGGCTTTGAAGGCAAGGGCATCCAGATCGACAACATCGAAGCCGGAACATACGAAATCTTATTGCGTGTGAAGTATCCGCGCTTAGCGTATTACTTCGATACGGATATCACTGCCAATGCACCGGATACTTCCGGATTGGGCGGCAGCGTGAAATTCAAGAATGAAAACGGAAACCTGTTCCTGACGATCGGTACGACAGTCAAGGAAAATCAGAAGACAACAGGTTCCATTAAAGCCATCAACTGGGATACAGAGTCCAACAAGCTGCATATCGTCGGAACGGCGGTTATCCAGGGTATTGACCATACGGCCAAAGACCGCATCACAAGAGAACTTGTCATCTACGATGTGAACTCCGATTTCGAAAAGGTCTATGAGCTGTCCGTGAATTCCCACAACGACGGAATTGAAGGCTCCTACGAATACATCCTGATGGACAGCGCCAACTATCTGTATGCCTGGTATGAAAACTACCTCGACTTAAGCGATCTGCCGGACGGCGATTACCGCGCATTGATCCGGATGAGCGTCAATGACGGCAACGGAACCATCTACAGCGGAAGCACAACGCTTTCCCAGACACAGATTGGTTACGTCCCGGACCGCTACGCCCTGGATTCCGACGGCGACGGCGCTAAGGATAAAGCTGTCAGCATTGACAAGGTGATCCGTGAGCTTTCGGTCTACGAGATCAATGTCTCCACACTGGACGGCAGCTTGATCGATCAGGCCGTCAGCGTCAGAAAGCCGACGCACCGCAATACCAACTACTCGCTGTTTGAGATGAGCATCTCCGATGATAACAAGCTGTATCTGAACGGATATGTCTATCTCTACGGGGTGAACCATACAGCGGACAATCCTCCGGTCTACAAACTGTTCTTCGTCAAGGACGGCAAGCTGGTCCGGGAGGAAACCATGACGGTCAATGAAGGCTTATACGACATTGACTCCATGCTGGTGAATTCCGAATACTCCTACAAGATGAGCTGGTTCGAACATACAACGGATCTCAGCACTCTCGAAAAGGGCACATACGAGCTCTACGTCAGTGAGGATATTTCGGACGGAACCAACAGCTACCACGAATTCTTCCAGCTCTACGATTCCTATCAGGAGCATGCCAAGAAAGTCAATAACTTTGAAGTTGCGGAAACAAGCGGCAACGGCAGAATCAGTCTCATTGTTTCCTAGAAAGGTGTCATTATGCGGGATAAAACGAATTTAATGATTAAAATTATGATCGGTGTGCTTGCCGTTGCGGCAGCGGCACTGGTCGCAATGATCTTCCTCTTCCCGGAAAAACAGATCATCGTTCCGGATTTCTCCACCAGCATGGAGGCGGACGTTGTGAAGTGGGCCAGTGAAAACAAAGTGGAAGTCGCATATGAAAACCAGTACAGTGAGACGGTGGAAAAGAAATATGTCATTTCCCAGTCCATTGCCAAGGATACTGAACTCAAGAAAGACGACAAACTGAAAGTTGTCATCTCCATGGGCAGCGATCCGAATCTGGAAGTGGAGCTTCCGGACTTCACGAATCTGACATTCAAGGAAATCGAAGAGTTCGTCAAGCAGGCCAAACTGCAGGACGTCTCCTACGAATATGAGAATTCCGACACCGTAAAGGAAGGCGGATTCATCTCCCTGAATACCACGGAAAAGAAAGTCAAACGTTCCGACATGCTGATCTTCAAGATCTCGCTCGGTGCGAAGAAAGAAGAAAAGACCTTAATTGAAGTCCCGGACTTCTCCGGCTACACCCGGAATGAAGCATCCTCCTGGGGCAATGCCAATAAGATCTCCGTCAAGTTCTCCTACGTTTCCTCCAATACGGTGGAAAAGGGAGACTTAGTCAAGCAGTCGGTGGCACCGAAGAGCATGATTGAAGAATCTTCCTCCATCGTTCTGACTTACTCCCTGGGCAAACCGGTGGAAGCCCGTGACTTTACCGGCAAGAAGAAAGTGGATGTCCTCAACTGGCTTGAGGAGATCGACGACAGAGTAAAGGTCAGCTTTGAAGAAACTTACTCCGATACGGTGGAAAAGAACGTTGTTATTTCTTCCTCCCCGAAAGAGGGAACACTGAATGACGGCTCCACGATCCGCGTTACCATCTCCTTAGGCAAACCGGAAATCGATGACTATGTCGGCAAGAACTACGAAGGCTTACAGAATGCCGTTAAGGATATCAACAGCAAGGGCGGTAAGATCACACTGAATCTGACTTCCCAGGAAAGCGATACGTATTCCAAAGATTTGGTGATCTCTCAGAGCGCCAAGGGACCTGTTGCCACGGATGCGACGATCAATGCCGTTTACTCCACGGGGAAATACGTGGTGGTCGGTGACTTCAGCACAGTGGATCAGTTACTGGAATTCTGCATCACTAACGGTTTGAACCATAAGATCGGTTCCTACCGCTACTCCGATTCCATCGCAAAGGGCGGACTGGTCTCCTATGACCACAAGGGTGAGAAAGTAGTGGAAGGATCAACCATCACATACGTGGAATCCCTGGGAACTTATACGGTTGGTAATTTCGTCGGGAAATCGCGTGCTGCTCTGGAGGAAGAGCTGAACAATGCGAAGAATCAGGGTGCTCCGGCATATACGATTGAGGAAACTCAGGCATATGACAATTCCACCAATCAGCCGGCAGGCGTTATCTTCAAGCAGGAAGTCAGCGGAACAACAGTTAAGATCACGGTCTCCAAGGGACAGTCGGTCGTTGTTTCCGATTACATCGGTAAATACAGATCCGATGTGGAAGGCAGTGCTTCCTTGAGAGGCCTGAATGTGAAGTGGGTGAGCGGCGGATACGACGACAGTCATGTGGCAGGGGAAATCATTGCCCAGTCGATTGCCGGCGGTACGGAAGTCGCAGCCGGAACGGAAATCACCATCACGTATTCCGAAGGAAAGAAACCGGAGGAACAGACAGGGACGGTACCGGATTTTGCGGATATGTATAAAAACGGTGATACGGACGCAACGACGATCGTCAGCCAGATTGAAAACTATCTGTCCAATCAGGGCTTCACGAATTTCAAGGTCTCCTTGGGAGACTTCGGCGGAACCAAAAACACAGTCGCCTATCAGAACGTGAAGGGAAGAGGTCTCGCACTCAGTACGGAGATCATCATCAACGTTCAGCAATAACAAAATCAAACTGCATTGGATCCTAGTGACCAATGCAGTTTTTTTGTATTTTCTATAAAAGTGTGATTTCACCTTTTTTTGAGCCCGGAATTGGTAAGTGGTAATTATCCTGTGTTTATTATATTAACGGATTATTGTCGAACATACTCGGCAAAAATATGTGTATTTTGTCGAACACACTCGACAAAAAAGAGACAAAATTGTCTAACATATTCGACAAAATTAAAAAATATAGAATAAGAATCCAGAAATGTGTTTTATGACGGACAGATTAACGGATCGAACGACAATGCAAGATACATTGTAAAAGATGTGGAACTTGTATCCGTGAATCATTAGCAAAACGCAAAAGAAACACAACAATACCCGGGGAGGATTTCCCCGGGTATTTGTGTCTTTGGGCTGCTCAGCTGTTCCGTGAGAGAAACTCGATGGCCTGCTCTTTATTCATGATGACAGGCATGCGGCTGTGAATCGGTTTCAGGCGTTCTGAGGCGTCTTTGGTGATGATGCAATAATGATTCGTTCCGTCGATATTCCGGTAAATGGCGCCCAGATACAGCGCCTCATTCTCGCTTGAGGAGATGTAGTGCTTCTTGCGGTTAGAATCCCACTCGTAGAAGCCGGAAACGGGGACCACGCATCTGCGCTTCTGGAAATCGTCGGCATAGAAGTAGGAGTGCAGATTTTCGCTGCGGGCATTGATGATGAGCTTTTCCTTGAAAGGGTAGCCCCAGATCATCAGCTCCGGATACAGCTCGCCGTTTTTCAGCGTCAGGATGACACCGAGATTGCTGGGGAAGATCTCACCGACCGGAAAATCCGGGTTGGAATAGCGGAGGCGGACCTCTTCAATGATTTTCTTGATTTCCTTGTTTTTATTATCAAACAGCTGATATCTTCCGCACATGTTACGACCTGCTTTCTACAAACCACCGCTCGTTCTCATAGTAAAGGGCTCTTTTATACCCGTTGATCATACAGGTATATTGTAACCGATTCTGTCCCTTTGCGGCATCGGAAGGATACTTGATGTTCAGAACCTTTTCGATGGCGTACTTGCGCTTAGCGTCCCACAGAATAAAAAGAGGCTTCAGATTGCCGTTTTTGTACTGTACCGAGACTACATCCACGTAAGTTCTGCGCATGTTCCATACCATCCTCCCTATGATTCCAGTATACTTGAAAATAATTCAATTTACAACGTTAACTTGAACAAAAATAAAGTGTTTCATTGAAATGCCTCTTTTTCCTATGGTAAGATTAATCTGGAGGTATGGAGCAATGTTATTTAACAAGAATCAGAGATATTTGCGTCGTAAATTCAAGATCGGACAGGATCAGCTGGCAGAAATGCTGGGATACAAGTCCTTTACCACCATTCAGAAGTGGGAAGACGGCACCAGTGTGCCTCCGTATAAGGTGCTGGAAAAGCTTTCTGCCATCTATGAGGTGGAAGTGGAAGATCTCATGTCCAAGGATCTGACTGTGACGCCTGCTCAGATTCCCGTGCTCGGTACGGTCCGCGGCGGTGCTCCGATCTATGCCGAAGAGCAGATCAAGGAGTACGAACCGCTTTCCGGCATCTCCGGCGATCCGGAGGAATACTTCTGCCTGGATGTGGTCGGGGACTCCATGAAGAATGCCCGCATCATGCCGGGCGACCGCCTCTTTGTGCATAAGCAGGATACGCTGCAGAACCGGGAGATCGGTGTTGTGCTGATTGGGGAAGAAGCCACGGTCAAGCGCGTGATCTTTGATAACAACCGGCTCATCTTAATGCCGGAGAACGAAGAATACGATCCGATTATTCTCTCGGAGAAGGACCAGGAAGAAAAAGGCGTGAAAATATTGGGAAAAGTCGTATATAATAAAATACGTTATTAATTATGTTAGAACTCTTTGTACCGGACTTGTTTATTGAAAACTATAAGGTGCTCTCCATCGATGCACTGCAAAATGCGGGAATCAAGCTGCTTGTCATTGACATTGACAATACTCTGGTTCCTTTTGATGTGGAAAAACCGGACTGGGAAGCCATGGATTTCCTGATGCGGCTCAAAGCCAGCAAGGTCACTCCGGTGATTGTTTCCAATAACCATGAGCCGCGGGTGCGGAAGTTTCTGGAAGATACGGGCATTGCCTATTACTATGAAAGCAGGAAACCGTTAAAGACCACCTACATGAAGGTGGTAAAGGATTTTAGAGTAAAAGCGGAAGAAGTCGCAACGATCGGGGACCAGCTGATGACGGATGTCTTCGGGGCCAACCGCTGCGGGTTCTATACGATCTTAACGCGGCCGTTAGTACGGCGGGATATCTTCTCCACCAAGATCAACCGTATCTTGGAGAAGGGAATGTTCTATATTTTGAAAAAGAAAGGTTTATTTGACAGGGACAGCTATGAAATGTAAAGGATGCGGCGTGGAATTACAGTATGAAGATCCGAAGAAGATCGGCTATTCACCCAAAGCGGATGCGCTTTACTGTCAGAGATGTTATCAACTGACGCATTACGGAAAGCTGTCCTATTCCTTTAAGGAAGACGTGCGCTCCGGCTCGCTGTTTCAGAAGATCGCTTCGCTGAATGCCTTGATCGTATGGATTGTGGATCTTTACGATCTGGAAAGCGGCTTCCGTCAGGACATCACGGAGTTCTTCCGTGACAGGGATGTTCTGATGGTCTGCACGAAGCGGGATCTCTTACCGGAGAGCGTCGGACAGGAAAAACTGGCGAAATATCTGAAGATGCGCTTAGCGGACAAGAAAGTGTCCGTGAAAGGAATCGTTGTTATCGGAGAGCACGGCTATGACGGAAAAGAGGAAGTCCTTTACGCCATTGACATGCTTCGGAAAGACAGGGATGTGGTATTGGTCGGAACAACCAATGCCGGCAAGTCCACCGTTTTGAAGAATGTCTTCGGAATGGATGACGTGACCATCTCCCGCTATCCGGGAACCACGATGGATCTGATTGAAATGCCGCAAAAAGAGTATACGCTATACGATACGCCGGGCTTCAACCAGGAAAACAGTATTCAGATTCTGGCGGACGATAAGGATATGGACTACATCGTCCCGAAAAAGAAAGTCAAACCGCAGACCTTCCAGCTCAAAAGCGACCAGTCGCTGGCAGTGGGAGGCATCATGCGAATCGATATTGTCGGCGGAAGCAGCACGTCCGCAACCTGCTATTTTGCGGAGAAGCTGCCGATCCACCGCGGCAAGATCAGCGATGCGGACCGTTTATGGAAGGAGCACTTCGGAAAGCTGCTCGTCCCGACGGTGAATTCCACTTATTTTACTAAGAAAACCGAATATAAAAAGAGATATGCAAAGACTGACCTGGTTATCGTCGGATTGGGTTGGATCTGTGTCAGCGGAGATTATGAGAAGATCGTCATCTCCGGATGCGACGAAGCAGAAGTTGTCATTAGAAAGGCGATGATTTAAAGATGTTAACAGGAAAGCAGAAAAGTTATTTACGCGGACTGATGAATACGGAAAAAGCGGTCTTCCAGATCGGAAAAGACGGCATTACGGAGAATCTGGTGATCTCTGTCAGCGATTATCTCGAAGCGCATGAGATCGTCAAGTTCAGTTTACTGAAAAGCTGCGACGCGGAATTACGGGAGGTAGCCTTTGATCTGGCTTCCGCAACCCGTTCCGAAATCGTTCAGCTGATCGGTAGAACGGGTATTTTATACCGTCCGAGCAAAGAGAGAAAGATCCATTTTCCGAAATAAGATGAATAAGGCATACGTACGCGGTACATTCGATCCTTTTACACTAAAGGATCTTGATATTTTGAAGGAATATCTCGCCAAGGGATATGATTTCATTGCGGTTTTGCTTATCGATGGCGAAAAATGTGAGGAGCGCAGGGCAATGGCAGGTCTTCTTCTGACTTCTCCTGAGATTCAGCTCAGTGAAGAAGCCGAAGGGGAAGAAATCGTTGACGAGCGTCTTGACCAGGGGCTTTTGGGAAAAGACTTTCTTTCCTTAAGCGCAGAGCAGGTCGACTATGCCGTAAAGCACTGTCTCTACGTGGCGGAGCTGGCGAAACGGACACTCAGCGACTACCGCTACCATCATGTTTCCTGCGTGGCGGATCTCGCTGCGGCTTTGGCAGAGCATTACGGTTTGCCGTACTATAAGGGCTATGCGGCGGGCTATCTGCATGATATTACCAAAGAGTGGGACAAAACGTACCATAAAGAATACATTGCGGCAAAGTGCCCGGAATATTTAGAGGAGAATGAAAAGAAATACCATCAGTATTCCGCAAGGATCTTTGCGAAAGAGAATCTCAGGATTACGGATGAGGATATCCTGGATGCCATCGGCAACCATGTCAACGGCACCAGCGAGAAACTGCTGAGTAAAATCGTGTTCTGCTCGGATAAGATCGATGATTCCAGAGGCTTTGACAATACGGAGATCAAAGCGCTCTGTTTTGAAGATTTGCCAAAGGCGTATGAGGTGATCAAGGAGCGCCAGAGGCAGCATTTACTGAAGAAAGGGATAGTGCATGAGTGATTTACTGAAAACAGCCGTAAAGGCACTGGATGAGAAAAAGGCGGAGAACATCGTAGTGATGGACTTCCGCAGAGTTTCGCCATTGGCGGACTATTTTGTCATCTCGCACGCGGATAACTTCCGGAAACTGGCCGCCATTGCCGATAATGTGGTGGACCGGCTGGAAGAAGCGGGCTATCCGGTCAAAAGCGTGGAAGGGGATGAGTCTTCCAACTGGATCCTCATCGATGCCTACGATGTTGTTGTTCATGTCTTTTTAAAGGAAGACCGGGTGTTCTACGGTCTGGAAAAACTGTGGATGGACGTTCCGAGGATGGATGTCAATGAGCTCCTATAATATCTTAGCGGAATATTACGACGAGCTGATCATCGATCCCGACGGAGTGAAGCAGTGGGCGGACTTTACGGAAGCCCATTTAACAAAAGAAGGCAGGGTACTGGAACTGGCCAGCGGCAGCGGGGCCATTTCCGAAGCCTTAATGGAGCGGGGATACGATCTGACGCTGAGTGATCTTTCGGAAGAGATGCTGAAGCGGGCCAAAGAGAAATTCCCGAATAAAGATGACATTTACGTACTGGACATGCGCGAGCTGAATCTGAAGGATAAGTACGACGGAATCCTCTGTTACAACGATTCCATCAACTACCTGACGGAAGAGGAAGAAATCAAGGCATGTTTCAAAGGTGTATATGAAGCCCTGAAACAGGGCGGTACGTTCCTCTTTGATGCCCATACAACGGAACGGCTGGAAGAATTCCGCGAAGAGTATGTGGAAGAAGGAGAGATCAAAGACGCGCAGTATCAGTGGAGCATCCTCTCCGAAGAGGATTACCTGACGCATCACCTGACCTTCTGGATCAAGGATGAGACATATATGGAAGAACACGTGCAGCGCATCTATCCGCTTTCCTTTCTGAAGGACTGCCTAAAGGAAGCCGGATTTACGGTTTGCGTCTATACGGATTTTATTGAGAAAGAAACAGTACCGGGCGAAAAGTGGTATTTCGTCGCCCGGAAACAGGAGGATTAGTTTATGCTGGGTATCGTCTGTGCCATGGAGCGGGAAATCAGAGAAGTTCTGAAACACTGTACAAATGTGCATACGGAACAAAAATACAATAAGACATTCCACCGGGGTGTATTAAACAATACGGAAGTCGTGGCGGTACAAAGCGGCATCGGCAAGGTCACTGCGGCCATCACCACGGCGATTCTGTGCGAGAACTACCATCCGGACTACGTGATCAATGTCGGTATCGCCGGCGGATTAACGGAAGATCTCGGCGTACTGGACTGCGTTCTGGCTCAAAAGATCGATCAGTGGGACTACGATTCCCGGGCGCTGGGCGATCCGAGAGGGTACGACCTCAGTGAGAGAACGTGTTATGCCTCCGAAATCCTTAACAAAAAAATGTACAGTGCCATTCCGGAAGCCCGAATCGGGGCCATGGTGAGCGGAGATGCCTTCGTTTCGACGGAAGAGCAGAAAAATGTCATAGCGGAATTCTTCCCGGAAGCCATTGCCTGCGACATGGAAGGGGCTGCCATTGCCTTGAGTGCCAGAGAGCACGGCGTGCCGTTTGCGATCTTACGCACTATCTCCGACAGCGGCTCGGAAGTATCCTACAACGAGCTGTGCGAGATCGCCTCGAAGAAGGCCGGGGAATGCATTGCCAAGGTGTGCGAAAATCTGTAAAGCTCATTTTGAGCTTTTTTCTTTTTTTGAAAAGAATTTGGGGAATCCAACACTATTTAAAGCGAATAAAGTGTACAATAATAAGAGAAGCATGGATAAAAGAATATATTGGAGGGGTTAGCTTATGAGTGCAGATACGCAGGTCTATGTAACAGGTCATATCAATCCGGACACGGATTCGATTGCTTCTGCCATTGCCTACGCTTTCTTCAAGCGGTCCACGGGCGTACGCGCCGTGCCATGTCGCTTAGGAAAGCTGAATGTGGAAACCAAATATCTGTTGGAACGCTTCGGTTTTGAAGAGCCGATGTTATTAATGGACGCCAGAAAACGTCTGAATGAGATCGATCTGGATGAACCGTTTGCGATCAGCGACAGCTCCTCCATTCAGGATACGCTGCAGCTGATGGCCAAAAACCGCCAGACCAACTTCGGCGTGGTGGATGACGAGAAGAAACTGGTCGGCATCGTCAGCAAGTCCGATTTGGCTTCGGTCGGGTTAGGCGATACGGCGCTGGGCATTGAACTCTTGCGTCAGACACCGATCAGCTACATTGCCAAAGCCGTTAACGGAACGCTCGTCTACGACGATCCGGAAGCCCATATCAACGGCAAGGTCTCCATCATTGCCATCACGCAGAAACATCTCGAACTCTATGAGGTCAAAGACCGTATTGTTATTTTGGGTGACGATCCGGAATCGCAGATTGAATTAATCAGGCGCGGCGCCGGTGCCATTATCTTAGTCTGGACAAAGGAAGTCCGCGATGACGTTCTGGAAGTTGCCAAAGAGTACCACTGCCCGATCATTTTAAGCGGACACGGCTCCATGAACACCTCCCGTTACATCTACTTCGCGCCTCCTGTCTCCTTAGTGATGAGCCACAGGATGATCACTTTCCGCGAAGATGAATTTGTGGAAGATGCCGGCAAGCGGATGGCAAACTACCGCTACCGGGCGTTCCCGGTGCTGGATGCGGAAGGACATCTGGTCGGGTATGTCAGCCGTTACCACGTCTTAAACTATCACAACAAGAAGATCATCATGGTGGACCACAACGAATTCTCACAATCCGTCAAGTCCATTGAAAAGGCGCAGTTACTGGAAGTGTTGGACCACCACAGAATCGCCGACTTTGCGACGAATCTGCCGGTGCAGTTTAGAAATGAGATCGTCGGCTCCACGGCTACGATCGTTTCCAAGATCTTCCGGGAAAACCAGATCCCGGTACCGCCAAACTATGCGGGATTATTACTGGGAGCCATTCTTTCGGATACACTCATGTTTGAATCTCCGACCACCACACCGTTAGACCATGAATGCGCCAATATGCTGGCAGCCATTGCCAATCTGGATATTGAGGAGTTCGGTCAGGAAATGTTCCGCGCCGCCAGTGAAGCGGAGGATGTTTCCATGAAGGAGCGCCTCACCCAGGATATCAAGTACTTCGATATCCACGGCTGCAAGACGATGGTTTCGCAGATCATCGTAGCCGAAACGGAACCTTATCTCGACAGGGAACTCGAAATCATGCATGCGGTGGAGAGCTTAAGCAAGAAGAAGAGTCTCGACCTCTGCGTCCTGTCACTGACGGGCATTATCGACCGCGGCTCGCGGTTCTATGCGGCCGGCGAAAAGGCCAAGTGGGTCACGGAAGCCTTCCCGAACAAGGAAGGGGAAGAGCATTCCCTGCAGGACGGCATTCTTTCCAGAAAGCAGCAGATCGTTCCGATCTTAACGGACATCATTGCCAAATATGCCTAAAACGAAGCAGTCTCATAGTTGAGACTGCTTTTCTTTTTCATCATAAGAAAAGAGCATTTCGTTTATGAAATGCTCTGTTTTTCTAGTCGATCGGCTGGTCGATGCGCTCTTCCTTTTCGTAGTCGCCGTGCCAGATGCCGTTTTCATACATCCAGTCCTTTAAGTCGGAGGAAGTCATCGGGTTGTCCTTGTCCCATGAGAGCTTGCTGAGGATAACCATCTTCTTCTCCACATTCTGTACGGCCACAAATGCCGGAATGTATTCCACGCCCCAGACGCTGGTGCGGTAGTGCATCGTGTCCGGAGCTTCCTTGAAGTCCACCATCTTGATGTCATCAAAGGAATCCTCTTCCAGCTCCTCCAATAACGGCTTCATGACGTAATCCCTCACATACATGGTGTCGGCGGAATCCGGATCGCAAAGCCAGAAGAAATGGATCTCGCCGTCTCTGAGCACATATTCCTCCGCGTTGGCGTAGGTCAGATTCAGAGCGTCCGATGAGATCGGTTTTTTATCGACAGGCGTGATTTCCTTCGGGGAAAAATAGGCGTGCAGCAGCACACCGGTCAGAATGAAGGCAATCGCCAGAACTACTAACTGCGTGATCTTGGTCTTCATAAATCTCCTTCGTGCTTACTACTCTACCACCTTTCACCCGCAAGTGCAAACCTTCTGATTTCCCTGCGCATAGGGATTCTCTTTACATTCATGGTATAATGAAAGGGAAGAAAGGCGGTGAAACAATGGAAAAATGGTGGAATGAAACCTTCTTTAACCGCAGGAACTGGATTCTGGAAAACTATCAGAATCTGAATCTGACTGCCGCGGAGGGACTGATTCTTTTAACGGTGGACTACATGAATGAATTCGGGAAGGAGTTTACCATTCAGACATTGGCAGACAAGCTGCATTTGGATGTGAAAACGGTGGACCAGACGATCTCGTTACTGGCGACCAAGGGCTATTTGAAGATTGCTTCCGACGGCAAGCGGATCCGCTTTCTGATCGACGGAGTCTTCGATTCCCCGAAGGTCTCCTTTACCAAGCTATCCTCCATTTTTGAGATCTTTGAAGAGGAGATGGGACGCACCTTAAACCAGAATGAGCTCCGTGAGATCAATGAGTGGCTGGAGAAATACAAGGAGGAAGATATCCTGTATTCCCTCCGTCAGGCTTCAATCTACGGTAAGAAGAATTTCGGATATATCCGCACGATTCTCGAAAGCAAGGGGAAATCCTCGACATGACGCCGCAGGAGATCTACGAGAACCTGTATGAACTCTTCCCGGACGCTCAATGTGAACTGATTCATCAGAATGCCTTTGAGATGGCCATTGCGGTGCTTCTGAGCGCGCAGACCACGGATAAAAGTGTCAATAAGGTTACACCGGCGCTTTTTGCGCGCTACCCAAATGCCAAAGCCTTGTCCGAGGCGGACGTGACGGAAGTGGAAGGAATCCTGCATTCGCTGGGACTTTACCGCAATAAGGCGAGAAACATCATCCGCTTAGCCAATGAGCTGCTCGAAAACTTTAACGGGGAAATGCCGCAGACCCGGGAAAAACTCATGACATTGAGCGGAATCGGCCGCAAGAGCGCTAACGTCATTCTGATCGAATGTTTTGATACGCCGGCTATTCCTGTGGATACCCATGTGGAACGCGTCTGTAAGCGCCTGAAACTGGCGAAGGAAGCGGACAGCGTGCTGGATGTGGAACGCAAGCTGGCCAGAAAGTACCCGAAGGAGCAGTGGCGCAAGATGCACCACATGCTGATCTTCTTCGGCAGATACCGCTGCAAGAGCCAGCACCCACTCTGTGAGGGATGTCCGTTTGCCGCGTTCTGCCGCTATCAGAAAGAAAAGGCAAAATAAAACCGATCGTCGACAGAAGACAGTCGGTTATATCATAATTTCAAAAGATTAAGGAGAAACACAATGAGAAAGATAATGAAGACGTTACTGATCCTGCTTCTGGGACTCAGTATGGCTGCCTGCAGCAATACACCGACGCCGTCTCCGGAACCGACTCCAACACCGGAGCCGACACCGTCCGAAGATGACGGACCAAGCGGGTCGAAGGCTTCCGATTACTACGGCACTTACATGCTGGTCGATGTCGCGGGCAGTAAACTTGATACCTATGGGGAATACGTCCGTCGCTCGACCCGGGCAAAAATAAGAGCAGAGGGGACGGCAGGAGAGTTTCATGTCGGAGACAGTACGTATCTGCTCAGTGGCGGCACGGAATATCCGTTAACGGTCGTAATCGACGGCAACAAGGCCGGCCTGGTTGCGGAAGGCGAAAATAAGAGAAATGTGGATAATGTGTTCGGTGCCGATGCCACCATGGAATTTGAATATGACACGATCAAAGTCTGTACGCCGAACGAGGAGTATATCTTCCGCTACCAGTACACTTCTCCGGATTATAACGAAAAGCAGCATTACGGCAAATATCAGATCGTCCTGGCCTCCGAATACGGCGAAGACAAGACATTTGAAGATGCTTCGAAATTCTGGGGTGATGTCTGGGATGAAGAGAGATACTGGATCGAATTCGGTGAAACTTCCAAGGTCCGTTTTGCGGAGATCAATAACGGGGAAGAAACGGAAATTCAGGTGGATTATCAGGGCGGATATATTTCCTATACAAATACCGTAACGGGAGAAACGGACTATATCGCCGCGGACTTCTCCGGAGGCGGTGCCGTGATCCTCTTTACCAGAAATTACATCACGCGCTTTGTCAAATAAGTCAGGGACAAACAAAAGGCTGTATCGTAGGATGCAGCCTTTTGATTTTGTTCTATAAGTCTTCTTCGGTAATGGAGAGAATCTCATCATTGCTGAGAGAGTAGAGGTCCAGCGAATTGATGCGGGCGTTGTGGGCATTGATCACGCTGTCGCAGAGATTGCGGACACCGCGGGCATTGCCGAAGTCCTTTTTCTGCATTTCTTTCTGCATCCGCTCCGCCAGCTTCTCTTCCGGATAGCGTAAGAGATAGCCGCGCTTTTTCATATCGAAGCGGAAGATCTGCAGAAGTTCCTCCAGTGTATAATCCGGGAACTCAATGATGCGGCTTAAACGGGAGCGCAGACCCGGGTTGGTATCCAGGAATTCTTCCATTTCCCTGGTGTAGCCGGCCAGAATGACGGCTAAGTTATCCCGGTTGTTTTCAATCTCACTGACGAGCGTGTTGACGGCTTCGACGCCGAAGGAGTCATTGGAGTTAAGCACCAGAGAGTAGGCTTCATCGATAAAGAGAATGCCGCCCAGACTCTTCCGTACGACTTCCTTGACTTTTATGGCGGTTTCGCCCTGATACCGTCCGACGAGATCCGCTCGAACGCATTCCACAAACACATCCGGCCGCTTCAGTAAGCCGAGGTGGAAGTAGATCTTGCT
This sequence comes from uncultured Erysipelotrichaceae bacterium, assembly GCA_902803495.1. Taxonomy (GTDB): domain Bacteria; phylum Bacillota_I; class Bacilli_A; order Erysipelotrichales; family Erysipelotrichaceae; genus RUG14871. The sequence goes on from CADCPY010000052.1 coordinate 14,880, forward strand.
GAGCAGGCGGGCGACCGTCGTTTTGCCGGTACCCGGATTGCCGGTGAAGACCAGATTGAGCGGGATGGAGTTCTGGGCAATGGCCAGACCGCGCCGCTTGGATTCGTTCTGGATCTTGATGGACTGCACCATGGAGTTGACCGCATCCTTGACCGACTGCAAACCGATCAGGTTGTTCAGCTCCTGCATGGTCGAATCCAGGGTGGAAAGATCCGTCTGGACATCGCCGAAGTCCTTGCCGATCAGGATCTGCAGATCGTCCACGTTGAGATTGTCAATATCCTCGCTTAAGCGCAGCGCCTGCTTCTCAATGGCTTCATCGAGCAGTCTGCGCGCAAAGCGGGCATTATCGAAGGTGTCGTCGACTTTTTCCTTGCGGATGCGGGAGAGAATGATGTCTCTTGCTTCCGACTTGATCTTTAACTGGCGGCTCTGCGCCATGGAGACTAAGATATCGAGCAGTTCCTCCGCAGAGTAGTCGTCAATATTGATCTTATGGTCAAAACGGGAAGCCAGTCCCGGATTGGCATTGCGGACCATGTCGTTCATCTCGTTGGCGTATCCTGCCAGAATCACGCAGTATTCGCCGCGGTGATCTTCCATATCTTTAAGTAAGGTATCAATGGCTTCTTTTCCGAAGTCCTTTTCGTTGTCTTTTTTATAAAGGGTATAGGCTTCATCGATGAAGAGGGTACCGCCGCGGGCACTCTCGATGACTTCCGAGGTCTGGATGGCCGTCTGTCCGATATACTGTCCGACGAGTCGGGAACGGTCCACCTCCACAAAGGTGTCGCTCTTCAGAATATTCATCTGATACAGCATCTTGCCGATGATGCGGGCCACGGTCGTTTTCCCTGTGCCCGGATTGCCGGTGATGATGAAGTAGTAACCCTGCCTGCCGGAGGATAACCCCAGCGTCAACTGACGCATGGAGTCGATCTTGAAGCGTTTGTACATGGTATCCAGCTGCTTTTTGACCGGATCCATGCCGATGATTCCCCGGAAGAAGTCCGCCATCAGCGGGGAGTAGCCGCTGTTATCCTGACGGGTGATATGCAGATAGCCGTCATTGATGTTTTCCTCTGCTTCTTCCGTAACCGTTGCATTGCTTTTGAATGTGCTGTCCTTGATTTCGTTTCCGAAACGGTCCTTATGCAGAATGACGGAGACAAGCTCGTCATTGCGGAAGTCGCAGATCTTTTTGCTGCCGTCCGGATAGCTGACCTTGAAGATGCCTTCGCGCTTTCCGGCAACCCAGCTGCCTTCCTGTACCTCACCGTTCGCCAGTGTCAGTTTGGCCTGTCCCTGCCGGGTAAAGGTTCTGTTGATACTGGGCAGATCTCCCTCATAGAGGGAATTCTGCAGATAGGCAGGCTGATAGTTGGGACCGTAGTGAGCAACACAGTGAATCTCAAAGTCCTTGCCATGGACCCTGGTTTCAATCACGGTACCGGTGTCGACGATGTGCAGTTTGTAATAGCCCTCTCTCTTCCCGTTGACAAAGTCGATTTCCTCTTCGCTGATAAGCGTGTCATGATCAAAATATCCGACATTGAAACGGCCGTGTCTGTCGTCGTTTGTCCAGTTGCCGACATCTACCGTATCCACTACCCCCTCGGAATTGTACCAGCGGGTCGTCACGATACCTTGGCGCTGATTGTGAACCCAGTTTCCGTCACTTTCTCCCAAAGGAGAACCGTCCTCATTGAAAAAACGTCCGATGCCTTTTCCGTGCCATTCTCCGTTAAGAAAATCACCTTCATAAATCCTGTGATCAGCGTAAACCAGCTTTCCTTTCCCGGTAATGCTGTTATTGCGGTATTCCCCGTCGTAATAGGCACCGTCATCCCAGGTAATATGAACCGTCCCGTCCGGATTTCTGATAAATGACATAGGCGTATCCCCCTTCGTACTTCACTCTATATTGTAACAAGGTTTTCCCGTAAATGGGGCAGGGAATATAAAAAAGGGGACGGATTTTCCGTCCCCTGGGGAGAGGGGTTATTTTAGAAGAAACGTTCCACCAAATCCTTGGAGGCAGCGCAGGTGTCTTCCATATCGCCGAAGGAGATGATCTCACCGGCGTAGAAGGTGTTCTGCTTGCCCTGCATGGCTTCGAGCTTGTCATACCAGCCGTCCGCGTAGTCTTTCGGAGAGACGTGCGGGCAGTAGTAGGTTTCCTGCTCATAGAGGCGTTCTTCGACCGGGAAGCCGCACAGTTCCATATCCTTTACCATCGTATTGATCGTATAGTCATACGGGACGTCTTTGGATCCCATGTGGTTGCGCAGGGCATAGACCGTGGACGGGCAGTTGGCACCGAGGTCTTCCCAGCGGTGGTAGTAGACCATGGCGTGGCCCAGGCGCTGATATGTCATATTGTCAAAGATGTAGCCGGAAATGGTCGGACCTTTGTCGGCAGGGAACTTGGCAATAAAGTCAACGTATTTTTCATGGATGATCTTGCTGAAGAGTTCCTTTTCCTCTTCACGGGCATCCGCGTAGTTGGCGAAGTAGTCAAGCGGTGTCGTCACAATCAGCTTGTCGAATTCTTCCGTTCTCTCGCCGTCTTTATCCTTTATGGTAACTAAAACCTTGCCTTCCGGACGTTCCACTTTCACGACTTCCGTGTTCAGCTTTGCCGGGTGCAGAAGTTTCTTATTGGCGGCTTCGTAGATGGACTGCGTGCCGTCTTTCCATGTCCATAAGCGCATGTTGATGAATTCAATGGCCGTAGTTGTATCGAGATATTTCATGACGTAGGCGGCCGGAATCTCGTCGAAATAGCCGTAGCCGAACGATGTGTATGGGCCGATCCAGATCTTCATGACTTCTTCGACACCGTTTAAGCGGCAGAACTGATCGAACGGAAGGGCGAGGTCCTTTAAGTTCGGATTGACGCCTTCGATGTGCTCCAGCGCGTTTCCGACTTCCTTGGAGAGTCCGGAGTAACGTCCCTGAGCAACACCTCTGTGACCGTAGCAGTCATAGCCTTTGTACTTGGTGTTCATGATCTTGACCAGTTTTTTCATCTGGCTCTTCAGTTTCAATAGATTCAGGGTCTTTTTAACGGAGAAGTCCTTCTTGATATCAAACGGGAAGATCTCCTTACCGGAGGAATCACGGTACATCCGGCGCATGTTCGGGCCGTCATCGTGACCCACACCGCCGAAGAGTTCGACTTCGTGCACGGCATGGTAGGTGATGGCACCCATGATCGCACCAGTTTCAAACGAGCGTTCTTCTCCGTTGACTTTGAGTTTCGGAGAATAGGACTTACCGCCGATCTTGTTCAGCTTTTCGTAGATAACATAGTTTTCGTAACCTTTTTTCTGAAGGTACATGGCAGCAGAAATCCCTGCAGGACCGCCACCGATAATGCAGATTCGTTCCTTTAAGTCAGGCATATGATGATATTTCCTTCTTTCTTGCTTGTTAGAATTATAACAAACTTTTCCCGTTCTCTCAATTCTTCGCAGGGGACAAATTTGTGAAGTTTTCAAGCGGCGTAACAAGCGTACAAAAAAAGAAAGCCGATTGGCTTTCGTTTAGCGCTGATTGAGTTTTCTGACCGCTTCGAATTCTTCCTTGCGCACATGGCAGTAGCCCTCCGGATTTTTAATGAGGTAATCCTGATGGTACTCCTCGGCTTCGTAAAAGTTTTTGAGCGGCTTCAGTTCCACGCAGAAGAGGGGATATTCCGTCTTCTTTTTCTCAAAGTAGGCAGAGATGGTCGGCAGATCGCTTTCTTCCGTATAGTAGACACCGGTCTGATACTGGCTGCCGATATCGTGCCCCTGACGGTTCTTCACGGTCGGATCGACGCAGAGGAAGTAGGCATCCAAAAGGGTAGTGAGCGGAATGAGTGAATCGTCATATGTGACCTCCACCGTTTCCCGAAACCCCGTGGTATCCGTGCAGACCTCTTTGTAGGTCGGATTTAAGGTGTTTCCGTTGGCGTAACCGACGCGGGTGGTAAGAACACCGTCCAAGAGCTGAAAGACGCGCTGTGTGCCCCAGAAACAGCCTCCGGCAAAATAGATGACTTTCTTCATGTGCATTCCTCCGTTTTTCATCATTATACGCTTGCGAAAAGAAAAAAGAAAAGGCAATGCATCGCATTGCCTTGTTGGTATTATTCGTGTTTTCCGAACTTTCTTGTGCACCACTTGAAGATTTCCAGAACCGGGATGACGCTGAAGGCTAAGCCTAAGGCAATCAGCAGTTCCTTGACGGAAATGGAAGTGAATCCGAAGAGGTTCGTGAAGAACGGGACATAAATGACCACTAATGTGAGCAGGAATGTCAGTGCCAGAGCACCGACCAGCCACCAGTTGAATGTCTTTAAGCCGAGGAGGCTGCCACGCTGTGTCCGCATGGAGCAGGCGTGGAACATTTCAACGAAGTTACATGTCAAAAAGGCCATTGTCATACCGTCATTGGAAGCACGCAGAGCAAATTCGCCTGTTTCCAGATATTCACCCAGGAAGTAGGAAGTGATGATCAGAGCTGCCATGAAGATACCCTGGCAGATCATGTCGACACCGGCACCGTTGGCGAAGACGGATTCGTTGGAACTTCTCGGTTTCCGCTTCATGATGTCGTTTTCGGCTTTTTCCATACCCAGTGCAAGACCCGGAGCGGAGTCCGTAACCATGTTGACCCATAAGAGGTGAGCAGGGGTTAAGATCTCAATGCCCATCGCGCTGGCGAAGAAGACGACTAAGACTTCAGACATGTTGGTGGAGAGCTGGAACTGTAAGACCTTACGGACGTTGTCGTAGATCTTACGGCCTTCTTCCACGGCGTTGACGATCGTAGCGAAGTTGTCATCGGCAAGGACCATGTCGGAGACACCCTTGGTGACATCCGTACCTGTGATACCCATACCGACACCGATATCGGCTGCCTTGATACTCGGAGCATCGTTGACGCCGTCACCGGTCATGGCGACGATGTAGTTCTGGCTCTTTAATAAGCGGACGATACGGCTCTTATGTTCCGGCTGAACACGGGCGAATACGCTGACCGTTTTCAGCTTTTCAATCAGTTCCTCATCGGAAAGCTTGTCCAGATCGCTGCCGATCATGGCCTGCTCCGCATCCGTGATGATACCCAGATCCTTACCGATGGCCACGGCAGTGTCCTTGTGGTCACCTGTGATCATGATCGGGCGGATACCGGCTTCACGGCATTCCTGAATGGCGCTGTAGACTTCCGGACGGCACGGGTCGATCATTCCGACGAAGCCGACGAATGTCAGATCGTTTTCCAGAGTGGAAGCGTCGAAGTCTTTCGGCAGTTTGTCATAGGTGCGGTAGGCTAAGCCTAAGACACGCAGTGCGCGGTCCGCGAAGGACTTGGCATTCTTATAAACGGATTCCTTGAATTCATCATTCATCGGAACCACTTTACCGTCTTTGTTGATGAAGTGTGTACAGTGATCCAGAACGAGCTCCGTTGCACCCTTGGTGTACTGGGTGTAGCCATTTGCTTCCTTATGGACCGTGGACATCATCTTACGCATGGAGTCAAACGGTGCTTCTCCGACACGCGGTTCGCTCTGATCGAGGTCATAGCTCGGCATGCCTTTCTTGTAAGCAAAGTTGACAAGTGCGACTTCTGTCGGTTCGCCGGTTGCTTCCGTGGCACCGTTTTCGATCTTGGCGTCGGAGCATAATGCCATGCCCTTGGCCAGTAATGTTTCATCCGGTGTGCAAGTGTCAACAACCGTCATCTTGTTCTGTGTCAGAGTACCTGTCTTATCGGAACAGATGATCTGTGTACAGCCTAATGTTTCAACGGCAGTCAGTTTACGGATGAGGGCATTCCGCTTGCTCATGGCCGTGACGCCGATGGAAAGGATAATGGTAACAACAGCCGGTAAGCCTTCTGGAATGGCGGCAACCGCTAAGGCAACTGCCATGATGAAGGTATCCAGCGTGATTTCGAATAAGCCGGCTCCGGACGGATGGATGATTTCACGTACCACGCCGAATGCGAAGACGAAGACGCAGATGCCGATGACGAGTTTCGTTAAGACCTTGCTTAATTCACCCATCTTCTTCTGCAGCGGTGTCTGTTCATCTTCTGCCTGGCTCAGAGCTGCGGCAATCTTGCCCATCTCTGTGTCCATGCCTGTTGCGACAACAACAGCCTTGCCACGTCCGTAGACGATGGTGCTGCCGCTGTATAACATATTGGTACGGTCACCTAACGGGATATCCAGAACGTTTTCCTGAAGCATCAGGATGTCCATGACTTTATTGACCGGAACGCTTTCCCCTGTTAATGCAGCTTCTTCCACCTTCATGGAATAGCTTTCCAGAATACGGCAGTCGGCCGGAACGGCATCGCCTGCTTCAAAGTTCAGAACGTCACCGACAACCAGATCTTCACTCTTCAAGACGATCTGCTGTCCGTCACGCATGACCTTGCTGGTGGCAGCTGTCATTTCTTTCAGGGCATCGATGGCTTCTTCGGCTTTGTTTTCCTGAACAACGCCTAAGATCGTATTGACGATGACAACGAAGAGAATGATGATGAGGTCTGCATAGGACTCGTGAGCATTCAGCATAATGTTCTGATACAGTGTAGTCAAAGCACTGATGAATGCGCTGGCTAAAAGCATGATGATCATCGGGTCGCTTAAGGAAGCGAAGAATTTCTCGATCATTGTGCTCTTTTTGCCTTCCGCCAGTTTGTTCTTGCCGTTTTCGGCTAAACGCTTGGCAGCTTCGGCAGAGCTCAGACCTTCGTGAGAACTTTTAACTTCCGAAAGTGTGTCGTCCACATTCTTTAAATAGTAGTTCATACTCTTTCTGATTTCTCCTTCTATTATATAAAAAAACTCAAACATCCATGCTTGAGCCACCTTTACTATATGGGTTCTCAGCACAGAAAAATCTGTACCGAGTCTCGTTAATTAAGATTTGCCAGGATAAATTCCAGTGCTGTTGACAAATCACACATTATTCTGTGCCAACTACTCCCTCAGCAACGACTATATGGTATCGAAAAGCAGGGGAAAAGTCAATATAACAGGGGAGTTTTCACAAATTAGAAAACCTGTCAGATTCGTGTTTCTGACAGGTTTTTTACTGCTTTCTTTGCGGCTTATCCTTCCGGTGTCGGATCCGGAGTCGGCTGCGGTGTCGGGTCCGGTGTCGGTTCCGGCGTTGCAGCGATGCTGACATCCACTCCGTTGACAAATACGGAGAGGTGGATGGTTTCGCCAGGGGCCTTGCCGTTGACCTTATCGATCTGGGCATCGCCCGGATAGTTGGCGCCGACCGTGATTCCGTAATTGCCAAGTTCTGTGACCAGCTGTCCGAATGTCGTCGGGATGACGTAGTCGACATCTGCATAGAAGACGAATTCGATTGGGCGGTACAGGTAGGCATACGGATATGTCTGACCTAACTTGATATCGGACGGATTGACGCTGGCCAGAGATCCGACTGTCTGGTTAATGTTGGTGATCGGTGTGGTACGAATCGACCATTCACTGAATCCCAGAGAACCTTTCTGGCTTTCAATCTCATTGCGGCTTGTGCCGAGTGTGACATCGTCCGCTTTGTAGTAGTATTCGATGACGGCTGTGGAAGTGTTCAGTTCCGAAATCGGGAGATCCACTCTTGTGAAGAGGTCTGCCGGAGTTGTGGTAGCGGACTTGATGGCGCCTTCCTGCTGGGTGTTCGGATCCGTGATTGGGATGCCTTTCAGCTGCCAGCCGAGATTGTACTGACTCTTGAATTTGGAGATCGCATCGATATTCGTCAGATTCTGCTTCGTCATATCGATGGACAGATCAATCTTTGCCACGACACGGTTGCTTTCGCCGCCGCCTGTTTCAAAGGCGTAGAAGCCGGCAATATCGGCATTTCCTGTTGTCGGAAGCGGAATGGTGATCTGCGTTTTTTCCGTATCGCTCTGAATCACCTGACCGTCCGGTAACTGTGCCTTGTACTTCACTGCTCCGAAGACCCAGGTCGGATCGTAGAGCTTTGTGCATGTGACAACTCTGCTGCTGTACGGTACCGGTACTTCATAGTTGCCGTCCGAGACGATCAGCTGTGTCGGATCCGGATAGGTTGTCCAGTTCAGATCCAGTGTGATGTTGCCGTTTTCAATCTTGACAACGTTGGCAGTGAACTGCGGTAAGGCCGCAAGCTGCGGAGCCTCCAGAGCTTTTAAGGAATAGTTCTTCTTGTTGATTAAACCGCTGACGATAAGATCCGGATTCATGCCTTCGACCGGTGCCGTGTAAGGGTAGAGGCCCTTGACATGGGTGATACCGACGATGTCGCTCGGACGCTGGACATTTTCCGGCTTGTGATCTTCCGCTAAGGCATCCAGCAGTAAGCTGTTGATGTTACCCGGAATGTTCAGAGCACTCTTCTTGCTGGAGTAGTAGCACTCTTCGTTAATGGCCATGTCGTAACCGCACCAGACGGCTGTCGTGTACTCACCGCTGGAAGCGATCATCCATTTATCCTTGGAAACACCGGCCGGGATACCGATATCGACGAAGCTGTCGTCGTAGTTGGTTGTTCCCGTCTTGGCGTAGACTTCATAGGAGCGGTCTAAGAGCTGCATGTAGTTCTGGTAGTTGTGGGAAACGTTCTGTTCCATCAAACGGCTGACCAGGTAGGCACTCTCTTCGGAGAGGACCTTCACGGACGGGTAGGATGTTTCATACGGTTCCGTTCCGTCTAAGAACTCGATACGGCTGACCGTGTGCGGCTGGACATAGTAGCCGCCGTTGCACATAGCACCGTGCGCGGCAGCCATCTGCTTGACCGTGACTTCGAAGGAAGATCCGCCGATGGAGTAACCCAGGTCGAAGGTATCCGTGGTGATATCCGTGAATCCCAGGGAATTCAGATATTCAACAATACGCGGCGTACCGACCGTGTCGACGACTTCCAGAAGTGTGTTGTATGCCGGTACGTTTAAAGAAGCACCGATGGCATACGGTAATAAGACTTCGCCTTTGTAAGTACGGGAGAAGTTATTCAGAACAATATTGGTTCCGCGGTAGGCAACCGGTTCGTCTTTGATCATATGCTGCGTGGACCATCCGAGATACTCGAAGGCCAATGCATAGGAGAGGAACGGTTTGACGGAGGAACCCGGCTGCTTCTTCATGTCACTGACACGGGAGAAGCCTTTGGCAGCGATCGTACCGCGTCCGCCGCCGACACCGAGAATGGCGCCGGTGTGGTTATCCACGGAAACGATGGCACACTGCATTAAATCGTCCGGCCATTCGACCTTGGTTTCACCGTTCTGGATCGCCTCGATCGTATCCTGGACCGTCGGATTCATATAAGTATAGATACGCATGGAAACCGTGTACGGGTCTTTGCCTGTCAGTTCCATGACTTCATCGACAACTTCATTGATGTAGGCCTGATACTTCTGGGAGGAATCCGTTGTGACTCCGACCAGCTGATCGGCCAGGCTGATGGATTTGGCCAGTTCACATTCCTCTTTGGAGATGTAACCGTGCAGAGCCATCAGGTTCAGAACAACATTTCTTCGGTTTTCGGCAGCTTCGTAGTGACGGTAGGCATTGAAATCGCCCGGGGCGTTGACAACGCCGGCCAGATAGGCGCTTTCGGAAAGCGTCAGCTCACTGACATCCTTGCCGAAGTAGTACTGTGCGGCACCTTTAATACCACGGGTTGTGGAGGCACCAAAGTTGATGCGGTTGATGTAGAGCTCGAAGATCCGCTTCTTGTTGATCTCCTGCTCGGCCTTGATGGCCAGGTAGATCTGCTGGATCTTGTAGTCGATGCTCTTGGTACGGGTCTTGGCCGTGGCATCATCCGTGAAGTAGACGTTACGGATGAGCTGCATGGAAAGGGTGGAGGCACCTTCGGAGAAGACGATCCGTCTCTGACGGATGGTTTCCTTCAGGTTGACCAGCATGGCTTTCGCAAATCGCGGCAGGTCGAAGCCGTTATGTTCAAAGAAACGGGAGTCTTCGACGGCGACCATGGCATCGATGAAGTTCTGCGGGATCTCATCGTAGGAGGCGTTTTCCCGATTGACGACACCGACGTCGGCAATGACTTCCCCGTTGGTGTCAAAGATCTTCGTGCTTTCCGTGTTGCGGAAGTCATCGATGTTGAACTGCGGGGATTCCTTGATGGCCCGATTGATGTAAAGAAGGGCAACGATTCCCACGGCGATACATGCCACTAAAAAGACGACCATCAGAGTGGCGAGCACATTCTTTACATTTACTTTTTTCTTTTTCTTCCCTGTCGCTGTTTTCTTTACTTCAGCGGCATTTTCGTTCTTTTTCATTTAAATTCTCCTTCCTGGATCATCTTCTCGATTACCGAGAGATAGTCAACAGGTGCAAATAATTTGTATGGAGCAAGTTTCCCGTGTTCCATAAACCAGCTGTGCGGCAAAGACTTCTTTCCGCTTTTGACTTCCGCAATCATGTCGGAAGCCCTGACGATGAAGTTCTGGTCAAAGTGCGTGAAGCGCACGATGACAAAGGCGATGGCCTTCTGCTCGATCACGTTGGCGAGATGGCTCAGCTGGTGCGGGTGGATCAGCTTTAAGACAAAGGAGGTCCTGGAATGGGTCTCCTTCGCTTCGAAGTCCAGCGGATAGCCGTTATAGACTCCGTTGTAGTCCGTCGTGGACGGCGTACGGTAATAGGCTTCGGTGATACGGGCCGTCTGACGGCTCTTGTAGTCAACCGTAACTACCTGGATCGGGGTAGGTTTCTTATAGACAACGGCTTTTTTGCTTTCAAGGTAATAGCGGTTGGAAGTGTTGATGTCATCTTCCAAGCTCATGCCCCGCTTACCGTAGTTGGTTGTCTTTACTGCATCGGCAGCTTTCTTCCCGTTGGGATAGTTTACCATATCTTCACCACCTCCATATATTATAAACAATTTGTCGGGTAAAGTAAAAGAACCGTGTTTTCATCTAATTTTGTGCGGATGCGGGAAAATCGTGCTATCATTAGAATAAGATATAAGGGTGAATTGTATGGCAGAGTTAAACTTAAGTGCAAGACAGATTTACGATCAGAAATTCGATGTGGAATTCAAAGGCTATTCCGCAGAAGAAGTTGATAAATTTTTGGATATGGTAATCGTTGACTACCAGTCCTTCGAAAGAGAACTCAGCGAACTTAAAAACAAAGTGACTTCGCTGGAACAGAAGAACGCGACTTTAAAAACTTACATTATCGAACTCGAAGGAAAATGTAACAGCTTAAAGGAGCAGGCCCCGGTCAGCAGTTCGGACATTCTCAAACGTCTAAGCCGTTTGGAAGAGCTGGTCGGCAATAAAGAACAGTAACGTGGAGGCAGCCGCTGCCGCTTAGCGGTAGAGGAAAGTCCATGCTCGCACTGTCTGCGATGACAGTAGTGTTTGCGTTAGCTGAACAAATAAGGCTAAGATGGCCGCGTGCCAGACGGCGGATGAACACCTAAGGCGAAAGCTATGGTAGTAGTCTATAAAAGTGCCACAGTGACGAAGTCTGCTGAGAAATCAGTAGAGTGGAACGAGGTAAACCCCGCAAGCGAGAAACCCAAATTTGGTAGGGGAATCCGGATGCCCGAACCTGAAGGGATACGGGACGCGAAAGCGTAGATAAATGACTGCCACCCGGTAACGGGGACAGAACATGGCTTATGAAACGTTATTTATAAACCGTTTTCAAACTCACATTAGAAAACGCAAAGTAAAACCGGAGCGAGCGATCCGGTTTTTTTGTTGGAATAAAAAAACACCGCGGTGCGGTGTCAGGATTTCATCATTGTTTTGGCAGCGGAAGCAACCGTGCTGACGCTTTCCACCAATTTCTGATTGCTGGACTTTTTGGCGGATCGGCCGATGGCCGCCGTGGCGATTCCCTTAATGGAGACGTCATGTTTCTTGCGGTTCCCCGTTAAGACAAGGAAGATCGTGGCAAGCGCTGCCGGCAGGGCAGTATTTTCTGCCGCAAACGGCTTCTTCGCTTCCTCCAGCTGTCCTTTCATGCCGTCGGTTTTCTCCTTGATGACATTGACCTTGCCCATGATACCGCCGACATCCTTCAGTAGATCCACAAGGGTAACTAAAAGCCACACGAGAACAAGAATGACTCCTGCGGAAAGGGCCCAGAGGCCGTAGGTCGAGATTTGATTGACGATATCAAGGAATTTCATTACAGATATTGTAACATATTCTCTTTTGTTTTCCTATCGGAATCAAATGGGAGAACTCCCTCTTTTCTCTGTGATAAAATGAAACCAAGAGGAAGACTATGAAACATCATCTGATCTATATCTTTGTTTACGGACTCTCCGGCTGGGGCAGCTACGACAGGCAGTGTGACCATATGGCACTGCAGGGAGGCCTGACGCATAAGAGCGAAGTCCTTCCTTATTATTTAAAGGCGCTGGAAATGATGGAAGCGCTGAAAGAGAGAGGAGAGAGTGAGTGATGCAGTATCGTAAAGATAAATACGGAGAAGAACTGTCCGTTTTGGGCTACGGGTGCATGCGCTTTACGACCAAAGGCGGCAAGATCGACTTGGAGAAGACGGAACAGGAAATTCTCGAAGCATATCATCAGGGTGTGAACTATTACGACACGGCCTATATCTATCCGGGCAGCGAAGCGGCTTTAGGTGAGATTTTGCACAGAAACAGTCTTCGTGAGAAGGTGAATATTGCGACCAAACTTCCGCAGTATATGATCAATTCCGCTGCGGCACTGGACAGATACTTCAATGAAGAACTCTCAAGACTGCAGACGGACTATGTGGATTACTATCTGATGCATCATTTAACGGACATTGTGCAGTGGGAAAAACTGAAGAGTCTCGGCATTGAAGAGTGGATCAAAGAGAAGAAAGCCAAAGGCGCCATCCGCAACATCGGATTCTCCTATCACGGCAATACGGAGATGTTTTTAAAGATCTTAAACGACTATGACTGGGACTTCTGCCAGATCCAGTACAACTATCTCGATGAAAACACCCAGGCCGGCAGGGAAGGCTTACTGGCCGCGGAAGCGAAGGGGATTCCGGTTGTGATCATGGAACCGCTGCGCGGCGGGAAACTGGTGAACATGTTGCCGGAGAGCGCCAAAAAGATGATCAAAGAGGAAAGTAATTATACTCCGGCGGAGCTCGGATTAAAGTGGCTCTACGATCAGAGCGGCGTCACAGTCGTTTTATCCGGCATGAATTCCCTAGATATGGTCAAAGAGAACTGTAAAACCGCTTCGGAAAGCCTCGCAGGATCATTGAGCGAAAAAGACAGGAATCTGATCGCCCGGGTGATTCAGGAAATCAAAAAAACCGAAAAGGTCGGCTGCACGGGCTGCCGGTACTGCATGCCGTGCGTGAAGGGCATCGATATCCCGGGCATCTTCCGGGCATATAATACGATGTATTCCGAAAACAAGTCCTCCGGCAGATTCCAGTATGCGCAGGCGGTGGCACTCAGAACTGACGCGGCCTTTGCCTCGGAGTGCATCAAGTGCGGCAAGTGCGAGAAACACTGCCCGCAGAATATCCCGATAAGAGAGAAACTGCAGGAAGCCGATAAGGCCCTGCGTCCGCTTCCGTATAAGATCGGAATCGCTCTGGCGCGCAAGTTCCTATTAAGGAAAAAGTAAGCTGAAGCGCTTTTTATCAATTATTCATGGTGTAATCCATGGAAATCAATATAATGAAAATAGAAAGAGGGTAATTTTTATGACAGAAAGAGAAGCCGTTCTGGCAGTATTCGAAAGTGCAACGGAGCCGCTCAATGCGACCACGGTCGCGAAGTTAAGCGGTCTGGACAAAAAAGCGGTCGACAAGGTCTTCACGCAGCTGAAAAAAGAAGAAGTGATCGTTTCTCCTGTCCGCTGCAAATGGGAATTAAAGAAATAATTAGCTGAGAACCGGTCATTCCGGTTTTCTTTGTGGAGAAGTTATGTGGAACAATTACCGTATTCTGTTTTTTCTGAAGATCTTCAAAAGCGTCCTCATGAGTTTTGTGGACTCTTTTCTCATCCTCTATTTTCTGGATGTGTCCGATAAGAACATTCTGCCATTGGGAATCTATAAGCTGGTGGCAGTCATTGCCATCTACATCACGATCTTCGCGGTAAGAAACATCAACAAGACGTCCAAACGGGTCTACATCCTGCGGGCGGGCATCATCATGGACTTTCTGTACTTTGCGACGCTGATCGCCCTAAAGGAAAAAGTCATCGACTACATCTATCTGGTCGGTCTTCTTTACGGAGTGGAAGAGGGGCTGTACTACTCGGTCTTTAACGTACTGGAAAGCGACGGCATCCAAATTGAGGAGCGCTCGCGCTACATGGGGACTTACTCCGCGACCCAGTCCGTTCTCTCCATGGTCTTCCCGATCTTCTTCGGGACGCTGATCCGGGCCCAGGGCTTTCTGCGCTGCCTCTTTGTCGTACTGGTCATTGTGGCATTACGGATCGTGTTATCCTTCTATTTCCGTGATAACAACATCCCGCCGACAAAGGAATACCGCGCCGGGCAGTTCAAGGACATCATGCGTCAGGACAAACGGATCCAGCTTGTGATGCGGGAGACATTCTTTGAAGGAATGACGATTTCGGAAGGGGCATTCTCCTACATCGTGATGATCTATATCGCCCGCGTCTTTTCGGATTCCTTCTCTCTGGGCATCTTCACAAGCATCTTTGCGGTGGTATCCACGCTTTGCGCCGTGCTCTTTGCCCGCGTACTAAAACCGAAATACTACCTCAGCGTGATCAAAGTCACTTCCGCTCTGGCTTTAATCACCATGTGTCTGATGCTGATTCGAACCAATGCCTTTACCATCATCACCTTCAAGTTCTTCTATACGGTCATGGTGGGGTTAGTCGGACTGATCAATATGACAAGCATTGGCAACGTCAGCAATCTACCCGCACTGCGGGAATACAAAGTGGAATACTATCTGGCCAATGAGAAGGCTTTGGTGATCGGACGCGTCATCAGCAATTTGATCTTCATCATTATGGCCTATCTGGATTCTGGTATAATAATTGTGGCTTTCGTGCTCTTCTTAGCGCTGTACGCGCTGAGTTCGGCACAGATGGAAAAGGAAATCAGGAAAGGGGAAACTGCATGAGAATCGGAATTGATATTGACGGCTGTCTGACCAACGAAGACGATTACCGTCTGGCCTACGTTTATAAATACTGTCTGGAAAAGGGAATTCAGCGGCCGGACGAGCCGTACTGGTACGAGTTCAAGGCTTCCTTCTGGAACCATGAACTCGAAGAGGATTACCGCAAGTACTATCATGAAAACTACATGAAGCATATCGAACCGCGCTACGGAGCGAAGGAAGTGTTGGCCAAACTGCAGGAAGAAGGGCATGAAATCATCCTGATCACCGGCAGATATCCGGGCTTTGAAGACAGTGAGCGGGGCAAGCGGTGCCGCGACATTACCGAAGAGTGGCTCAGAGTGAATGAGATTCCGCATGACTCCCTTGTTTTCACCTCGTTTCCGAAGATCCAATACATCTGCGATCAGAGAGTGGACATTATGGTGGAGGATTTTGACGAGACGCTGAAGGACTGCGTGAAGCATTTCCCGACCTTCTGTTACGATAACCGCTACAACATGGGGCTGGAGCTCGAGAATATGACCCGCTTTTATTCCTGGTACGATTTTTACGGGCTCTTCCATCAGATGTACGATACAAAATGATGAAGAGATTTTCATCTCTTGAGGACGTTTCCTTGTTATAATAGGAGGGGAAGGTCCTTTTTATTATGAAAAAACTGGGGGAAAAACTGAAGAAAAAAAGAGAGGAAAAGCATTTGAGCCTGGAGGAAGTCTCCGCTCAGACGCAGATCACTCTGGGGTGCTTAAACGCCATTGAAAACGGCGACAGTTCCCATTTCCATGACGATTTCTCCTATCTTCCTTATTATTTAAGACAGTACGGCAAGCTGTTGGGAATCCCGGAGAGGGAAATGGAAAGCGAGATCAAGCGGCTCAAAGGGGACATTGCGTCCGTTTCGGAAAAAGAGCTGTTTGAGAAAAGCGACAAAACAAACGGAGAGAAGGAAACGAAGAAGAAGTTCGATTTCCGTCACTTCACTCTGATCTGTACCATCCTGATTCTGGCCGCACTGATCCTTTACGTACTGATCCGCTACGTCTTCCCGTCCTTCCGCATTATCGATCCGCCGGAAGATGCGGTGGTGCCGGAAGTGACACCGCACGAGGAGTATGTGATCAGCACGGCAGTGCCGGAAATTGTGAAAGCCGGCAAGAAGGATTACAATATCTACGGATGGGAAGCGGACAAGGCCATTGAGATCCGCATGGATGTGTTCAGCGATGAGACATACATCGGACATGCCATTCAAAACGATGAGGAGATCAATGATCCGGAAAACCGCATCTATTCCGCAAATGAAAGCGCGAAGTTTTATTATGTGGTGCAAAATGAGGATGTGCTCGTTCTGCATCTGTCCAAAATGGGCGAAAACCGCATCTATCTGAACGGTGCGGAGCTGCCGATCGACGAAGAGAGCCGCAGCGACGACGGCGGGGTGCACCTGACCCTGCATGTTCTCACAAAGGAGGAAACGAATATGAACTTACCTAACAGATTAACCATTGTACGTATGGTACTGATCCCTCTGATCGTACTGATCTATATCTTCCCGTATGCACAGTTCGGGATCAACCTCGGCGTGATCAATATCGCCTTTGTCTCGCTTCCGGTCAAGAACATCATCATCATGGTGCTCTTCTGCCTGGCATCCTTCACGGACTTTCTGGACGGCTATATCGCCCGGAAGTACAACATGGTCACCACCTTCGGAAAATTCATGGATCCGATTGCCGACAAACTCCTAGTCAACACGTTATTCATCTTACTGGCCTGCGACGGCATCATTCCGTTTGTGCCGGTACTCGTCATGATCTGGCGTGATACGATCGTGGACGCCATCCGCATGATGGCCTCGGACAAGGGCAGAGTCATGTCGGCCGGCATGCTGGGCAAACTGAAGACGTTCTTACAGATGTTTACGATCATCTTCACACTGCTCTGCAACCTGCCGTTTGAGATCTATCAGTTCCCGTTCAGCACGTTCCTGCTCTGGTTCGCAACATTCATCTCCGTTGCGGGCGGCATCAGTTATTTCCTGCAGGCCAAGGATATCATCCTGGAAACCAAGTAGTTGAATTTTATTCAAGAAAAAGGTAGAATGATTACAGAATAAGAGATTTCCGAAGTTAGGAGGAAAAAACATACTATGGCAGACAAAAACAACGATGCTTTACTGGCCGAGGCCATAAAGCAGATTGAAAAGCAATATGGAAAAGGTTCCGTCATGAAACTGGGGGACCGTGCGGGAGTGGACGTTGATTCCATCTCTTCCGGTTCTTTGGCCATTGACTACGCACTCGGTATCGGCGGATATCCGAAGGGCAGAATCATTGAAATCTACGGACCGGAATCTTCCGGTAAGACAACACTTGCGCTGCATGCCATCGCCGAAGTGCAGAAAAAAGGCGGCAAGGCAGCCTTCATCGATGCGGAAAACGCCATCGACCCGCTCTATGCCAAGGCACTGGGCGTGGATATCGACGAGCTGATCCTCTCCCAGCCGGACAGCGGGGAGCAGGCACTGGAAATTGCTGAACTTTTAATTAAGAGCGGCGCAATCGACTTAATCGTCATCGACTCCGTTGCGGCACTCGTACCGCAGGCGGAACTGGACGGCGAGATGAGCGACTCCTCCATCGGCTTACAGGCCAGATTAATGTCCAAGGCGATGCGGAAACTGGCAGGCGTGATGAACCGTACCGACTGTACGGCCATCTTCATCAACCAGCTGCGTGAAAAGATCGGCGTCATGTTCGGCAATCCGGAAACAACCAGCGGCGGCAGAGCCCTGAAGTTCTACGCATCCGTACGAATTGATGTCCGAAAGAGCGAAGCCATCAAGAGCGGCACGGATATCGTCGGTAACAAGGTCAACGTCAAAGTGGTGAAGAACAAGGTTGCTCCGCCATTCAAGACAGCGCAGATCGAGATCATCTACGGCGAAGGCATTTCCAAGCTGGGTGAGATCATCGATCTGGCCGTGAACTACGACATCCTGCAGAAGAGCGGTGCCTGGTTCAGCTACAACGGCGAAAAGATCGGCCAGGGCAGAGAGGCGGTCAGAGCCTACTTAAAGAGCAATGAAGCCCTCGCAAATGAGCTCGAAGCCAAGATCCGCGCCAAGATGTACGGCAAAGAGGAAGAAGCCGCATAAACATGATTTGAGAACTCCGGGAAAACCCCGGAGTTTTTTACGTTTTCACGTGAAATTTTGTATCTATAGATAATTGTTTAAATCCCTTAAATGGGGTAGAATATACTACAGAGTGATACTCTAGACAGGAGATGTGTATGGAATTTAAATATATCGTCTTGTCTGGTATAGTTGGTTTACTTTTCGGTGCCGTCTTGTATTACGTCCTGGGCACCATCGGCTTAAACAAAGCGAAACAGAACGCGGCGCAGATTGAAAAAGAAGCGCGCGAGAAAGCGGAAAACACTGCCAAAGAAGCCGCAATGAACGCAAAAATGCAGGCTTACGAATTAAAGTTAGCTGCAGAAAAAGAAATAAAAGATAAAAAAGCTGAACTTCAGAAACATGAAACAAAGTTACTGCGTAGAGAAGACACTCTGAATTTTAGAGATGAAACTTTAACGGGTAAAGAGAAACAGGTTGAAGAAAAAGAACGTAAATTAACTGATAAATTAAATGTACTAGACAAAAAAGAACAGGAACTGAATGCCAAGATCGATTCTCAGGTCGCCGAGTTGGAGCGAGTAGCTTCCATGACGACGGAAGAAGCGAAGAAAGAACTGATGGAAGCTGTTGAAAAACGTACGGCAAACGAAATCGCCGCTTACATCAGGGATCAGGAAGAAGAAGCGAAGGCCAAAGCCAGTGAGAAAGCAAGAAACATCATCGGCTTAGCCATTCAGAGATATGCACAGGAGGAAACGCAGGATAAAACAGTCAGTGTCGTCCCGCTTCCGTCCGAAGAGATGAAGGGCCGCATTATCGGTAGAGAAGGCCGGAACATCAAAGCAATCGAACAGGCTACGGGCGTCGACCTCATCATCGACGACACACCGGAAACCATCACGGTCAGCTGCTTTGACCCGATCCGCCGTGAAGTTGCCCGTCAGGCTCTGGAAAACCTGATCAAAGACGGCAGAATTCATCCGGGAAGAATCGAAGACGTTGTCAAGAAAGTACGGAACGAGCTGGATGAAACGATCCGCAAAGCCGGAGAAGATGCAGTCTTCAAACTCGGGATCGGCCGTATGGACCGTGAAATGATCAACATGGTCGGCCGTCTGAAATACCGTTACAGCTACGGTCAGAACGTTCTGGACCACTCCATTGAAGTTGCTAATCTCGCAGGCATGATGGCTGCGGAGCTGGGACTCAATCAGGGTCTTGCCAAACGTGCCGGCTTACTGCATGATATCGGTAAGGCAGTGGACTTCGAACAGGAAGGCAGCCACGTCGAACTGGGTGTCAAACTGGCTAAGAAACACGGCGAAAACGATGTTGTTCTCAATGCGATTGCTTCCCACCACGGCGATACGGAAGCCACCAGCCTGATTGCCAATCTGGTTGCGGCAGCCGATACGCTGAGCGCCGCCCGTCCGGGTGCCAGATACGAATCGATGGAAAACTACATCGAACGTCTGGAAAAACTGGAAAAGATTGCCAACAGCTTCGAAGGAATTGACAAGACATACGCGATTCAGGCAGGACGTGAGATTCGTGTTATGGCCATTCCGGAACAGCTGGATGACGCCGCATGCCACAGAGTGGCACGTGAGATCCGTGACAAGATCGAAGCCGAGATGACGTATCCTGGCCAGATCAAAGTCACAGTCATCCGTGAGACAAGAGCTCAGGAAACCGCAAAATAAACACAGAAAGTCCAACCCGAAACGGTTGGGCTTTTTCTTAATTCTGCCTTTTTCGGAAACATTGTTTTTTGAGAAGAATATGCTATAATATGAATGCTATGAATAAAGGAGGTATTTTGAAATGCCAGCACATGTAAATAAAAGTAATTGTTTAGGATGCGGAGCTTGCACAGCTGTTTGCCCGACAGGAGCTGTTGCCCTTGGTGATGACGGCTTAGCAGAAGTCAATGAAGATTTATGCATTGACTGCGGTGCATGCACAGGCGCTTGTCCGGTAGAAACAATTGAATTATCATAAACCAAGCAAGCCGCTTGGTTTTTTTGAGATGAGGAATCTATGAGCGAAAAAATCAAACCTTCTTTGAAAGACGCACGTGTGCGTACGAAAAAACCGTCCTTGATTCAGCGTAATCTCTTCTCACTCTCCGAGAGTGAAAGAATGCTGGGGCAGGGTCTTTTTGCCATGGTGATCACCTACGGCTGCCAGGCCAATGAACGCGATACGGAGACGATTCTCGGTATCCTGCGTGCCATGGGCTATCAGATCGTGGAAGACGAATCGATGGCGGACCTCGTGCTTCTGAACACCTGTGCCATCCGTCAGAATGCGGAAGACCGGGCGTTTGGCGAGCTGGGCTACCTCAAGCAGTATAAAAACAAGAATAAAAACATGGTCATCGGCTTATGCGGCTGCATGGCCCAGGAAGAATCCGTGGTGGAAAAGCTGGAGAAGAGCTATCCGTATGTGGACCTCGTCTTCGGTACCCATAACATCCACCGCTTACCGCAGCTTTTAAGCAGTCTGTATGCCAAGCGGAAAAACGTCGTGGAAGTCTACTCCTCGGAAGGGGAAGTCATTGAAGATCTGCCGGCGGAACGCAA
>CADCPY010000053.1 GCA_902803495.1 uncultured Erysipelotrichaceae bacterium
ATGCGTTCCGCAGCAGGCGCAGAGGTCCGCTTCCGGAATTTTTACCAGACGCACCGTTCCGCTGAGTTCCTTTTTGGAGCGGAACTCGATGTCCCTGAGTTCTTCCTCGCTTGGGAAAAGGTCACTGATCGGGAGGTTTCTCTGAATCAGCGCATTGGCTTTTTCCTCAATCTTTAATGCGTCCTCGTAAGTCATGAGTCCGTCAAAATCGATCTGGACCACATCTCCCATATGGAAGCCGATGTTTTCGTAACCGAAGGTCTGATGGATCAGACCCGATACCATATGCTCGCCGCTGTGATTCTGCATTAGGGAGAAGCGGCGGTCAAAATCGATGCGGCAATTCACTTTTTCACCCGGTGTCAGTGGGGCTTTGGTGTAATGGAGCACCGTGTCGTTTTTTTCGTGCGTGTCATAAACTTCAACTTCATTCAGAAATCCCGTATCGCCGCTCTGTCCGCCGCCTTCGGGATAGAAAATGGTATCCGCTAAGACGACTTCATAGTGGTCCCTGACCTGCGTGCAGGAAAAGACCTCCGTATCAAGCGTTTTTAAATAGGGATCTTTGTAATAGGCGAGTTGAAAGTTTGGCATGGCTTAGAAGACCTCCGTTGTCGGGATGTTGCGAATCTTTAAGATGTGGCAGCTTCCTTCGCCGAAGACTTTTTCAATCTCTTTCTTGTATTCCGCGACATAGTCATCATCCACAAAGGCCTGGATCGTACCGGAGAAGCCTCCGCCGTGAACGCGGCAGACGCCGTGATTCTTTAAGGCTTTTTCGCTTAAGGCAAGCGCTAAGGAAACGGACTGGTTATTAAAGTCGCTGTTAGCGTAGACATTCTGAAGGTACTTGTAGGAAGAATCGCCGCTGGCTTTGATGACGGACTTGAATTCTTCGTAGTTTTTCGCCTTGCAGGCTGCGAGTAACTGTTGGACGCGTTTCTGTTCGTTGAAGAAGTGAATTGCTCTTAAAACGCTTCTATCGCCGTACTGGGCGCGGATCTCGTTGATGTGATCGTAGAATGCATCTTCATCGACTTCACGCAGGACTTCCTTGTTGAAGAAGTGCGCGGCATTTTTCATTTCTCTTGGTACCGCGGCATACTCATCCGTTAAGTCGGCATGGGATCCCTTGGTATCCACAATGCAGAGGGAAGCGTTGAATTCGGAAAATTCGACGTCCACTTTTTCAACGATTGGATGAGCCGTGTCTTTAAAGTCGATGGTCACAAGACCGCCGACGGCGCAGGCACACTGGTCCATTAAGCCGCACGGTTTGCCGAAGAAGACGTTTTCGGCATACTGGCCGACTTTGGCAAGGGTGACCGTGTCGATCGTATTGTTGTTGTATAAGCCGGAGATGATCGTTCCCATTAATACTTCGAAGCAGGCGGAAGAGGACATGCCGCTGCCGATCAGAACGTCACTGGTCACGTAGGCATCAAAACCGCCGATGTGATAGCCGAGCTCTTTTAAGCGGGCGATAACACCCTTGATGATGGAGACGGAAGTTCCTTCTTCCTCATCTTTCTTGCTTAAGTCTTCCGTATCGATGACAGGGTAGGTGTTCCCGTCAGAAGTGACGCGGATGAAGCGTTCGCTCTTTTTGGCGACCGCAATGGCATCCAGGTTGATGCTGGCGGCCACGACGTTGCCTCTCTGATGGTCGGTGTGGTTGCCGCAGACTTCCGTACGGCCGCTGGTGGAGTACATGTGTACTTCATGATCTGTGCCGTAGAGTCCTTCAAAGGCTTCGAGTGCCTTTAGGTAACGGCTGTACTGATAGTCCAGAAGGGAAGCGTCTTCGTAAAGATGCAGCAGGTTGTTGTCATAGAGACGTTTTTCTAAATTGTTTCTGATTTCACTCGTTTTCATTCTCTTCTACCTCAAATGTAAATACTGTGGTTGCTTTATACTGTTTCTCCGGTGTTAACAGCGTCGGGGAATTGCGCTCATAGTTGATGCTGTTGGGGAGATATCCCGTTTCAATGCAGAGTCCGTAACGGAAGTTGTTGGTGCTGCCGTTTTTCCCTTTGCGGCCGTCCAGATAGTTGGCTGTATAGATCTGACAGGCCGGTAATGTCGTGGAGACCTTTAACGTGAGCTTGCTTTCCGGGTCTACCAGGGTGACCTGGTCCTCCTTTTTATGGAAGAGGAAGGTGTGGTCGATTCCGTTACCGAGCTTCAGATCTTCATCCTCGCTCTGTAAGGAAGAATCTAAAGAGCGCAGGGTGCGGAAATCAAACGGGGTTCCCGCCACCGCTTTGAATTCACCGGTGAAAAGGCCGGTGGAATCGCACGGTCCGTAGTGGGACGCTTCCACCTGTAAGAGGTGGTTTCCGATATAGGAAGGCGTGCCGCTCAGATTGAAATAGGAATGGTTGGTCATATTGATGATGGTATCCTGGTCTGTGGTTGCCTGATAGGTGCAGATCAGAGAGTTGTCTTTCAGTTCATAGATGACGTAGGCATCCAGGTTTCCCGGATAGCCTTCCTCGCCGTCCTTGCTGAAATAGTGGAAACGGATCTTATTGTCGAGTACGGCAAAGTCGAAAACGCGGTTGGTGAAACCGGTCACACCGCCGTGATTGCAGTTCGGTCCGTTATTGATCGGTAACTGGTATTCCTTATCCTTGATACGGAAGTGTCCTTTGGCAATCCGGTTGGCTGTCCGGCCGACAATGGCCCCGAGATAGAGGTCGTTCGGCTGGTATTCTTCCAGAGTGTCGTAACCGAGCACCACGTCTTTCTCCGTACCGTTGTTCTCCTTTACACAAAGCTTCAGAATGGTACAGCCGTAATTGGTACAGACAAGACGCAGAAAATCATTTTCCAGCTCCAGGATTGCCTGATTTTTATGATATCTATTCAGTATTTTACCCATATTGTTATTATATCTCATTTCAACTCATTCCGTTTGAGTGAAAAGGGAAAAGGTGCTATTATTTACTACGGTTAGCTAATGCTAACCAAAAGAAGAACCAATCTGCATAAGGAAAGGGGTAGAAGGATGAAGGAAAAAGACCATCTTCCGCTTTACGGAGTCGGACCGCTGCTTTGCGGCGTTATGGCGGTAGTGAGTTTGATTGCTCTTGTTTATCCGAGAGTATCCGGGAATGACGTAATCGTGATTCAAGGTGTTATGCGAATCGTTGCGGGAGTATGCGGAGCTTTCCTGATGGCTTTCAGTATTGCCTTATGGATTGATGCGGTTCATAAGACCGATATCGATGCAGGCATACTGGAGAACCGTTTGGTGACTGACGGGGCATATGCTCTGACGCGCAATCCCATTTACAGCGCCGTTCTGCTCTTATGTATCGGGATTCTTCTTTTGGCCGGGAATCTTCTGGCGATTCCTCTGACACTGCTTTTCTGGCTCTTTCTTACGGTGGCCTTGAAAGAGACGGAAGAGAAGTGGTTATTGGATCTTTATGGGGAAAAATATCGGCAGTACTGCGCAAGGGTAAACCGCATCTGGCCTGATTTGAAAAAGTTTCGGCAGTAAGAAATCTCCGTAAGTAAAAATGGTATAATGTTGTAAATACACGGAGTTATCTTATGAAAAAGAAAACATATCAGTTTATATCCTATCTGGTCTGGGGCTTCTTTCTGCTTCTGCTCACGGTGAATCTTTACGGATTCAATATTTTGCCGAACTGGCTGGGCTATCTGATGTTTTTCCTCGCGTTCCGCTTATATGCGAAGGAAAGCATGAAGCCGATCCAGACACTTTCTCTCATTCTGCTTGTCTTCTCCTTTGCCGGCTGGGTGATGGGATTGTTGCATCTAAAGCATTCCTTTGCAGCGCTGGAGATTCTGGAAATCGTGATTGATATTGCCAACATCTATCTGCTTTACCGCATTATGGATGAAGTGATCGAGATCGCAGCGGAGAACGGCTCTACGCAGACGGAGAAACTGAAAATCTGCCACCATGTAAACGTGGCGACGGAAGTTATTCTGGTCATCAGCGACATCATTATGCTCTTCAAGGGAAACTTTGTGGAATTTCTGGTTTCGCTCTGTCTTGCCGCAGGAGTGATCGCCAGCATGATCAATGCCAAGGCCATGAGTTTTTTGGAAGGAGAACTGTATACCAAATACGGTATGAATTAGGAAGTTGATAGCATGAAAAAACAGCAGCATTTTGTATTGTTAATGGCGTTGGGATTTCTGTTTCTGTTAATGAACTACAGCATTGAATTCCCAAACGGTAACCTCAACCTGTTGCCGGACTGGCTGGGATATCTGTTTTTCTATCTGGCATTCCAGCAGTATAACGGCGACGACTTTGACGATCTGCGTAAGATGGTCCTCATTGCGGGAGCAATCGCGTTTGTCATGTGGGTGGCGGGTATCTTTACAAAAGTGAATCTCGGAATCCTGCGTATCCCGGTGGACTTCTTTACCGCTTATGTTTTATATATGATTCTCGAGCCGGTGATCAGGATTGCGGCCCGAATCGACAGCTCACAGACGGAGCGGCTCATCCACTGCCGTCAGGCGAACCTTTTGTGCTGTCTCATCATTCTTCTGAGTGATGTCATTTACTTATTCACACGGAAAATGTCCGTTGTGCTGCTTACGCTTTGCCTGCTTGTCGGATTTATCGTCGCAGTGTTAAACATTGTGGCGTTATTCCGTCTTTCCAATGAACTTACGGAAGCATAGCTCAGCGTACGCTGAGTTTTCTTTTTCCGTTTTTCTGTTATACTATTAGGCGCCAGGAGGTAATCTATGAATTTATCCTATACCCAGTTAATGAGTACACCGCATGTCCCGTGTGATATTCACGCATGGTTAAGTGACGCAATGCAGAACTTTGACTGCAAGTTTGTCATCTTGGACGATGATCCGACCGGCGTTCAGACGGTACATGATTTATATGTATATACGGACATTGAAGTCTCCACGTTAGTGGACGCGTTCAATGACGGCAATAAGGGATTCTTTATTCTGACCAATTCCCGCTCCTTTACGGAGGAAGAGACGGTTCAGTATCATAAACAGCTGACGAAAAACGTCTCGGAAGCGGCCCGAATCACCAATTCCAAATATCTTTATGTTTCCCGCGGCGATTCCACGCTGCGCGGTCATTTTCCGCTGGAAACGGATCTCTTATCTGAAGGACTGAAGGAAGACGGTATTGACGTCGACGGAGAGATCCTCTATCCGTTCTTTCCGGAAGGCGGAAGAATCACCTGCAACGACATTCACTATGTCAAAAACGGTGATGTTCTGATTCCGGCAGCCCAGACGGAGTTTGCGCTCGATAAGACATTCGGCTACGAGCATTCCGACTTAAGGGAATATATTGAAGAGAAGACCAACGGAAGCGTTGCGAAGGAGGATGTCATCTCCATCGGGGAAGACCTGCTGCGAAACGCGGATGTGGAAGGAATTAAAAATATCTTATTCAACGTCAAAGACGGCAGAAAGATCATCGTCAACAGCATTGACTATTTCGATACGTACGTCTTTGTGACGGCACTCTATCTGGCAATGGCGGAGGGGAAACGCTTCATGTTCCGCTCGGCCGCCGGTTTTGTCAAGGTACTGCTCAATGTATCCGACAAACCGTATCTATCCCGAGAAGAGATGTGTCAGGCAGACAATCCGAACGGCGGTATTATCGTTGTCGGATCGCACACGCAGAAGACAACGCGTCAGCTTGAAAGATTACTGATGCTGTCGGATGTCGTACCGATCGCATTCCGCTCTTCCTCTGTATTGGAAGGGGATGAAGCCTTCTATGCGGAAGTGGCACGGTGCGTAATGCTCGAAGAGGAAATCATTGCCAGCGGCAGGAGTGCGGTCTGTTATACGGAACGGCTGCTTTTGGAAAAAGTTGGCGAAAGCAAGGAGGAAGCGCTCATGCGCAGCGTGAAGATCTCCGACGGTGTCATGCATTTAGTCAAAGACCTTTCCGTTACCCCGTCCTTTGTGGTTGCCAAGGGCGGCATCACTTCGTCCGATGTCGGCGTGAAGGCGCTGAGCGTCAAAAAAGCACTGGTCATCGGCCAGGCGGAAGCAGGCATACCGGTATGGAAGACGGGAGACGAAAGCAAATTCCCGTACAACCCGTATATCATCTTCCCAGGCAATGTCGGAGAGAACGACACGCTGAAGAAGATCGTGGAAAAACTCATTTAAACGCAAAATGGCGACGGAACTCCGTCGCTTTTTTACATTTCATCTCTCTTTTTCTGTATAATGATAAGTGAAGAGAAAAGAGAGGATAATGTGATGAAGATTGCTATCGGAAATGACCATGTCGCAGTTGACATGAAATGGGAAATCAAAAAGTACCTGGAAGAAAAGGGGATTGAAGTCATTAATGTCGGAACGGATTCCACGGAACGTTTCGATTATCCAATCAGCGGATATAAAGTGGCCAAAATGGTCGCAAACAAAGAAGTTGACCTCGGCGTTCTGATCTGCGGAACGGGTGTCGGGATCTCCTTAGCTGCCAATAAGGTGAAGGGAATCCGGGCCTGCGTCTGCTCCGATCCGTATACTGCCAAGCTGTCCAGACAGCACAACAATACCAATATCATTGCCTTCGGTGCCAGAGTCATCGGCGTGGAAACTGCCAAGATGATCGTGGACGAATGGCTGAATGCCTCCTTTGAAGGCGGCAGACATGCCAATCGTGTAGCCATGATTACGGAGATCGAGGAAACTCAGAACCTGGAGGCCGCCAAGTAATGGGCAAGCGGCTCTTATGCCCGAGCATGATGTGCGCCAACTACGGCCATCTGGCCGATGAAGTGCGGGCGCTCGATGATGCCGGAGTGGATATCTTCCATTGCGATATCATGGATGGAACGTTCGTTCCGAATTTCACCATGGGTGTCATGGACGTGGAGACGATCCGCCGCTATACCGATAAATTAGTGGACTGCCACTTAATGGTGGAAAATCCTGCCAGCAAGGTGGACTGGTTCATTCAAGCCGGAGCCAATATTATTTACATTCATCCGGAAAGTGAGCGCTATGTTGTCAAGACACTCGCGCATATTAAAGAGATGGGAGCTTACGCGGGAATCGCGGTGAATCCGGATACCTCGGTAGCTTCAATCAGTGAGATCTTGAATCTCTGCGATTACGTACTGGTTATGACGGTTAATCCGGGCTTTGCCGGACAGAGCTTCATTGACTTCACACGGAAGAAAGTGGAACAGCTGATTCAACTGAAAGAACAGTACGGCTTTAAGGTCATGATCGACGGACATTGCTCTCCGGAAGTCATCGAAGATTTAAGCAATCTCGGAGCGGACGGGTTTATCCTTGGCTCTTCCGCACTTTTCCGCAAGGGAAAGACCTATAAAGAGTTGATTCAGGAATTAAGGGGGAATGCATGATGAAACAGATCGGAATGATCGTGCCGAGCGTGGACAATTCCTTCTTTGCTTCGCTGGCTCACTTTACGGAAAAATATTTAAGAAAAGAAGGGTATTCACTCCTCTTATGCGATTCCGCCAACGGTGCGGAGCGCGAGAAGGAATACCTGAAAATGCTCTCTGAGATCTGCGACGGCATTCTCGATGTCAGCGGATTGAAAGAGTTCACGGAAGACCTCTTACCGGAAGGGTATCCGATCGTCTTTGTTGACCGGAAGCCGGAGAGCGCAACAGCCATCTCCGCTGTCAGAAATGACGATGAAAACGCCATGTATGAGGCGACTTCCTACCTGATTGACAAGGGCTGTAAGACCATCGTCCTGCTGCCAGGGTATCTCGCGGAAGAGCAGGAAAGCCCGAGAGTGAAAGGCTACCGGAAAGCCCTGGAAGATGCCGGAATACCGTATCAGGCGGATCTGGTACTCAATCGGGAAGGAAAAAAGAGCTCGGAAGAGGAAAGTTCGGAATTAATTATGCAACTTATGAAGAATTCCGTGAAAACAGATGCTATAATAACATCATCAGACCGTGCTGCATTCGGTGCAATTAAGGCGCTGGGACGCGTAGGTTACTATGTCCCGGAAGATGTGAAGCTGATCAGTTTTGACAACAGTCCGTACTCCTTGATGGTCTCTCCGTCAATCAGTGCAATTGACCGCAATACGGAAATAATCAGCCAGAAAGCATGCGAGATCCTGCTTCAGAAAATCAGAAAGGAAGCAGTGGATGAGCAGGTCATTGTACCGGTGTCTTTGATCAAGAGAGACAGTACGCGTTAGAAAGGGATTTACAATGGGATTATTCGACAAATTATTCAAAAAGGAAGAAGAAGTAAAACTGGAACCGCTTCATGTTGCAGATGACGACATCGTTGCTTTAGCTGACGGTAAGATCATCGACGTCAAAACAGTGACGGACGCAATGTTTGCGGAAGAAATGATGGGCAAGACGGTCGCATTCAAATACGATGCTGACAAAGTAACACTCTGCGCTCCGGCCAACGGAACATTAGGCGTTCTCTTCCCGACAGGACATGCATTCGGTATTTTAATGAACAACGGTGTGGAACTTCTGGTTCATATCGGTGTTGATACGGTCAATACCAAAGGCGATGGCTTCAAGATTCTTAACAAAAAGCAGGGCGATGCTGTCAAAGCCGGCGATCCGATCGTTACGGTGGATGTCAAAAAACTGAGAGCTTCTTACGATATGAGCACGATGCTGATCGTTACAAATCCGAACGATTTGGAACTGAACTTCGTCGGCGAAAAAGAAGTGAAACGCGGCGAATCTCTTCTTGTAAAATAAACCATATAAAAACGGAACCAGTATCCCTGCAAAGGAACTTCGGTTCCGTTTTTTTACTGTCTGTTAATGATTTTTTTGATTCAGTTTCCGGAGCGTGAAACCGATTATGTAGTTTACGGTAAAGAGTATGAGAATGATCACGACTGCGATCCTGTTTCCGAAGAGGAAGAAGCCGTACCAGTCGTTTTTATTCGGGAAGGTACCGATGCCGTTAATGGCGATATTGCCCAGATAGAATACGCCGTAAAGGGCAATCGGCAGCATCATCAACCGGTTTTCCTTTCTGCCCATTTCTTCCGTATTCCAGAAAATAAACTCCGCAATGGAAAGAAGCGGGATCAGCAGGTGAAAATAATAAATTGGCTCCGCGGAACATGAAGGGGTAGCCGAAGATCGGACCGAGGAAGCCCAGTACGACAAGCAGTGTCAGCGTGACGGCTCCCGCAGCGGTATACTTCAGGGTATCGCGCAACGGATCCGTTTCGTTATTGCGCCTTAGAAAGTAGAAAAGGGACGCAAATCCTTCGAGCAGATTGCTTAAAACGGTAAAGTATTTCAGTGACTTTAATCCCGTTGTCTGCAAGGCGCCGGTGCCGCGGAATATCATGAGATACCACGCGTAAGCAACCAAAGCCGCAAGGACAAGATTAAAGATCGGACGCAGTGCATTTGATTTCATACAGACATAATTGTAACAGATTCTTAAACAAAAACCTGTATTTGACTCAAAAAGATACGCTTTTGTGAAAATCAGTCATACCCATTTGTGAAAGTTGTGTCATAATTAAATTAATAAGAAGGTATTTTATCATATGATCGTACAGGGTTTTTACAAGGAGACTGAGGAACTCGGATGCCTCAGTAACTGGTATAAAAGTGCTTTTACATATGCAGGCATTCATTACAGCTGCGCGGAGCAGTATATGATGTATCAGAAGGCCATGCTTTTTGATGATGAAACGGTTGCGAAGCAGATATTGGAAACGGACGATACCTATGAGATGAAATCTTTGGGCAGGCTGGTCCATCACTACAATGACGCCTTATGGAGAAAACTATCCTACCGCATCATGTACAAGGGAATCATGGCCAAGTTTTTGGAGAATGATGACCTCCGCAAGATTCTGTTCTCCACCAAAGACAATATCCTGGCGGAATGTGCGCCGCGGGACTATATCTGGGGAATCGGGATGACATCCGACGATCCGGAGATTCAGGACACTTCCAAGTGGAAAGGCTCCAATAAACTGGGAGCTCTGCTGATGGAAGTAAGAGAAGATCTCAGAAGGGAATTTGCGGTATTCAAAAACCTGAAATATATCGATGCGAAAGACAAGGATTTTGAACTCTGGCACAAGCGGCCGGGGGACTTAAGAAGAAACAGTCTTTACTATATGATCATTCATACCTATGTCGACAGCTTCCAGTCCTTTGATAAGGAGGTCTTCTATTATGAGAAGACTCTGGCAGAGTGGGCAGAGGAACTGGAAAAAGGGGAGACGGCTCTGCCGAGAGGCGGCTTCTATGAGCTGAAGCAGGAACTCTACGATGTCTTCCGCTTAAGCTTAAATGACTATGAGAACCGCTACGAGAAGCTTCCGATCATCACCAAGCGTCAGGTGGCCTGGCAGAATGCGACACGGAATGAGCACGGGATTCTCGCAATGGGCTATCCGCTTTACGATGAGGAAACCAAAGAGTGGATGCGGTTACTGGAAGAGATGAACCTGATGGATCCGGATTATCTGAAAAACTATGACCACATCATGGGGAAAGATCCGTGCAGTCTGTCGGTGGATGAGATACTGACATTCCTGACATTCGTCATCCGCTCCGAGCGCTACAATGCCGGGGCATTGGCCAAACTGATTGAAGACGGAACCATTGAAAAGCTGGGCAAGCGGATCCGCAAACTGACAAGATAAAAAAGGGCAGAGAGAAATCTCTGCCCTTAGTGTATGATTCCGTATCTTAGAATGCTGTCCAGCCGCCGTCAACTGCAACGATTTGTCCGCTGACGAAGGAAGAGTCATCGCTGGCAAGATATAATGCACACTGTGCGATGTCGTTTCCTTTTTTTATAGTGCAGGGGAAGAAAAGTTTGTGCAATTATTATCATACAAAATAAAAGCTCTGCTTTGCAGAGCTCTTGTATTGCTTAGAGATAGCTGTCAAAGAACTGAATGATTCCGCCTTCGACATCGAACTTGATATCATCGTAGTTGTGGATCTCATGGCGGTAGCCGGTGTAGAGGACCGTTGTGACGTCATGTCCCGTATCGCTCAGCCAGTTGGATGTCTGATAGACGCCCGTTCCGTACTGTCCGACCGGGTCCTGATCGCCGGCGATATTGTAGATTGGAAGTTCGACAGGGACTTTCTTCGCCCATTCGATTCCCGTGATGTCTTCCATCATCTGGTTGAAGTAGAGCCAGGAGCGGTTGCTGGTGGTCTTCGTGAAGGCATCAAACGGGTCTTTGGCATGGTCAATCTGGACATACGGATCGTCGCAGATCCATTCGTTCCCGAGTTTCACGCCTTCCTTGCATCTGGCAAACATCCAGCCCATGAATTTGGCGCCTAAGGTCGGGTCGGCATCGTACGGCTGACCTTTTTCCACTAAGTCTTTTAAGTAGGCGATGTTTTCCGCCAGGTTCGGCCATTCGCCGGTCGTACCGCATAATGTGACCGCGGTCAGGTCGCTGCCGTATCTTGCGATATACTGACGGGCAATGAAGGAGCCCATGGAGTGTCCGAACATGAAATAAGGCAGATTCGGCTACTCTTTGACTACCAAATCATGGAGTTTCTTTTCATCTTCCACCATCGTGGTGAAGCCTTTGTCTCCCCAGTCTCCCCAGCAGTTGTTTTCCACAGCCGTTTTCCCATGTCCGACATGGTCGTCTGCCGCTACGATATATCCGGCATCCAGAAATGCGACGATCATGTGCAGATAACGGCGGGAATGTTCCCCGAATCCGTGAATCAGCTGAATGATACCGTTCGGACGGCAGGCAGGAACATAGATCCAGCCGTACACCGTATCGCGCTCGTTAAAAGAGCGGAATGTGACTTCGTGTAACATATTATGATATTGTCCTTTCCTGCAGAGGAAACCTCTGCTTTTTCTAATTTAATCATATCACAGCTGATGCCTGAGATACCCCAACTTGATTCGTTTCTTTGCGGTTTTTATGATAAGATGATATTTAGAAGTAAAGGATGGTATATCAAATGAAAATCGGTGTTTATTATGTAGAAAGCACTAATGTTGAAAGCAAGAACATCAATCAATACAATCAGGATGTTGTTGCGAAACTTGCCGAGCTCAGCGGCAATGAAATCGAATTTACGGAACTGGATCATGTCAAAGACTACGACCTGTTACTGACATTCATCGGCGGCGGCGGAACGGAAGGCCGTTTCAAAGCAGTTCTGGACAAGCTCCCGCGTCCGGTCCTCTTACTGACAACAGGATATAACAACTCCCTCGCTGCCAGCATGGAAATCTTATCCTATCTGAAGCAGAACAATATTCCGGGAGAAATCATTCACGGTTCCATGGAAAAGATGGCCAAGAGAATCGAAACTCTGGGTAAGGTCTTTGCGACAAAGAAATTCTTAAAGACATTACGGATCGGCAGAGTCGGCAAACCGAGTGACTGGCTGATCTCCTCCGATGTCGATGCCAAAGAATCCTATGAGAAAAACGGCATCACGATCGTTGATATTCCGATGGAAGAGTTCTTTGAAGAGATCCGTAAGAAAGAATACGAAGACAATGAATATACGCAGGCCATCAAAGCCAGAAACTGGCATCCGCAGGATACGGAACTGTGCTGCGAGATCTACGGCGCTTTAAAGCGTATCTGCAAGAAGTACGATCTCGGCGGAGTGACGGTCCGCTGCTTCGATCTGCTTGGACCGATCAAGGGAACCGGCTGTCTGGCATTGGCCGTCCTCAATGCGGAAGGTATCTATGCCGGATGTGAAGGCGATACGCCGGCATTAATCTCCATGTGCGTCTTAGGTAACCTGACTGGTCAGCCGGTCTTCATGGCCAACCCGTCCCGTATCTTAAGCGATACCAACGAAATCATCTTCGCACACTGCACACTGCCGATCAACATGCCGACATCCTACGAATTAATGACACACTTCGAAAGCGGACTCGGCGTGGCATTCCGCGGACATATCACGGAAGGTCCGGTCACTGTCTTTAAGACAAGCGGACTCTTAGACCGTTACTTTGCGGCAAGCGGTGAATTAAAGGAAAACCTGAAGGAAACCAATCTGTGCCGTACGCAGGTCAGAATCGGTTTAAGCGAAAAGGATCTGAACTACTTCCTGACCAACTCCATCGGCAACCACCACATGATCATCAACGGCGACTACAAAGCGCTGGTCGATGAATTCTACCGCTGGTAATCCAATCAAACAAAGAGGCAAATGCC
>CADCPY010000054.1 GCA_902803495.1 uncultured Erysipelotrichaceae bacterium
CCTTTGACGACGTCACCTTTCTTAACAGCACCACCCGGAGTTGCAGATTTGACTGTGCAAACAACGATGTCGCCGATGTTGGAGTAATGGCGATGTGCGCCGCCTAAGCAGCGGATAACCAGTACTTCTTTTGCGCCGCTGTTGTCAGCGACACGGCATCTAGTTTCATTATGAATCATTCTTGCTTACCTCCTAGATGATGACAGCTTTTTCGACAACACGGAGTAAGCGGAAGCGCTTCGTTGCGGATAATGGACGAGTTTCCATGATCTCAACGATATCGCCTAACTGTGCTTCGTTGTTTTCGTCATGAGCTGCAAATTTCTTAGAATATTTGACACGTTTGTCATAAAGAGAATGGCGTTTGGAAGTGTTAACTTCAACGATAATGGTCTTATTCGGTTTATCGCTCACGACAGTGCCGCGATAGACTCTACGAGTATTTCTTTCCATAGCTTACCTCCTTAATCCTTCTGAGAGAGTTCTCTCTCTGTCATTACTGTTTTAATACGAGCAATGGTTTTCTTGATATCTTTCATACGTGCGGAGTTTGTTAACTGACCAGTAGCCTGCTGGAAACGTAATGTAAACAGTTCCTGCTTCAGAGAATCGATCTCCTTTAATAACTCTTCGTTATTCTTTTCGCGGATTTCATTGATTTTCATGACTAGTCCTCCTCACCTTTCTTAACAAAACGTGTCTTGACACATAATTTGTGGCTGGCCAGACGTAATGCCTCACGGGCAACATCTTCATCGACTCCGCCAACTTCGAACATCACACGTCCTGCTTTGACGACGGCTACCCAGCTGTCCGGAGCACCTTTACCGGAACCCATACGAACTTCGAGAGGTTTCTTTGTTTTTGCCATGTGCGGGAAGATTTTGATCCAAACCTGACCGCCACGCTTCATATAACGTGTCATGGCAACACGGGCTGCTTCAATCTGACGGCTGGAGACGTATCCGCCTTCCTCTGCCTGTAAGCCGTATTCGCCGAAGGACACCTTACGGCCTGCTTTTGTTTTTCCTTCGTAGCTGACTCTGTGAGGACGACGGTATTTTGTTCTGTTAGGCATTAACATAATTAGTTTCCTCCTTCCTCAGCTGTTGCTTTAGCAGCAGCCTGTTCAGCGTTGTTATTGTTGTTCTGACGACGGTTGTCTCTTCTCGGACGGCGTCTGTCATCACGACGGTTGAATTTCGGAGCTTCCGGTTCCGTGACCATCTTGCCCGGCAGAACTTCACCGCGGCAGACCCAGACCTTGATTCCTAATTTACCGTACTGTGTCATGGCTTCACAGATTGCGAAGTCGATGTCACTTCTTAATGTGTGCAGCGGAGTTGTTCCTTCGGAATAACCTTCGCTACGGGCGATATCGGCACCGCCTAAACGGCCGGATACCTTTGTCTTGATGCCCTTCGCACCGGAACGCATTGTCTTCTGAATGGCTTTCTTCTGAGCAGTACGGAAACTTGCTCTTGCTTCCAGCTGTTCAGCAATGCTTCTGGCAACCAGGTTGGCATCTAAGTCAGGGTTCGCGATCTCAACGACTTTGATGTAGACGTTCTTGCCCGGAACCATGGCTTCTAATTTCTTCTTTAATAATTCTACGGCTTCGCCATTCGTACCGATGATGACACCAGGACGGGCTGTACGTAAGATGATATCTAAACGGTTTTTGCTACGTTCGATTTCGATTCTGCTGACATAAGCAGCCTTTAATTCCTTGAACAGGAATTTACGAATCTTGTCGTCTTCGTTTACTAATGTGCCGTAGTCATTTTCAGCATACCAACGGGATTCCCAATCACGGATGACACCGATACGCATGCCTACTGGATTAACCTTATGACCCATACTTTACCTCCTAGCGTTCATCAACCACAACAGTGATGTGGCTGGTACGTTTATTAATTGGATGCGCACTGCCTTTTGCAGCGGCTTTGTAACGCTTTAATGTTACACCTTCGTTTGCATAGCATGCTTTAACGAATAATTTTGCTTCATCTAACTGATGATTGTTCACCGCATTACTGACTGCGGATTTCAGGACCTTGCCTGTAACTTCTGCAGCGTAATTCGGTTTGAACTTTAAGATAGCGGCTGCTTCCTCAACGCCCTTGCCTCTGATTAAGTCCAGGACTAAGCGAGCCTTGCGTGCAGGTACGCGGACTGTTTTTACTGTTGCTTTTACTTCCATACTGTCCTCCTACCCTCTCTTATCGTCGGATCCGTGTCCGCCGAATTTTCTTGTCGGAACAAATTCACCTAACTTGTGACCGACCATGTCTTCCGTGACATAGACCGGAACATGTTCCTTGCCATTGTAGACTGCGAACGTGTGTTCAACGAACTGAGGGAAA
>CADCPY010000055.1 GCA_902803495.1 uncultured Erysipelotrichaceae bacterium
CGATACGCGCCTGCGAACCAGAATCTCAGAACTATCCTCCGAGACATCTTCCCAGCGAAGGGCCAGCAGTTCGCCGATCCGCAGCCCCGTCCAGAAGATCAGCCGAATCCCAAGATCAATGATATGATCCCATTGCAGCTGAGCCAGAACTTTTTCCGCTTCTTCTTTTGTATAGACCTGTGTCGCATCATTTTCGGGCAGTTCGGACTTCATGGGTGTGAACAGCCTTCCGTTCCGGCCGATGCCGGAGATGAATGGCGCGATCGGCACCTCCACGTAACCTTCGTCCAACGCATATTGGAAAACGCCGTTGATAATGCCGTGCAGGTTGGTGAAATCGTGCTTGGTCGGCGCCCGGTCTGCGGCGGTGATCTTCATCCACTTCCGGATCTCGATCGGCTTGATCTCGCTGATATTCCGATCCAGCCAATCCGCGTTCTTCAAATACCGGTTAAAGCAGCTGTCGTTTCGAATCGCAGTGGATTCCAGATGCTCCTTTACCCGTAGCTTGTACGCTCTCCATTCGGGATACAGGCTCCGAAAGCTCGGTGCGTATCGATCCGATACCTCGCCGGTTCTCCGATAGTGTGCCTCCAAAATCGCTTCTTCCAGGTCTAATTTGTTTCGCCGCTTGATAGCGGTCTTTTTTCCTCCTCTCTTCGGGTTTGGCACTTTCGCGTACCAGTACCCGTCCTTCTCGTTGTACTTCATCCAGTACTGACTGATGATTTCTTTCGCCTTTTTCATGTTGTGTCCGGCGATTCCGTTACTCATTATACCATATTCCGGAGTGACCTGTACAAACTCACTTTCCGAATTTGGTGCAGGACCAGGCATTTTTCTTTCTTCCTGGCTGTTTATTCGTTTCATATATTTTCCTTCCGTTATTGTTGGTTGTTATGCGGTTGTGATATTTACGTAGTTTGTTATCGTGAATCCCCACGGTCACGCTGTCTGGCAGGGACAGCCAGTTCAGCCCGCAGCTCTGTCTGCAGCAGCTTCAGCCGCTCCTGAGAGTGCTTCCGGATCTCCTCCGCCAGAACCTTCTTCCTGCGGAGCATCTTGAGATCGTGGGAAATGGAGTGGATCTCATGACGGACCGGTTCCTTCTGCTCTGGCTCTGTGAGTCGGCGTTCCTGATTCCGAAGGGGCCGGCGCTGCTGCTCCAGCCTTTCGATCTCAAAAATCGTGCGATTCAGAAATCGGTCCAGTTCCTCATCGGTCCGAATGTTTTCAGAAGCAAGAAGCCGAACCTGCGCATCATAGCGGTCCAGCTTCGTTAATTCCTGACGCATCTCCGGTGAGAGCGGGCGATGCGTTTCTTTGAGTGTTCTTTCGGGCAGGCCGAGCAGTTTTTCCAGCCAGCTTCCGTCCCTCCCGCTCATCATGACCAGAAGCACCAGAATCAGCTGCACTGCAGCTACGGCAGACTCTGCGAGGATCAGCTGACGGATACCTTCCCTGCTGCTCACTTTGACAGGCCATTCGTGTTCCAGCTTCGGGCTGTTGCTCAGAGCATAGAGCAGTGGCCGGTCCGGCGTTTTCCCATATTCACTGCGATACTGCCAGTAGACTTCATTATTATCCAGATTCTCACTGATGCGCTGCTGCAGAACGTCGTTCGGATATCCGAGTTTGTCAAGCCGGATCGCTCTTCCCCAGCCAGCGGCCTTGACGGAAAGATGGGCGTGATTCTGGTCGCGGACAACCGTATAACCCAGCTTCTTCAGGTTCGAAAGGAAAATCTGAGATGTTACGGCGGTACGCAGCGCTTCCTCTACATCTTTCCTTAAAATCTCCCGATGCGTGGGCTGATTGGCTTTTCTTGCCCAATAATCCCGGCTTATTCCACCGTAGAACGGTGCGTTTTTCAGAACGGATTTCTGATGCTCCGCACAGACTGCATCGGATATTTCCCTCAGTCGGTAGTGATCCGCTTTCTTGTTCAGAAATTTCTTCCCATCCCGGAAGGACACGGAATTGATTACGAAATGATTGTGCAGATTATCCGTGTTCAGATGCGTGGTGATCAATACCTCGAAGTCCTTCCCCCAGAGACGCTGCGCTGTTTCGATCCCGATCTGGTGTGCTTCTTCGGGGCTGATTTCCCCCGCTTTAAAGCTCTGAAAGCCGTGATAGGCAACATTGCCGCCAAGTTTCCCGAAACGGCGCTTGGTGGCCATCATATCTTCGTAAGCCTGCTCCGGAAGAGTATTCAGTGCATGGACATACATCAGTCGGTCGGTCTTGTGAACATCAGCCGTATAAGCGAGTGCTTGTGCCAGCCCGTTTTCAGATGAGGGATATGCTGTGGTCTTCTTCGGGTTGTCGGCATAATCCAGTACTTTCTTTAGCTGGCCTTTGACAGGCCAGAATCCGGTAGTCGCCATCACTGCACCTCCTTGTCTTTTCCTGGCAGGATGAGCTCTGTACGGATATCTTTCAGCAGAGCAAGAAATTCATCACCGACCGGCTGCCTTTCATTCGTCCGATAAAGTGTCTCGATCCTGCGGATCAGCTCATGAAAGATTTCTGGCTGAAGAACTCTCGGCGAAAAGCCAAGAGCCCGCTGACGGATATATTCGGATAAGGAAAGACCGCAGCGTTTTGCCAGGGAATGAATTCGTTTTTTCTCAGCCGGGGTGACCCGGGTATAAAGTCTTGTCGTTCTGTTTTCCACAATGTTTCTCCTTCTTGTTATTCATAAAAAGTTCCCGGCTCCCGTTTCTGATAGCCAGGAAATGTATGTGTGCTTTGTTCCGTTTACAACAGCCTTTGTAAACGAGGCTTAGTGGTTCGATTGTTACAAGGGGTCTTAGGGCACACCCTAAAAGCCTCCACCCGCCGGGCTGGAGGGGAACTTGCCGCACAAGTTCCCTGCTTGCTATCCTAACGGACAGTATTCCGATGTACTGAAAGGATGCGTATGCGCAAAGCAGGATACTGCCTAAAGAGAAAGTCTTAGGGTGTTTCGTTTACCGTTTACATTTCCCCTTAAACTTTCCTTGTAAACTGTAAACGCAGCTATCCAAGATTGAACGGCAGTGCTTCCTGGCTCTCCTCCGGAATGTCATGGAAGCCGCCTCCGGGATTCTTGTAGGCTCTTTGTGTTCCGTACTCCTTGCCAAAGCGATGGCTGCTGACGGCCTCCCATCCCGGGGTGTGACGGATGATCTCCCCGATCTCTTTCAGCTCGTGCGTCTTGGGCTGCCCCAGCTCGCCCAGAGCTTCCCGCCAGATCATCAGGCCGCAGACGTACGCCGGCGCTTCCTCCTCCAGCCAGCGGCGGATCACCCCTGCCTTGCTGTCCTCCGGCATGAACTGAAGCTGCAGTTCTTTAAGCTGTTTTTCCATTTGTTTCGGCAGGCAGAGTGGAGCAGCTTTGTCTTTCTCATAGATCTGCATCATCTCGGCCCAGGCCTGGCAGATGTACTCCCGGGACGCTTTTTCGTCATCCAGAATGTGAACCTCTGCCTCTGCCGGATTGACGGCTACGGGGATAAATCTCCGGTTCCCACTGCGGTCAAGCGGCAGGAATTCCATGCTGTTGGTAGTCCCCACAAAGACGCAGCTGCGTCTGCGGTCCTCAGCATACTTGTCATAGGCAATCCGGTGCGTTTCCTTCTGTCTGCTGAGGAAGGACTTGATCTCCTCAATGCTTTTGGAATTGGCAAGCGTCAGCATCTCCGACATTTCGATGATCCAGTGCCCCTGCAGCTTTTCATAGATATTTTTGTCTTCCAGCTTCCGCAGATCATCGGAGAACCAGTCATCCTCAATTGCCAGGAAGCGGAAAAAGGTGGATTTCCCCGCTCCCTGATCGCCGATGAAGCAGACCATTTGATCAAACTTGCAGCCGGGTTCCTCCAGACGTTTGATGGCAGCCCGCATCAGAAGCTTGGTCACTTCTTCTGTGTACTCACTATTTTCTGCGCCTAGAAAGTGATGCAGCATGTTCCGGACCCGGGGCTTTCCGTCCCAGACAAAGGACTTCAGCCTTTCCAGAATCGGGTGATAGCGCAGCTGATTCGCGACGATATCGATGCTGTTCTGGATCTTTTTCCCGGGGTTTAGGTCATACTGCAACTCAAAGCGGCTTTCGATTTCATGGACATCGGTATCACACAGGGACGATCCCGGCGTCCGGTTCCAGGGGACGTCCCCGACCAGATCGATCTTCCCTGTGAGCATGTTCCGGCGCAGCTTTCCGCCCACATCAGGATCCAGCAGCAGCACTTTTACGCAGTTAAACATAGTCTGTTTAACCTTACCTTCCTTTGTGAGTGCGAGTGTTTCTTTTACATCCTGCGCCGTGAGGCTGTTTGTTCCTTCCGGCAGATCACTTAAGGCCTCTGCCGGCGGTTTCTCCACAGTTTGTTCCTTGCTTTCCGGTATGACCGGGAGTCTGTCATTCCGGATGGTTTCTTCTTTCGTCATAGTTCTTCCTCCTTCGTTTGGATAGTTTTTTTAGGCAGTAGATAGTCCTGCCTTCTGTTTCTTTTCCCCTGTCGGGGATGCTTCGCCGGTGCTCTGCAAAGCATCAAAGCCCGGAAGTCCGTCCTTTACGGTTCAACCCGGCATAGGGAAGGCGGCGGCTCGCTCCCCTTTCTGGAGGTCATGGCCTGCTCGGTGATTTCCCATCGTGTTGCAGTCGGCTGTTCAGTTATTAAGGTGAGGGTTGGCATTTGCAGCTTCCGTTTTGCCCTCTCACAGGCAGGAGCACGAAAAAGGGCAAAATATGTATGTCCCGCAGAAATAATTCAAAAAATCACTTTCTAAACTCTTCCTTAGGTCAGTACTTGCATCAGCGGAAGAAATACCCTTCCACTAATAGGCAGCGAAAAAGGCCAAAATTTAACCCCCTGAGCGAAATTTTTGAAAATAATACTCATACGCACTCGCTGGAACTCCTGACCTTCACCCGGCGATTAGCAGTTTTACGCCGTCGGCAGTATGCTGGGGTTTGGTCTTTGAGCTATTTGAGAGAGAATTACTCCTCCAATGGATAGCCGGTGAGAACGCGTTTTTTACCAGTCAGAAGGAAAAAAACTAAGAATCGAAAGTCGGAGCTAAAAAAAGCGGACATCCGCGTCCGGGAAGACTCCTCCCGAATCGGAATCCGCATTACAAACGAACCGAAGATATATGAAGAAGGTTCGAGAAATGACCAAGGTATTCAAGAAACGTGATGAATCTTTTGCACGGTCGTGGGAAAGAGTTGTAAATCGTAGTATCTTGTGGTATCATTAATGTGTGTTTTTATGTCCAAATGAGGAGGACTGATTATGGCAAAGCCAAAGAAAAATGGAACATACCTCAATGTATGTATAGAAAGCGCGATTTACGAAAGACTGGATCGGTTTTCAGAAGATGCTGGTCAAGCCAAAACAGTTGCCGTAGAAAGGGCTTTAACTGCTTATCTTGATGAGTACGAAGAAAAACAGAAGATGTTAAAAGAGCTGGAAAACAGCTCCAGAAAATAAAGAAAAGGAGCTGTAACCATGATAGATAATAAAGGAGTTAGAAAATTAGAGGCGGAATTGTGGGAATCTGCTGATCTCCTTCGTGCCGGGTCAAAGCTGACCTCGAATCAATACTGTATGCCGGTGTTGGGACTAATCTTCCTGCGCTATGCGTACAGCCGCTTCAAGAAAGTAGAAGCTGAGATACTGAAGGACCGTCCCTCTCG
This sequence comes from uncultured Erysipelotrichaceae bacterium, assembly GCA_902803495.1. Classification (GTDB taxonomy): domain Bacteria; phylum Bacillota_I; class Bacilli_A; order Erysipelotrichales; family Erysipelotrichaceae; genus RUG14871. The sequence continues at coordinate 5,690 of CADCPY010000055.1, forward strand.
CGGCGGACGCATAATGCCTGTAGAGGCCAGCGACTTTTCCGCAAAGAGCGCATTGTTCCTGCCGAAAGAGGCGCAGTACGATTACCTCGTCAATTTGCCGGACAATATCGCGGCGGCAGGGCTTGTCAATAAAGATGGCCATCCGATGAACAGCCTCGGTGAAGTAGTCAATAACGCCATGCAGTTGATTGAGGACCAGAGCGAACAGCTCACGGGTGTTTTACCGAAAAGCTATACCGATTTCTCTGACGAGCTGTTGGCGGAGCTGCTTCGAATCTTCAACAACAGCGCTCTTGACGATGTCGGCGGCGATATCATCGGACGCATCTATGAATACTTCCTCAATAAATTCGCCAAGAACATCGCCTCTGATGACGGTGTGTTCTTCACGCCGAAATCCCTCGTAAAAATGATTGTAAACATCATTGAGCCGAAGCAGGGTGTTCTTCTCGATTGCGCGTGCGGCAGCGGCGGTATGTTCGTACAGAGCGGTGATTTCGTAAACGCCGCCGGTATGAACGCC
>CADCPY010000056.1 GCA_902803495.1 uncultured Erysipelotrichaceae bacterium
CGTTCAGCACTTGCTCAAAGTCAAAACGTATGAGCTCTTCGATGAAAACGGCATCACGCTAAAGGACATCAAAGCTCAGTGCGAAGCAACGATGGACGAGCAGAACAAAGTCGTCATCATCCTGAACGACCCGTGTCAGAACCCAACCGGCGCCACCTTCGGCAAAGAGCGCTGGCAGAATCTGATGGACTTCTTTACGGAGCTCTCCAAGCGCGGTCCGGTGATCATATTAAACGATATCGCCTACTTCGACTACGCCAGGGATTATGCCAACATTACCGATTATATGGAATGTTTCAATCAGATGAGTGACAACATGGCGATCGTCATCGCCTTCTCGACTTCCAAGAGCCTGACTGCCTACGGCATGCGCTTAGGCGCCGCCATCATCTTAGCCAAGCAGGAGGAAAAAGCCGTTCATCTTTACAATTCCTTCCTGCGCACGGCCCGTTCCAGCTGGTCCAATGTCAATAACGGCTTCATGGACTGCTTTGTGGATCTGATCAAAAACCACAAAGAGGAATACTTAAGCGAGAAACTGGAAGCGCAGAAGGAACTCTTACGAAGAGCGGATATCTTCTTAGCCCAGGCGGATGAAGTGGGACTGGACCACTATCCGTATTCCGAAGGCTTCTTCATCACGCTGAAGGTGGAAAATGACGAGCTGGCAGCCAAATACCATAACGCCTTAATGGAACAGCACATCTATACCGTAAAGTTCCATCACGGCATCCGAATCGCCATCTGCGGTCTGCCGTATGAATCCGTCGACGGACTGGCCTACCGCATCAAAGCCATCTTCGATTCCGTTAAATAAGCAAAACCGCTGTGAGGCATCACAGCGGTTCTTTTTCATATTTCAGTGTTGCGGCCAGGTCTGCCGTATGGATCACCCGCAGATCGCGGATGATCTTCGGCGGCAGTGCCGCTTTGTCTTTTTCAAAAGTCGGTTCGGAATTGTCCCAGTCAAACGGACGCATGTGCATGTTGACCAGATACGCCACATAGAGTTTTTCATCCATGGTGAGATCTCCCATGTCGTAGAACATGCAGAGATACGCCGAAGCATTCTCATGCCGGTAGTAATGCGCGCTTTCGGTCTTCTCCCCTTTGCGGTTATAGTACGTCTTGGCCAGCGGCTTGCCGACATCGTGCAATTGTCCCGCCAGACGGACAAATTGATCTTCGTTCTTCAAACCTTCATTCACTAAGCGGAAATGTTCGCCCAATGTTTCGTCATGGTGCGGATTCTCATGGGAAACATCCATGTATTCCTCCACCAGCTGCAATGGAGAACCAAGAGAGTTTTCATCTTCATCGGTATAGTGCACTTCGATTGTATCCCACCCTTCCGTATAGTAAGGAATCTGGTAAGACAAAAGCATGGAATGGATGATCTCCTCTTTCACTCTGCCGTTGCGAAGAGTATTCGTAATTAAGCAGTTTTCATATTTGCGCAATACCACCACGCAGGTCTTTTCCACGTCCAGATCTTCGATCATATGCAGGAAATGCATGCGGCGCTTGCGGTCGATATTGGTCGCATCGAAAACAATGTTCCAGCCCCGTTTTAAGGCCTCCCGCATCGTTTTATAGATATAGTCAAACAGTTTCTGGTTATCTTCCGCCTTCGTCACATCCAGCTTTAAAAGCCGCCGGATCGTATCGGAGGAAAATAACATGGCGCGGTGATTCTGCACCAGCTGCTTGGAGTAGTAGGACTTCCCGCTGGAGGGAATTCCCACCATCATGAAGAATTTTGCTTTCTTTGTTTCCATCGGATATATCATAACAGATTTCCGTATAAAAAAGCAGAGTTTCCTCTGCTGATTTCTCTTAATTATGGTAGTCTTTGCTCTCGGTAAACACCTGGAACGGATACGGGCAGATCTCTTCCATGGTATGGGTATGGAAGGTATCTCCGCTTGGTCCCGCCACATAGATCGGTGAATCCATAGAGGCACAGAATTCCGTCATGCCGTAGGAGGCATTTTCAATATTGCAAACGGTATAGATCTTGCCGTTTTCTCCCAGTACGGTCGCTCCGACATGTACTTGGAGTATGGACAATGGGCATTTTCTCTTGCTTCGCGTGCTTTTTCAATCAGTAATTCTCTTATAACTATCCCCTTTTATGCTTCTTTACTTATGAGTTCCTCGAGTGCCATGGCGTATCCTTCAAAGCCGTACCCTTTGATCTGTTTGACGCAATACGGTGCGACGTAGGAATGATGGCGGAATTCTTCTCTGGTAGAAATATCGCTTAAATGCACTTCCACCACCGGCAGCGGCGCAATGGCCTTCACCGCATCCGCAATCGCTACGGATGTATGCGTGTATGCCGCCGGGTTAATGACGATTCCGTCAAAATGTCCGAAGTAGGCTTCCTGGATCCAATCCACGAGATCCCCTTCATGATTGCTCTGACGGATGTCGACTTCCACATTCAATTCCTTAGCTTTCTCGTTCAGGAAATTCACCAGCGCTTCGTAGCTCTGATTTCCGTAAATCTCCTTTTCGCGGATGCCGAGCATGTTCAGATTCGGTCCGTTTAAAATCAGATAGCGTCTCATTTGCGGTCAAACTTCTTTCTGCGCGCAGTTGCTTCCACCATCAGCGCCTTCATGGCTTCAATGTTTTCTTCTTCGATATAGTCACGCAAGATGTGCACCTGCTGTTCCAGAGCATCAATATGCTTCAGCAGGTTATCCTTGTTACAGATAAAGAGCTCCGGCCAGAGATTCTCATTGATATTGGCAATCCGTGTCAGATCACGGAAGGAGTCTCCCGTATAGTCCACCAGCTTCTCGTTTTCACTGAGATTCATTAAGGAAATCGCAATCACGTGGCACAGCTGGGATACAAAGCCGATGATGTCATCGTGCTCTTCCGGGCTTAATTCACTGATGGTCTTAAAGCGCAGGATGCGGCCGATATCATAGCCGGCTTCTTTCGCTCTTTCGCTGTTGTTTTCCGTCGGAACGATAATGAAGTTGGACGTTTCGAACTGGTTGCAGTCCGCATAGGCAATGCCCTTGTATTCCCTTCCCGCCATCGGATGGCAGGCAATAAACTCAATGTCTTTTCTCAGAACGGCATTCACTTCTTCAATCACCTGACGCTTGATGCCGGTGACATCGCTTAAGATGATGCCTTCCTTAAAGACATGCTGATTCTCTTTGATCCATTCGACAAATAAGCGCGGATACAGAGCAGAGATCACGATGTCGCAGTCGCTTAGTAAGGCCGGATCATCGCCGCCCTCCACGATCCATTTCATCCGCTTCGCAAAAGCGATGGCTTCCGGATCGATATCGATACCGTACACGCGGTAGCCGGCATTGTAGAAGCCCTTGGCGTAAGAGCCGCCCAGTAAGCCCAGGCCGATAATGCCGATCTTATCCGAGCGCTTAATCATAGAGTTCCACCTCCACACCGGTCGAACGTAAGTCTTCAAAGAAGTCCGGATAGCTCTTGGATACGGCTTCCGCGCCGTCAATGACGATCGGCTCTTCGGCAATGGTGGCCAGAATCGCCAGTGACATGATGATTCTGTGGTCATTATGACCGGAGAGTTCCACGCCGCCCTTGATCTTGATAGGGCCTTCGACGTAGACGTTGTTTTCATCCGAGAAGATCACGCAGCCCAATTTGCGCAGCTCTTCTTCCATGCTGCGGATACGGTCGCTCTCCTTGATGCGCAGACGCTTGGCGTGAATGATCTGCGAGATGCCTTCCGCCTGCGTGCA
>CADCPY010000057.1 GCA_902803495.1 uncultured Erysipelotrichaceae bacterium
CTTCTCTGCATCATGTAATTTGGTAGAGAACCGCTTCTTAATATCTTTAAACTCCACTTCCGTGATGATCTCATCGAGCATATCCTCATATGCCTGTGATCTTAGGTTCCGGTATCTCTCTATCCTTTGCGTCAGTTGAGCAATCTGTTCTGTGAGATTTTTTATTACAATCTGTTCCTCCGGGATTTTGTCAATCTGATTTAGCAGACCTTCTGCTTCCAGAAGAAGATCGATCTGATTTCGGATTGCTTCCAGCACCATTTTCTCCAATTTCTCGGAATTGATCAGATGGGCACTGCAGCCACCGCCGCTCTTATATGTGCTGCAATGAAAATACGTATATGCGCGTTTCCCTTTCCGTACTCTTCTGCGAACCATGTTCTGTCCGCAGGATCCGCATATCACCAGTCCGGAGAACAAGTATACTTCCTTTTTCTCAGGCGCTGTGCGAGTATCGAAAGAAAGCAGGCGCTGTACTTCTTCAAACTGATCACGGCTGATAATCGCTTCATGCATCCCCGCAACACGTATCCACTCTTCCTGTGGAACTTCTCTGCTCTGCTTGATTTTATAATTGATCTTACTGTTCTTCCCCTGCACCATTGTCCCGGTGTACATCTCGTTTGTCAGGATTCTGTTTACCGACACAACTTCCCATTTTGGATTATTTCCGGTCCTATAACCGCAATCATAATTGTATCCCTGACTTCTTTTATATTCCGCTGGCGGAAGAACACCCATCTCATTCAATTCTTCCGCAATCCGTTGAGAATTGTATCCTTCCAGCTTTCTGCGGAATACCAGGCGCACAATATTCGCAGCATAGGGATCAACCAGAAGATGATTAATGTCATTGGGATCCTTCCGATAGCCATAGCAGGCGAAGCTGCCAATGAATTTTCCATTCTTGCGCTTTACATCCAGCTGGCTTCGAATCTTCGTTGACATATCCCTGCAATAGGCATCATTGATTAGATTTTTAAAAGGGAGTATAATTTGATCTGCTTCATTACTGTCACTGGCACTGTCATAGTGGTCCAGAATGGATATGAAGCGTATTCCGAGGAAAGGGAATATTTTTTCGAGATACCTTCCGGTCTCAATATAGTTTCTACCAAGGCGGGATAGATCTTTCACGATGATGCAATTAATCTTTCCAGCTTTGATATCCTCCATCAGTCTCTGAAATGAGGGCCTGTCATAATTTGTACCGGTATAACCGTCATCGACATATTCCCCGGCAAATACAAGATCTTTATTCTGCGCGACATATTCTTTGATCAGCTCACGCTGGTTCTTTATGCTGTCGCTTTCCATTTTGTCTCCGTCTTCACGGGACAAACGCATATAACCTGCGGTGCGATTTCTATTTAAACGCATAAAGCCATTGACCTCCTAATTTACTCGCCTTGCGGCTGTAAACCAAGAAGACAATGGCTTCGTGAATACTCATATAAAGATTGACCCACGAACAGTATATCACATCCCAAGGTTTACTTCCACAACTTTTTGTTCATTAAGCATTAAACATCCGTTTCTGGAAATTCTCTCCCTGACTGTGATCCCCATCCTTTACTCATCACTGATCAACTCTCCATAGCTATGCAAGACTCCAGACATTCTTCCAAAGTTCTTTTCCCAGAAAAAGATATTTTCACGACTACACCGTGACTTACGTAACAATAAGGATTCTTAATCTGCCTGACATAATCCTTAAGTCTTTCTTGTACCGGAAGGTCTTTTTGGATCTTTACCGTATCGATATCCACCAATTCATTCGGGTCAATAGATTGGATATCAACATCTCTCATCACTGAAAGGGCATCTGCAAAATGTTCTTGCTTCATACTTCCAACCCTCCTGCAGAAAAGATCTCATCCAATATCCGATTCAGAACCCTCAGACCCGGTTCATTGACTTTTACAATCATTCCTTCGTACTGATAATAAAAAGGATTCGTTGTCTGCTTCAGCAGCAGGACAGCCTGATCCGTTAAGGGAAAAGATTCATCGATTTCAATCTCACATAAGTCTGTCAGGTCCTCATTGCGAAGTTCTTCTATGCTTTTTTCTCTCATTCTTCCAAGTGCCTGGTATAAATCCTGCACATTGCGGTAACCAAGTTCCTTAGCTACAACCTCTACATCCAGCTGCTCTGTTTTATTCATCATGATGATTTGCACCTCCTTCTATAAGCCCCAAAGCAAATGACCGGAAGGCAAGTACCTCAAATTATTTTTTACTACTTGCCTTTCTTGTTTTCTCTTTGGGGCTTATGAAGGGGTATGTCTGGGTTCTTACACGAATAGCGCAAGTTTCGCCCTCGTATAGCAAAAACCCGTGTTCCGTGTTTTGCCATCCCGGGCAACCTTAATGGGGATTACGCGCCCCATACCCTCGTATGAAATGAATGTATATGTTTGGCTCCCACGAAGAATCGTGAATCACAGCCGGACAGTCCCTGTGCCGGGGAGAATCAGAAAAGGATGTGATGAAAAATGGCAAGGCCGAAAAAAAGCAGGACAGATAAAAAAGAGAAAATCATCATGCTGCGACTCACGGATTTGGAATATGACAATATCTCCACAAATGCCAGACGCACAGGCTATTCCATGTCCGAATATATACGGCGCCAGGTATTCTCCGGAAATGTACCGGTCATCGTCAATATCTCCGTAAGTCTGGAAGAACTGCAGAACCTGACCCGGGAGTTTGCAGCGATCGGGAACAACCTGAACCAGATCGCAAAACATTTTAATATGGGTGGGATTCGTTCCAAAGAAATGCAGGATCGGATCAACTCGTGTCTTGATGTAATCATGGAAATGAGAAAAGATGTGGCCAGACTGGCGGAGGGAATGTATGGCAATTTTAAAACACCTGGCAAGTAAAAGCGCCGATTACGGACGAGCCCTTGAATATGTTATGTTCCAGCATGACGAAGAAGGCCGTTTGCTGCTGGATGAAAACGGGCACCGCATGCAGCGGAAGGAATATTACCTGGACGGGATAAACTGTGACCCCTTTCTTTTTGACGCGGAATGCCGAATGGTGAACCGTCAATATCATAAAAACAAAAGTCCCGGAGAAATCAAATCCCATCATTATATCCTGAGCTTTGATCCCAGGGATGCTGCGGAAGGGAAACTTACTGGCGAGAGAGCCCAGGCACTTGCCATGGAATTTGCCAGAAGATATTTTCCCGGTCACCAGGCTATTGTCTGTACGCACACCGACGGTCATAATGAAAGCGGCAACATCCACACACATATTATCATCAACAGTGTGAGAAAGCTGGATGTTTCCCCGGATTATTTTACAGAGCGGCCTTGTGACAGCCGCGCCGGATACAAACACCATCTCACGGATCAATACCGGGAACACCTACACCATGCCGTCATGGATATGTGTCTGAAGGAAGGGCTGCACCAGGTCGATCTGCTGGGAACTGCCAGGGAACATATTACGGACAAGGAGTATCATGCAAAACAGCGGGGGCAACGGAAACTGGATCAATTGAATCAGGAAATCACAGAAGCCGGGCTGAAACCTGCACGAACCGTTTTTCAAACACAGAAACAATTTATCCGTGATGCGGTCGAAGACATTTCCAGATTTGCCTGCAGTGAGGAAGAATTCATTCTTGCACTGAAGGAAAAATACGGAATCACCTGCAAAGACCATCGCGGCCGCTTCAGTTATCTGCATCCTGACCGGAGTAAATTTGTTACCGGCAGAGCATTGGGTTCGGATTATGAGAAAGAAGCTCTTCTGGCGAAGTTTGAAAGCAATCGCCCCCGGGATATCCAGAAACAGACACCTTCCACAGAACCGAAAAAGACATTCGACACCTCTGCAGATTACCATGCCGATCCTGTCGCAATCCTCTATGTCCGCTCTCACCTGCGGTTGGTCACAGATCTGCAGACCTGCATCAAAGCACAGCAAAGCCAGGCGTATGCCAGAAAGGTGAAACTTTCCAATCTGAAGGAAATGGCGAAAACCGTCGTTTACATTCAGGAACACGGCTACGATACACAGGATGCCCTAACAGCTACACGTGATGAAGCCAGGCATCGTTTTGCAGCTGCCGAAAAAGCCCTGGTGCAGACAGACGCACAGATCCGTTTGATCAATGAACAGATACATTACGCCGGACAGTATCTTGCCACAAGGCAGGTACAGGGGATTTTCTTAAAGGCCGCAAACAAAAAACAGTTCCGGGCAGCTCACCTGGATGAACTGGAAAAATACAATGCTGCAAGAAAGTATTTCAAAGAACACAGGGACGGAAGCATCCCTTCCCTCAAAGAGCTGAAAGAAGAACGCGCCAAACTGCAGGCTCAAAGAAAGCAGCAAAGCACCGAGCGAGAATATTATTACGCCTATCAGAAAGAGCTGGATACCGCTTGTTCCAACGTGGAAGCGATCCTCCACCATCCGGATCGAGCTCTGGAAAAAGGCAAAAAATATGCGCAGGGCATTGAATGATGTCCTGCGCCATAATCGGATTGTGTTTCATGTGGTTTCTCTATAAAGGGTTACGCCTTTCTCTGAGCCTGAAGATCCAGTACATCCTGATCAAGGAATGGTTGCTCCCTCTGAGAAGCAAGCTCCTCCTGATATTCCTTCAGCCGTTTTAACACAGATTCCCTGCCTTTCAGCGGTAGCTTTCCATTCCTTCGTTTCCTGGGCCGATTCCTATGGTTCTGCTTGTGAGCCTGTGCTTTTGGTGGCATATTGTTCATCCTGCCATCGATCATGGAATAGTTCTGTTCTTCTGCCATCTCTGCGGATCGAAGGTATTCCCCGTTCTCATAGCTTTTCTGCCAGTTCTCCAAAGGCGGGGCTGATCTTCCCGGCTGTCCAGAAATAGCTTCATTTTGCTTTTCCATGAAAGTGCGAATCTGTCGGATCACCTCTTCTGTGAAGCCTTCCGTTGTATCCTCCGCAGCTTTTCTCCCGCTACTGTCCAATACCGCACATGCAGCATCTCTTCCATATTGTTGGCTTTCCATCAGGAAAAAATGCTGTCCGTCAATCCAGATCTCATCTGCCGCGATCCAACTGCCAGCCTTCCCTTCTATCCGGAAATCTCTGGTATCCATCGTTAAGAGAGCCAAAGATGCTGCCGTATAGAAAAAACCAGTAAGCACAACCAACCTGTCCATATCTACATAATAGGCAGTCGTAATTCCAGCTTTCGTTATGACCAATACATCGCTTACCTGCAGCCTCCCTCCTGAAGAAGATGCAGGCAGCCCGTTTTCAAGCTGCCTGCGAAGTTCTGCTGGTTCCAGATTCCAGGAAAAAGACGATACACATATCTGATCGTAGTACTCAGACGTAATCCTTATATGATATTTCTGTATAAAATTCCAGGACCGATGCCGAAGGACTTCCATCTGACCCAGGTTTCGTTTCAGACTGTATACTGCGAACTGCTTTTTCTCTTTCCTCACTCCGCAGCACCTTCTTCGTCATCTTCAAGAAATTCATTCCTGTAAGATTCCAAATCGAGTTCTGCAAAAGCTTCCTCGGAGATGAGTTTTAATTTTTCTGCCGCACTGGACACAATCACCTCCATGTCCGGATCGTCCTGAAGTTCAGGTAAAATATCCTCCAACTGCCGAATGGTATTTTGCCGGGTGTCCGGGTCCAACACGGCAATGGCCAGCAGTTCCTCTTCGTCAAACGTTATCTTTCTCATAATGCCTGTTCTCCTTTCCCGCGTTTTGCTGACTGTACCTTCTTCTTTTGTGGTTTCTGAGGCTGGGACTTCTCAGAAGACTTTAGTTCCTTCTGTTTTTCATGAAGTGTGGACAGAACCGATCCCTTTCGTTCCGATTCCCGATCCTGTTTCCCGGTGCGGCCTGTCTTTCTGTCAGATACAACCGCATCCGGAAGGGATGATTCGACATCCTTCTCCTGTCCCTGCAGTCTGGGTCTGACATATGTTTTGGCCTCCGCTATTGCAGCCTGAATATCCGGATTAAGCCGGTAGTGTTCCACACCGTTGATTACATCTTCTTGAACCTGTCCGTCGGCTACCAGTGCAAAGTCACCTGCGAATTCACTGCCGTCGTGCAAAGAAAAGCCAATACCTTTTCCCATCTGGCCATCCGGCATTTCCCGGTAAAGCTTCAGAGCTTCGATCAGGGACAGATCCCCGTGGTATTCACCCATCACAGGAAATTCCATGCACTGCGCCACAAAGAACGTCAGCGTAGGCTGTACTTCCGGCTGTTCAGAGCTCTGTCGCAGTCCACCCGATCTTTCCGGCATGACAGGGTCTTTTGCTGTTTCAGTCTGCTCTGCTGTCTCAGTCTCCATGGTTTTCTCATGTTCCTTCGCGGGTAAGAGAAACTCTGGCACTTCCTCATATCCGAACCGATCCACATAGAAAGCATGATCTTCTCCATCCCTATGAATCACGACGATGTCACTGACGCTTAAAGAATGCCCGGTATAATCCTCTGGTATCTTCGGCCCGTTGAACTGTACGAACAGGTCTTCCAGGGTCGTACCCGGAACAAGGTTGTCGGTATATACTGCCTGAAAATCTTCCTGCCGGATCTCGTATCCCTTTTGTTTCACAAAATCCATTCCCATGAATTCGTAGGCACTGGCAGGAGAGTCCGGACGGATCTGATAGATCGTAAAGCGGTCCGCATCCTGCTCAGCGCTCTGCTCTGCAGCCCGTTCCTTCATCCGTTCCGCCATAAACGTATCCATCTCTTCGATGATTTCTCCGGCCGTCCTGCGGATCGTATCCATACAGGCTTTCAGCTGCTTTGTATCCTGACTCCCGGACCAGCTGGCCAGATATGGGATGGAATAGCCGGACGTATCCATGTGGTAATGAAACATCACCGTGTACGCGATGGATTCCGCCTCCAGCTCCTTCTGCTGAGCGCTTTTGGCGACCCCCTCGGCCTTCATTGTGTCCCGGTCATGGAGCCTTGCATGGCTGACCTCATGAACCAGCGTCTTTAATGTCTGGCTTTCACTCATTCCTTTCTGGATGACGATCTCCTTATCGACCGTGTGATAGTATCCCTTTGCGCCGCTGTCGATATCCGCAAACCGGATAGGTACCGGCGAGATCGCAGTCAATGCATCGATAAACATCTGAAAATGCTCCGCATCCCCAGTCAGCTCCGGCACGTCCAGCTCCGGGAGCGGTTCCCCGACTGTCTGGGACAGATCGAAGACCTTTTCCACCTTGAAGCGGGGGATCGTCACTTCCACTTCTTCTGTTTTCGGCTTTCCGTCTGCACCGAGGACAGGGAATCCTGTTCTGGAATCCACCACCTCCCGTTCCCGGCGTTCTTTCACCGGGGCTGGTGCAATGATGGACAGCCCCTTCTGCCCGCGCATCACCTGCCGCTTGAATTTTGTCTTCCAAGTGGTATAGGACGCCACCCTTGTCGCCTCCGGCATCTGCATCGCGATTAAAAGCACGTTGTTGGCACTGTAACGATGGAACTTTGACATTGCCTCCAGCACTTTCTTAAACTGCACATCACTTGTCATATACTCCTTCACGCCTGCCTCCAGGCGGTCTGTGATCTCCTTCAGTTGCTCCCGCCGGCTGGGATACGCCGGACGTTCGCCCTCCGGACGGGCTTTTCCTCCCGTATCTGCCCGGGCTTCTTCTCCCGGGATATTCTGATCCGACTGCATAGCTTCACTGCCTGCAGCCTGCTCCAAATGTTCTCTCTGATCCCTTTCTGCCATATGCTCATTTCCTCCTGTTGTTCTGTCTGTTTCTTCTCCGACCCGGAGGATCTCCTCCGCAGCCATGGAGATGGTTTCATCTGCAAAATCCACGGTTCCCTGCTCCCGCATACTGAAATACATGCCGTTCCCGCCGCCCACGATGATGTGATCCATGCAGCTGATCCCAAGGATCTTTCCAGCCTCAACTACCCGCCTCGTTGTCTGGATATCCAGCCCCGAAGGCGTCACATCACCGCTCGGATGGTTGTGAAGCAGCAAAAATGCATGCGCATTGGACAAAATCCCCGACTTCAGGATGTTGGGGATCGACGCAATGGACTGCGTGAGATCCCCGACACTGACCACATGAAAATTGATCGGCTGCATCCGGTTGTTCAGGTTGACCACGCATAGGACTTCCCGGTCATAGCCGGAAAGCTCCCTGCGCATCACTTCCATTGCTGCCTCCGGATTGGACATGGGCTGGTCGGAGATGAGAGAGCGGCTTTCTTCCAAGCGGATCCGGACTTCCCGCAGCTTATACTGCTTTGTCTCCGTCATTTCGATCGTTTCTGCCATAGTTCTCGTCCTTTCCTTCCTCTTCAAATCTCTCAAACCGCACCGTTAGGATCTCATCCTCCGGCATGTTCCTGACGTATTCCTTCAGCTCATCAAGCGTCATGGTTTCTTCTCTCATCTGCTCCTTGCCCCCTTATGCCTGCCGCCGGACCCTTTCGGAAAATCCAGGCTAAACCTGGCACGGCCATCTACCCATTCCATCAGGAGATCCGCCGTAAACAGCTTGTCCTTCTTTGCCGAATACAGATCCTTCACCCGGGTTTTCCCTTTCGCCAGCAGATCCTTCGCCATACCGGCATCCAGTTTCTTCTGCATCTTCTCCAGGTACCGGTTTTCCTTCCAGAGCACAAACCGGCAATCACGGTTCGAGCAATAGAAGTTCTGCTTTCCCTCATATACCGGAGCCCCGCAGACAGGGCAGGTGCCGATGACCTTACGCTCCTTATGTGTCCCGAAGCGGTTCCGTTCATCACCATCGATCTGCCGGCATTCATCCAGCATCTTCCGGAGCATATCGGTAATCCCGCTCATAAAGAGCCGGCTGTCATACTGGCCGCGCTCAATCATGAGCAGCTGGTTTTCCCAGTCGGCGGTCATCTTCGCGGATTTCAGGTAATCCGGAAGCACCGATACCAGCTGCTTTCCGGCATCCGTAGCGATCACCTGTTTCTTCTTCCGGACGGCATACTTTGACTGGATCAGCTTATCGATGATGCTGGCCCTGGTCGCCGGTGTGCCGAGGCCTTTACGTTCCACATCTGCTTCCATTTCAGAAGATCCTGCACGTTCCATCGCGGCGAGAAGGGTGTCTTCCGTATAGTGCTTCTGCGGTTGTGTCCAGTGTTCCGATACTCTGGTGTGAACCGGGGAAAAAGAGGCTCCTTTGTAAAGAGTGGAAAGATCCTGTCCCTCACCGGCCGTATCCTGGTCATCGGATTCTTTTTCAGCATCTGCCCGGCACTGCTTTTTCATGGCATCCTCCACTGCCTTCCATCCGGGTTCCTTCACGGACTTCCCGGATGCGGTAAAGGAATACCCACAGCACTGAAGTGTTGCTTTCACCGTTTCGTAAACATGCCGCGTTCCTGCAGCGCAGATCAGCCTTGCCGCTACCAGGATCAGCACATTATTCTCTTCCGCAGACAGCCTGGATAAATCCGCATTCCGGATTTCCACCGTCGGGATGATGGCATGATGATCGCTGACCTTTTTGCTGTTTAAGAGCCTTCCTGTCTCATCTGCAGGATCTGCAGAAAGAAACGGAAATATTTCCCGGCTGATAGCAATCACATTCCTTGCGGTCTGTTCCATGTCATCCGTCAGATAATTGCTGTCGGTCCTGGGGTAAGTGATCAGCTTGTTTTCATACAGAGACTGCGCACACTCCAGGGTCTTTGCCGCGGTATAGCCAAACAGCCGGTTGGCATCCCTCTGCAGGGTAGTCAAATCATAGAGTTTTGGCGGTGCCGCAGTCTTTGTCTGCCGGTCCAGCGAAGTGACCATGGCAGTTCTTCCCTCGCACATCCCTGCCAGGCGGTTAGCTTCCTCCCGGGAAGTAAAATGCTCTGAAACTGCATTGATCGGCTTTCCCTGGCTGTCGATCAGAAGATGGGTGATAAAGTACTGCTCCTTCTGAAAGCCTGTGATCGCTGCTTCCCGGTCCACCAGCATGGCCAGGGTCGGTGTCTGTACCCGCCCGACAGATAGTCGGTAATCATAAACCTTCGTAAATGCTCTTGAAGCGTTCATACCGACCAGCCAGTCCGCCTGGGCTCTGCAGACAGAGGCTTCTGACAGGTTCCGGTATTCCTCTGCGTCTTTCAGTGTCCGGAAGCCCTCCAGGATGGCCGAGTCTTCCATGGAAGAGATCCAGAGACGC
>CADCPY010000058.1 GCA_902803495.1 uncultured Erysipelotrichaceae bacterium
ACTTCCCGTCCAGAAAGACTTTCGCATTTTTTATGATCATTGTTTTTCCCCTTGTTCTTTTCTTTATCGTAGCACAGAGAGGAAACGCGCTCAATGAATCGCAGGCACTGTTTGATTCAGTGGATCTCTTCGCGCGTCACAAAGCTGATGCGCTGGGCGATGACCTTCTCTCCGTCGAAGGAGCCCCAGATGCCGACAAACTGCGCATCAGGATGTTTCTCTTTGGCAATTTTGAAGACACTGTCCCAGAGCCATACCGAGAAGCAGTGCCCTTTGGTGTCGTTGATCCTCCCCTGCGGGTGGACATTGATCTCCATGATATTGTTGTCTCTGAGTCCTTTCACATCTCCGATCAGAGTGATATGGTTCTTCGGGACGTCTTTCATTTTATTGATGCCGTTCACAAAGATGAGATACGAACCGTACAGATACACCAGTTCCCCCTTGATGAGTACCTCATCCCCGCACTCGTAATTGATCTCATCGCTGATGCACCGCACCGTTAACGGGTTTCCGAGGCATTGGGTGGCAAGCTGATATTCCACTGCCGTATTCCATTTCTGTTTCTCTTTGATTGTACCGCTGACGATAATTTCATTCCACATGATATTCTTCTCCTCTTCTATCCAATAGGCAGAAAAGAAGAAAAAGTCCTAAAAAAGGGAACATTGCTGTTCCCTAAAGTAAACCGGATATTACTTTGTCTAAGAGCGGTGCCTCTAAGGAAGTACCGAGATAGACACATTTGCCCTTGCCGTAAGTATGAACGGTAGCGGCAGGATATTCTCCAAAAGAGGAATCCTCATACATGAGTAACGGTGTCGCCCCTTTTAATGTCAGGCATTCTTCAAAGACTTCCCCTTTTCCGTGGATATCCTTGTATCTAACCTTGGCGGACTGTCCCGTCAGGAGTGCTTCATGCTCTTCAATGACGCAACCCGTTAAGTCGGATAAATCGGCCGGTAACCGCTTGCCGAATTCCAGATTGTTGTCTTCATCCTTCCAGGCGGTACGGAATGTCATGATGATGGTGGCACCCTCGGCCGCGTACTGTTTCAGCCTCTCCTTGAAGTCCGGCTTCATGACGATCATGGCCGGTAAGAGAATGTATTTGTAGCCGCTTAAGTCGCTCTTCGCATTCAGAATATCCACCGTGATATTGCGGTCGAAGAACGGACGGTACAGTTTCTGCGCTTCCTTTTCATAATCCATCGTGTCGCTCTGACGCTGAATGCGGAAGGCCGCCGCGGAATCGAAGTCGTAGATCAGACAGGCTTCCTTCTTTCTTTGCGGGCAGTCGCGCTTGGCGGCTTCCGAGAAGAATTCCTGCGTTTCATAGTAGCGTCTGCGCTTTTCGTTATCGGCATCCACGATCCCGAAGCAGAACTGCTCGGCACCTTTGTTGTAGCCGCGGTAGCGGAAGAAGATGATCGTTTCCGCACCGTGCGAAATGGCCAAATGCGACCACTTCGGTGCTTCCTTCGGTTTCGGAGCCTTGCCGATGACATCGTGTCCCTGCGCTCCCATGATGGCTTCCGTGACCCAGAAGTCCTTGTTCTTGTAGCCTCGGGCCGTATCCAGCGTGAAGGCAATCTCATAGTCCTTCATGGCTTCACTCTGTCCGCCCCAGACCGGATAGTTGTTATAGGCAACAATATCCATGTACTTGGCCGCTTCAAAGTGGTCGTAATGCTTGCTCCAGCAGCCGCCGGAGAAGTCATGAATGACCGTCTTTTCCGGAGAGACTTCCTTTAAGATCAGATACTGCTGCTTGAGAAAGTTCACGGCACTCTGACTCTTGAAGCGTTCCCATTCCAAGCGTAAGGACGGGTTATGCGCCACAAAGGCTTTGCGCGGTAATGGGATCTGCTTGAAGTTCTGGTACGTATGCGCCCAGAAATGAGTGCCCCAACGCTCATTCAGCTCCTTGATATCGCCATGGTATTTCTCTTCAAGATACGTGTGGAATTTCTCCTTGCAGTTATCACAGAAGCACCAGTCGGATCCTTCGTGTCCGATCTCGTTATCCATCTGATAGGCTACGATCGTATCTTCATCTTTGTAATGCTCCGCCAATGCACGCGTGATTCCCGCACATTTCTCCAGATAAATATCGGAATTCATGCAGTAGGAACGTCTTGCGCCAAACGGCTGCTCGTATCCCGTCTCATCATGGAAACGGATGGACGGATACTTCTCATAGAGCCAGATCGGCATGGTGGCCGTCGGCGTGCACATTAAGATCTTTAATCCGTGCGCTTTGACGTGACGGATCACCTCATCAAAGAATGTAAAATCGTAAACCCCTTCTTCCGGCTCCAGGATATCCCAGGCAAAGTCGGCAATTCTTATGAGGTTGCATCCCAATGCCTTGATATCTTCCAGATCCTGATCCAGCAGGTCCAAACCCCAGTGTTCCGGGTAGTAGTCAACACCTAAATATTTCATATGCTTACATCGGTCCTTTATCTTTTGTAAATGTATATACCGTTTTGCGGAAAGCCTTCAGTGCGGAGATCGTTCCCTCACTGACGCCGTCCAGATGACGGTATGCTCTGTTCTCTTTGGAAATGTACGGCCAGTTCGGTAAGCCTTCCCCGTTCGGATTCTGCGTCTTCACAAAGTTGGCGACGTAGTCGATCATCTGCTTGGAAAGATCGTAGTCGACCTTCTCAAACGGACGCCAGGAATGCTTCATATTGCCGAACATAT